>JAKANS010000166.1 GCA_021823625.1 bacterium | reverse complement strand
TCTCGGCCCTGCTCCAGGAAACCAGCGAAGCCTGGGAAACCGGAAAAGTTTACCTCAACATGGAATGCCAAACCCAGTCCTCAGTTTGATGCTCAAAGAATTTACAGAAAAGAAATTGCGCGGCCGGTTTTCCGGGGTTAAACCGCAAAAACAGGGTTCCGGTGCGGTTTAACCCAGCCAATCGCCGGGGATAAGCCGCCAGAAGCTGCGGTTTATCTCCTAAACGCAAATGTCTGGAGGCTAGCACGGTGCGGTCACGCTTACGAAATCGCCGGCGTTTGGCAAGCGGAAAGCCGGTTGCCGTTTTGAGTCCAAACGGTTGGGCTACGCCTCCGGCGGCACCAACGCTGCCAGCGTTCGCCGGGCCAACAACAGGCCAGTGTCTTCCAGTTTGCGGCCCGCCAGCGGCGTTGCCGCGTCCTCGCCGTGGTCGCGATAGACCGGGTCGTGCCAGCCTTCGATGTTCAGGTCGGAGTCGTAGCCGACGCGCAGGAGCGTGTGGACAATCTGCGGCCAGTCCGCCTGGCCCAAACCGGGGAAGCGATGCTCCGCGACGCCCGGATGGCATAGGCCATAGGTCGCCAGCAATGACCGGTCGATGAACGCGTCCTTGGCGTGGACGTGGAACACGCGCGCGCCGAATTTCCGCAGGTTCGCCACCGGGTCGATGAACTGGCAGATCAGGTGGCTGGGATCCCATTCCAGGCCGACATTTTCGCACGGCATCACGTCGAAAAAGCGCTCCCAGATCGCCGGCCGGTCGAGCAGGTTGTAGCCCGCCACCGGCAGGTGCCAGGCGCCTTGCGGGCAGTGCTCGAAGGCGAGGCGAACGCCGTGATCGGCGGCGAAACGCGCCAGCGGTTCCCAGAAAGCGACCACTGCCGGCAGGTAATTTTCGAGCGGGGTGCAAACCGGGTTGCCACCACGCGTGTTCAGGCGGGTCTCGATCACCGCCCCGGCGAAGCCCGCCACCGTGCGCACGCCCAGGTGCGCGGCCACTTCGATGGCGCGCGTGAAGATGACGCGGGCGCGCTCGGTTTGCGGCGGATCGAGCGGGTTTTGGTACAGCGCGCCAATGGCGGAAAGGCGCAGGTTCCGCGCCTTCGCCGCGGCGGCGACTTCGTCGGCGAACGGCTTCCAATCCGCGTTCGGCGGCGCGGCGGGCGAATCCGCAAACCGCATCCATTCGAAGCTGCCCAAGCCCAGCCGGGCGGCGCGGTCCAAATCGGACAAGGCCGCCGTGGTGAGAACGCCGATACGCATCGCCCCGCCAGCTTAGCGCGCGCGGTCACCGCAACCAGCGAAAAGCCGGTGCCGGACAACCGGGCAGCCTCGGCACGGAACGCAGGTTTGACACCTGCGCCCCTGAGACTCGGCGCCGAACGCAAGTTAGGCACGCGCGATCCGGCGGCTCGGTGATTGGCAAACTCGGCTGGGTCCGGCATCGTGCGCACCGTGCGAGACGTCGTCGTTCGCACCAACACCATGCTGCCCGCCCTGATTGCCACGCTGCTTTTCGCCGGCTCGGTCATTGCCGCCAGCCGGTCCACGCGCCTGCTCGGCAACCAGACAGCGAACTTCTGGCGCATCGTGGTGGCGACTTTCCTGCTCGGCGCCTGGGCGCACAGCGTTGGCCTCGGCCTTGGTGGCGGCGTGTTCGGCGTGTTCTTCGTGAGCGGCGTGATCGGTTTCGGGTTGGGTGACTGGGCCTTGTTCGAAACATTGCCCCGGCTCGGACCGCGGCTGAGCAGCCTGATGATCAACTGCCTGGGCGCGCCGTTCGCCGCCTTGATCGAATGGCTCTGGCTGGGCACGCGGCTCAGCCTGGCCCAATTACTTTGGGGGCTGGTGGTCCTCGCCGGCGTGGGCTTGTCGTTGGCGCCCGAACGCGGAACGCCCATCCCGCCCGGCCATCGCCTGGCCGGCATCCTGTTCGGCCTGCTTTCCGGTTTTGGCCAAGGCTTCGGCGCGGTCATCACGCGCAAGGCGTTTGCGCTGGCCGGTGCCGCGGGCCAAAGCGTGGACGGCGGCACTGCGGCGTACCAACGCATCCTGGGTGGCCTCGCCTTCGTGGCCGTGCCGTATGCCTGGCATCGGCTTCGCCAGCGCTGGCGTGAGCGCAACTCGCCGACGCCAGGCGTGCTCCCGGCCGAGACGATGCGGCGGGCGCGTTGGTGGGTGCTGGCAAACGCGCTGGCCGGGCCTTCGATCGGCGTGGGTTTCTATCAATGGGCGCTCAAAACCACGCCCAGCGGCGTGGTGTTGCCGATCACCGCGATGGCGCCGCTGGCCGTCATCCCGTTCACGTACGTCTTCGATCGCGACCGGCCGGGCTGGCGCTCGTTGGTAGGTGGGGCGGTAGCGGTGGCGGGGGTGATCGGGCTGGCGCTGCACAGTTAGCCCGCGCGGGCGAACGCCGCTGTGACGCGCTCCCGCGGTTCGTTGCTGACGTGACGGCGCCGGCTGCTACTTTTATCGCCATGAAAACTTCTCATGACACCTCGTTGCCAGCACCGTCCCAGGCTCTTTCACGCCGTAGCTTTCTGCGAACCAGTCTCGGCCTCGCCGCGTTCTCGGTGGTGCCGGCGCATGTCATCGGTCGTGGCGCGGAGCCACCCAGCAATCGGCTGAACCTGACCTTCGTGGGTGTCAACGGCCGCGGCGGGGCGAACTTCGCCGAACTCGCGGGCCAGAACGTCGTCGGCATTTGCGACGTGGACGAGTCGCGCGCCGCGGAAGCGCGGAAACAGGCGCCCAAGGCGAAGTTCGATCGCGATTTCCGCAAGCTCCTCGACCAGGTGGCCAAGGAAACCGACGGCGTGGTCGTGTCCACGCCGGACCACACCCACGCCGTCGTGGCGATGCAGGCGATCCGGATGGGCAAGCACGTTTATTGCGAGAAGCCGCTGGCGCATTCGCTGCACGACATCCGCCAGCTCACCGAGGCGGCGCGGGCGGCGAACGTGGCCACGCAGCTCGGCAACCAGGGCCATTCCACCGAGTCGATCCGCACGTTTTGCGAAATGATCCAAAGCGGCGAACTCGGTGCCATCCGCGAGGTGCACGCCTTTGCCCAGAATTCCTACCGGCCCCGCAATTTTGTGGTGCGACCCACCGACACGCCACCCGTGCCGGCGACCCTGGACTGGGACCTCTGGCTCGGACCCGCCCCGGCGCGGCCGTACCACCCCATTTATCTGCCGGGCAAATGGCGCGGCTGGGTGGATTTCGGCACCGGCATCGTGGGTGATTGGACCTGCCACGTGTTGGACCCGATCTTCTGGGCGCTCGACTTGGGTGCGCCGACCAGCGCGGTGGCGGTCGCCGCCGATTACACTGACGCCCGCGTGCGCGCCGAGACCTACCCGCCCGGATGCGTGCTCACGTACCAGTTTCCGGCGAAAGGCGATCGACCCGCGGTCAAGGTGGTTTGGTACGACGGTTCGTTCGCGCCGCCGCGTCCGCCGGAGCTGGAACCGCAGCGCAAGCTGCCGCAGTTCGGCGCCATCATCGTCGGCGACAAAGGCAAGGCCATGCACGGCTCGCACGGCGCCGGCGGCTGGCAACTGCTGCCGCGCGCCCGCAACGACGCTTACCGTTTGCCGGCGCCCACGATTCCCCGCGTGCCGGGACATCACGCGGACTGGATTCGCGCCTGCAAAGGCGGGCCGGGCGCGAGCTCGAACTGGAACTACGGCGGGCCGCTGGCCGAGGTGGCATTGCTGGGCGTGCTGGCGTTGAGGTTCCCCGGCCAGCGGATGGACTGGGACGCCGCGAACCTGCGCGTGACCAACTTCCCGGCCGCTGACGCGTTCATCAAACCGGCGTACCGCGAAGGGTGGACGAGATAGGCGAGGATAGCAGGACTGAAGACTATGCTCAACAAGCTGAAGGCGAAGGGATTTGACATCAGGGCGCTTCACCATGCTGAGGCTATTATCGAGCATGACCTTCCGGCGGCCTTGGAAGATCTTGAAGCCGCGCTGTTGCCGGTTCGCATCACCGCAGAGGAGCTTGTGCGAGGCGGTGGTGGCGAGGGCCAGTTCACTCAACGTTTGCGAAAGACTCTCGCCGACTCGCACGGTTGGAAGAAACATTCTTTTGAGATAAAGAAGCTGGTGGATGGCAAACAAACGGAATCACTTACGCACGAGATTGATCATGTCAAAGAGTTCGCGGGAGGGACGTTCGCACTCGAAATCGAATGGAACAACAAAGACCCTTTCTTTGATCGAGACCTGGAGAATTTCAAACGTCTGCACTCTGAGGGTGTCATCTCGGTGGGGGGGATCGTCACACGAGGTGTTTCGCTGCATGAAGGCATGGCTGAGATTATCGAAGGATTCGCGAGGCGCCGAGGCCTTGATAATGTCGCGCAAGTACGGGAGTTCTACAGGCCGACACAGCGCCAAGAGGAGCTAATTGCCAAAGCCGTGAAGGCCTGTGGTTCCTTCGATCGCGGTTGGGCGCGTGCTTTCGTGGCCGACAAATTCGGCGAAGCGACGACACACTGGCGGAAGCTTGAGGAGAGAATTCACCGCGGGGTAGGGAATCCGTGTCCGCTATTGCTGGTCGGAATCCCCAGGAGCACAGTAGTCCTTTAGAACGGTCATGAAACGATCACAATCGCCAACAGTCCTGAGCATCCCCGAACTGAACCCTTCCGAGGATCTGGCGTCGAAGGTCGATGGGCTGTACGCAACAATCCTCGCCGATCCGCCGTGGCAGTTTCAGAACCGAACCGGCAAAGTGGCCCCGGAACACAAGCGTCTGCTGAGGTATCCCACTATGGAATTGCAGGAGATCATGGAGCTTCCAGTTTCCAGATTCGCCGCCGCGAAATCGCACCTCTACCTATGGGTTCCCAACGCCCTCTTACAAGAAGGTCTCAAGGTCATGGAGGCTTGGGGGTTCACGTACAAGACGAATCTGGTCTGGTACAAAGTGCGCAAGGATGGGGGCCCCGATGGCCGGGGGGTAGGGTTTTACTTTCGGAATGTCACCGAGTTGTTGCTCTTTGGGATCCGCGGACGCATGCGCACGCTGAGACCCGGCAGGACCCAGGTGAATCTTCGGTGTACCCGGAAGCGCGAACACTCAAGAAAACCCGACGAATTCTACGAGTTGGTGGAAGCCTGTTCACCCGGCCCGTATCTCGAACTGTTCGCGCGCTTCCGACGCCCCGGTTGGGCCCAGTGGGGCAACGAGGATGTGGAGGAGAACCTGGCCAGCGGGGTAGCTCTCCGTAAGGCGCATGTGGATCCACAGATGCGTCTCTTGAAAGCTCCTCGGGGGTATGCCTGAGGCATTGAGAGGCTTCACATGGCACCACCGAACCGCAGGCAAATCGCGCTCGATCAGGAAGTAGACGGCCGTTGGCTCTCCGAAGTACCGTCGCTTCCCGGCGGCATGGCCTATGGATCCACCCCGGATGTGGCGATGGCCAACGCCAAAGCTCTCGTGCTACGCGTCATGGCCGACCGTTTGGAGCACGGCGAGGAGATTCCGAAATTGGCTGAACTGTTTTCCGTGGCAGCATGAGCCAGTGAGAGCCAGAAGACCCGCATCGTTTTTCGGGGACTGCTGCAAGACCCAAGCCGCACCGCATTTGCAATGCCCAAACCAACTGACATCCGGGTTAATGCCGCGGCGCTCTGGTTTCTGCCGGTCCAGACGCGCGTGCCGCTGAAGTTCGGACCGGAGACGTTCACGTCGGTTACCTGCGCGCGCGCCAAGGTGCGCGTGGAGGACCGACAAGGCCGGAGCGCCGAAGGCTGGGGCGAAACCCCACTCAGCGTGCAATGGGTCTGGCCCAGCACGCTCGCTTACGAACCCCGCCACGCCGCGCTGAAATCGTTTTGCATCGAGCTGGCGCGGGCATGGACCGAGTTCGGCCAGTTCGGCCATCCGATGGAGTTGGGTTGGGATTTCCAGCAAAGCCGGCTCCGGACCATGCTGGCAACCGCCAACGCCGACGCTGGTGGGGCGACACTCCGTGGAGCCCTGCATTCCCCCCAAGTTAGTCAGGGCTCGACCGAGTCTCGCCCCACCGAGGAGGCCGCCGCGAGCCTCGCGCCCCGAGCCTCTAGCCCGGAACCCATGCCCTGGCTGGCCGCGCTGGTGGGCTGTTCGGTGTTCGACCAGGCAATCCACGACGCTTACGGCCAGTTGCTCGGCCGGCCCACGTACACGACTTACGGCGCGGAGTTGCTCAGTCGCGATCTGGGCGATTTCCTGCAACCGGCGGCCGGAACGCACATCGCGTTCCGCGGCCTGTACCCGGCCGATTACCTCGCCAAGCAACCGCCGACGCGGCTGCGTGCGTGGCATCTCGTTGGCGGGTTGGACTTGCTGAATGCGAGCGACTTGACCGGCGCGGAGCCGAACGACGGTTACCCGGTGCTGCTCCCGGACTGGATCCGAACCGACGGCCTGAAATGCCTGAAGGTGAAGTTGCGCGGCACCGACGCAGCGTGGGATTACGCGCGTTTGGTCGCGGTGGGACAAATCGCGCTTGCGCACGAGGTCGAGTGGTTGAGCGCCGACTTCAATTGCACGGTCACCGCCCCGGCTTACGTCAACGACATCCTCGACCGTCTCCGTGACGAGCACCCGCGCATTTACGGCATGATCCTGTACGTGGAACAGCCGTTCCCATACGAACTGGAGCAGCATCGAATCGACGTGCGGAGTGTCACCGGGCGCAAGCCGCTCTTCCTCGACGAGAGCGCACACGACTGGCAGCACGTCCGGCTTGGCCGCGAACTGGGCTGGTCCGGCGTGGCGCTGAAGACCTGCAAGACCCAGACCGGCGCCTTGCTGAGCGCGTGCTGGGCGCGGGCGCACGGCATGACGTTGATGGTGCAGGACCTCACAAACCCGATGCTGGCGCAGATTCCGCATGTCGAACTCGCCGCACACGTCGGCACCATCATGGGCGTGGAAACCAATGCGATGCAGTTCTACCCGGCAGCGTCGGCAGCCGAGGCGGCAGTGCATCCGGGGCTTTACCAGCGACGCGGCGGTTACGTCGATCTGGCGTCCATCCGCGGGCCGGGCTTCGGCTATCGCGTGGGCGAGATTCGGCGCGAATTGCCGCCACCGGCGGCGGCGTTCGGCGGTTGATGCGCGATGTGGCGCGTGCCCGGAGGTCGTTCGCCCCTCGCCGGACCGCGGTCTTCCCAGGCAGTTGCGCCGCCGTGCCGCTTTTTGAGTGGCAAATCGAGGCGATACGTCTATCTTACGCCCGCGATAACCGAATCACCGATTATGACCTCGACACTCAAAACTTTGTTGGCCTGCGCGCTCTTCAGCGGCGCAGTGGCATTGGCGGCCGGGAAAGACAAATCGACCAAGCCGCCAAAACCCTACCCGCTGGAGACTTGTGTCGTCTCCGGCGAAAAGATCGGCGGTATGGGCGAAGGCTACACCTTCGTTTACGAAGGCCGCGAGATACAAATGTGCTGCCCGGACTGCAAAAAGGACTTCGACAAAGACCCGAAGAAGTTCGTCGCCAAGGTGGACGCCGCGGCCAAGAAGGTGAAGCCGTACAAGGCCACCACCTGCCCGATGTCCGGCGAGAAACTCAAGGACGACGCGCCGGCGATCGTGTACAAGGGCCAGGAGGTGAAGTTCTGCTGCAACGACTGCAAAAAGAAATTCGCCAAAGATCCGGCCAAGTACATGGCGAAGGTGAAGAGCGCTCTGAAGGCGAAGTAGAGCGTCCGCCGGCGGAAAGTTCGAGCCGTGAACCGGCGGTGAGAGTCCGGTTTGCGGCTTTGTGTTCTCAAGCCGCTCGACCGCTCGGGTTCAGAGCCATCGACTGAGCCGCTGGCGAAGTTGTTGTCGGGCCCGGTAAAGGCGGGATTCCACGGCCTTGGGGGTCGTTTCGAGGGCCGATGCGGCTTCGGCGACGCCGAGTTCCTCCCATTCGCAAAGCACCACGGCCGCCCGCAGATCCTCCGGCAATTCAGCCACGGCCGCGCGCACGGCGGCCGAGCGTTCGTTACCCAGCACCGCCTCGCTCGGAGTGGCATCGGGCGTCGGCAGGGTATCGCTCAGCGGCGGCTGGTCGGCGTCGGCTGCGGAATCGAGCGGGAGATCGGGATGCCGGGAGCGCCAGCGGTGGTGATTGCGCGCCAGATTGCCGGCGATCGTGTAAAGCCAGGTGCTGAAGCGGGCGCCAGGCCTGAACCGGTCGCGATGCTGGAAGACGCGGACAAAGGTCTCCTGGGCCAGGTCATTGGCGTCCTCCTCATTGCCCAACATGCGGAACAGGAAGCGAAAAATGGCGGTCGCGTGGCGATCCATGAGGTCATTCAGCGCGGTGTCGTGTCCACCAGCCAGGCGTGCCATGTCCGCGCGATCGAGCGCGGCGGTGTCAGTGGTGGGCATGCGCTGGCGACGGCTGGCCGGACATGCGGTTCTCGAACTGCTCGTGAAAGCCGAGGGTCAGGCGCTGCATCTCCTCGAGGTAGCGACGGCCTTGCGCGGGGGGCATGGCCTGGCTGACTTCGTAAAAGTGCTGCAGCATCTGGGCCTGGCATTGGGCGCGGAGGGCGGCGACTTCATTGAGTTTCTCTTCCACGGCGGGGGTGACGGCGTTGGTGCTGGTGCCGAACGCGGCTTCCAGTTCCAGTTTCTTCGCGGCGATGCGCTTACACATCGCACGGCACTTGGGGAGGTAGCCTTCGTGCAACTGGCGGACGCGCTGCAATTCCGCGTCGCTGAGCTGGAATTGACGCCGGAGCCATTCCAGATCATCGGTCGTGTCCACCCAATGATGCGCGCAGATCTGGCGGGCAATCAGATAGGACGAGCCGATGGCCGCCAGGCCGGCGATCACCACCGAAACGAGGATGAGCAGCGAACGGCGCATGGTCACGGGCTCGTGGTCAGCGGACTCACGGCGGCAAGGTATCTCGCCTGGGCGGCCTGGTCCGAGAGACTGATGCCGTCCCGCGCGCCGAAGCTGGCGCCGAGGAGGACCAAGGCGACCGTGCTGGCGAGGGCGAGGCGCGGTCGCACGAGCCACGCGGCGACCCGGTCAAGCCAGGGCGCCAGAGCGGCCGGTTGGCCGGCGAGTTCGGCCCGTTCGATGCGACGCCACACCGCGTTCCGGAATCCCGGTGGCGGGTCGGCGACGGGGCGCGACTCCCGCAGCAAGGCGCGGAGTCGTTCGTCACTCGATGGAGGAGGCTGGTGATTCATGTTCATTGGGGCCACAACGCGGCCGCGGGTGAGAAATTAACGGTTTGTTCGCCGGCAGACAATGCGGGCATGGCATCCGGCCGGGTTCCGGTCCCAGACAACGGTTTCGGCCAATACCAGGCGTGCTCGCGACGCGGCAGCCGTCACCGCGAGGGCCGGCGTAAACAGTCTCGTATTCATCGGAGGATTCGATCCGTTTCAAACAGCGGTTCGATTCGCCGCTGTCGCGTTCTGCTTCTTAATACCCCGGTGGCGAAGCAAACCCTCAGAGCCTGTTTGAAAACGCAAACAAGCCCAGTAAAAGCGAAGAAATCGCTGTGCTTTTTTGAACACTTACCCCAGTACGCTGGGAATGCGATACACAACTGATCTGAGCGACAACGAAGGGCGACTGCTGCAACCCTGTTTTTCCAAACCCAGCACGACGGGACGTCCGCGCGAACCCCGTTACCGCGAACGGCTCAACGCGACGTTCTACCTGGTGCGCCCCGCTTGCCAATGGCGGAACCTGCCAAAGGCCTTTGCGCCGTGGGGCGCGGTCTATCCCTCCTTTCGTGCGGGGAAGAAAAGTGGCCTGTGGGAAAGGTTGCACACGCGTTTGCGCCCGTGGGTGCGGCAAGCCCAGCCGCGGGAATCTCAACCCAGTGCGGGGATTGTGGACCGCCAGAGCGTCAAGCGCAGCGAGTGCCGCGACGAGCGGGGCTACGACGCGGGCAAGAAGATCAACGGACGCAAACGCCCTCTGCTGGTAGATACAATTGGCCTGGTGCTGTTGGTGATGGTGTTGCCCGCCCACATTCAGGATCGCGACGGGGCGAGGAAACTGTTGGAAAAACACTTTGGCCGGCGCCCGCGGCGACGCGTCAACCATCTGTGGGCCGATGGTGGCGACGCCGGAAGCTTGGTAGGGTGGGCGCTGACGCTGTGGCGCTGCAGGGTGGCGATCGTCAACCGCACCGACGCGCACACCTTCAAAAGCTTGCCGCGCCGCTGGGTGGTGGCGCGCGCCTTCGGCTGGCTTAATCGTTACCGACGACGCAGCCGGGATTACGAACGCCAGGCCCAGACAGGCGAAACCATGGTGTACGTGGCTATGATCCGTCTCATGCTCGCACGCTTGGTGACAAATTCATGACTTTTCAAACAGGCTCTGAGAGTTTTTCCGTCAGGCCGTTCGCGGATCCCTGCCGGCGACGCCAGACGCGCTGGCCGGATTGTTTGCGGGATTTCTCAATCTCCGGGGTAAAAGCCTATGGACGGTGGTCACGACGACCCCGAAGCAACAACAGATTCAACGAAAAACAGCTATGAAAAACCTCAGTCGGTTCTGGAAGCAGACGATCGGTGCCGCCGCTTTGTCGGCGGTCATCGCCATGGCCCCACGTGGGCTGGCTGAAACCAAAGCGGCAAAGGTCAGACCCTACCCGCTTAAGACCTGCCTGGTCTCCGGCGAGAAATTCGCCGGCGACATGGGGCAGCCCTACGCATTCACCTACAACGGCCAGGAATTCAAACTCTGCTGCCCGGCCTGCAAGAAGGACTTCGACAAGGATCCGGCGAAATACGCAAAGAAACTGGCCGAAGCGGAGCGGCAAATGAAGCCGGCTGCGGTGATGAGCGGCCACGCTGGGAATCATGGAGGCCAGGCACCGGAAAAGGGAGCCGAACGACTCGTGCATCTCCAATCGGTCAAGACCTTGGGCGATCTCGAAACCATCCAGCCTGGGGATGTCTTGGTCATGTCATGCCCGAAATGCAAAGACATGACGGCGACGGTTGTGGAACAGACCTTCAAGGCCGCCCACCCGGAGGAGACCAAGAATCTGACCATGCACCTCTGCCCCGGGTGTGACAGCAAGATCGTCACCGTGGGCCACGGCAAAACCAAGACTGACAAACTGATGCATACGTGCAAAAAGTGTGGCAGCCAGGATGTCCTCTGCTGCGTCATGAAAAAGGGCGACCAGCCCATGTCCAGCGCCGACGGGATGAAGTAGATTGCCCCTGCCAAGGCCAACACGGGGTCGTGCTGGGACGCTGGCCGGCCAAGGCCTCGTCGCTACCGAGCAATTAAACCCACCAACTCCAGCGTAGTTGATTCCATGAAAACGCCATTCAACGAAATATTCGGACTCTTGCACCGGAAGACGTCTTCGCCCACGGAGTGCGCCGAAGGATCGACTTCCGAGCCCGCACCGCCCGCGGAGGCGAGTGCGGCGGACGGCTCGGGACACGAGAGCAAGGATGGATCCTCTAGTGCTCCGCCCTGTTGCTGTTGTGAGCATTCGGACACCATAAAACTCCCGACCTTTGACTCGTCAGGCGCAAGAGTAACCGGTGGTGGGGCCACCAACGCCAACGTCAGCCTGTGATCCAGGACGGGTTATTGAGCCGCGATGGCCGGGTAAATCCAAGCCCGCCGTCATCTGGCCGGTTGCGGCGCGCCCTCGATCCGCGCCCAATCCGACAGCGACCCGAAGCGGTGATCCGTTGCGGTGGTCGCATCTTCTTCCGGCGCGCCGCGCGGGTCGTTTACTCAACGGGGTCCCCCCCCACCTCGTTGGGAACTCGTCGGCGCGCCTGCGAATGCCAATTTGTCTTCAAGGCGGTTCGTCCGCCCGCTTCCAAGGCGAACCAATCCAAAGGATCATGAGAAACTCCGAGGGATTCCGCTTCCTGGTGTGTAAGCTTGGAAGTGTGCCGGCTGAACCTGTCATCGCTGACGAAAAGCGACGGCCGGTAGTTGGAATAATTGTGAATACAACAACAGAATGATGAAAACAACCTTGTTACTGATTGGGGCTGCGTTGCTCCTGAATGCAACCGAACCGCTGCTGGCGGCAGAGCACGAGATGATGGCCTCACCTGCCTTGATGGAACCGGTCAAGACGGTCTTCGACGATTACCTTAAAGCCGGCGCGGCCTTGGCGAAGGATGCTTTCGACGGAGTGCCGGCACGGGCCAAGGCCATGCTCCAGGCCATTCAGGGCGACTCAATGAAGATGTTGCCGCCTGAAGTGGCGAAGCAAGCGCAGGCGCTGGCCCAGGCCACTGACCTGGCGGGAGCACGCAAGGCGTTCAAGCCGCTCAGCGAATCGCTCATCAAATACCTCCGCGACCACAGGGTTCCGCCGGGCACTTACCACGAGGTCTATTGCCCGATGGCCAAGGCCAGTTGGCTGCAAAAGGACAAAACTGTTGCCAATCCGTACCTCGGCAAGGCGATGCTCCACTGTGGGCAAATCAAGAACTGATTGGAATTCATTCGTTTTGGCGTGCCGAGCGGTTCGTTTCTCCACGGGGTTCCCCACCCCCACCTCGTTGGCGACCCGCCGGCGCGCCTGCGGTTTGTTGTATTCGTTCGAGTGATGGAAGCCTCAGCCATATGATGCCTCGCAGGTGGTTTGAGTCTGCTCCTGCTCGGTGCCCAGCTTCCCGTAACGGGCTGGCGGGAGGCCGGGAGCGTGTTCTCAATCCAAGACTGGACAGTGCCAGGTTCTCGGCTTGTTGACTGCTCACGTGGAGAGGTTCCGTCTGGCGGCCAGGAGCCTGGCTTGGGCCAGACGCAAGGCTGGGTTGCCCCACGGATCGGTTAGCTTGCGGAACTTGTTGCCGGTGGCGAGCGGAGCGCGAACCGGCGGAAGCAAGGGGGGCGGATGAACGGGGGGCGGCTCTTGCCCCGGTGGCCCCAGCTCAACCGATAGCCCGGTCC
>JAKANS010000319.1 GCA_021823625.1 bacterium | reverse complement strand
TGCGCCAACGGGTCGAACAGGATCTCGCTGAGATCAAGGAAGATCGGAGCCGGGTCCGATCCTTTTTTATGGCTCCGAGTGTGTCCTATGCCATTTACTAGCCAGTAATTGACGCCGATGTCGAGACAGCCCGCCGCGAATCCTGGCCAATCCCCGAACCCAAAGGTCGGCTTGCCTTTGCTTGAGCGAAGGGCGAACAAGTGCGCCTCCAAGGGCCTTTAGAAAACAAAGTTGGCTGGCTGGTGGTGCGTGGGAGTCTTCCCAAGTCCCGTTCCACTCGGAAACCAAGCCTGCGCGGAATCGCCAGTTTGTTGCTTTGCGTCAGCGGGGTGCTCGAAGTGCGTAGATGCGCCGCCGCCCGCTGAGCCGCGGCTTCTGCCCGCGTCCCGAACCAGCCCATCCTTCAGCAACGTCCGCGCTGGCGGTTGACCTCGTAAAGGAACACCGCCGCCGCGCTCGCCACGTTCAGCGAATCGATCTCCGGCGGCATTGGCACGGCCACCGCCTCGTCGCACGCGGCCAGCACGCGGGGCGACAGTCCGTAGCCTTCGCTGCCGAACACCACGCAGCAATCGCCGCCCAACTCCGCCTGCGCCAGCGTCCGGCCGCTCACGTGCGGATGCGCCGCCACGCAGCGCATGCCGGCGTCACGCAAGCCGTGCAGGGCGTCGGCAAGGTCCGCGGGTTCCACCGTGGGCAGGTTGAAGATGGTGCCCATCGACGCGCGCACGGCGCGGCGCAGCCAGGGGCTGCCGCACGTTTCGCCCACCAGCAATGCTTGCACGCGAAACGCCGCACAATTGCGGACCAGCGCCCCCAGGTTTTCGGCGCTGGTCAAGCCGTCCACCGCCGCGAACAGGCGCGCCGCCGCCGCCCCGGCCAGGGCTTCCGCCAGCGACCAGGCCGGCGGTATCTGGGCGACCGCCAGCAAGCCCTGGTACATCGTGAAACCGGTCAGTTGCTCCAGGACCTTTTTCGGCGCGGTGAAGATGGCGATCGGTTCCGGCCGCGCGCGGATGACCGGCTCCAGCTCGCGAAACCACCTTTCCGGCAGCAGCGCCGAGACCACCGTGAGCCGGCTTTCAAGCAGGCGGCGCACGACCTTCTCGCCCTCGGCCACAAAGATGCGGTCGCGCCGATGGTCCTCATGCTGGCGCAACGTGCGGTACGGCGTCAGTTCGGGCAAAGCGAGCGTGTCAACGGCTTGAACCGAGCGAATGGCCACGCGGGAATTCTGCATCGGCCGCCGCGCTTGGCGAGCGCGAAGCCTGTAATGCTGGGCGGATTTCTTTGCCACGCGCCCCAGCCACTCCGGCAGCTTGCAGGACCGGGGTCGCCCGATAGAGTGCGGTCGGTGATCTATCTCGACCACAATGCCACCACGCCGGTCACGCCCGAGGTGCGGGAGGCGATGCTGCCTTACCTGACGGAGGAATGGGGCAATCCGTCCAGCAGTTACCGGTTCGGCGCGAAGCTCAAAGGCGTGATCGAGACCGCGCGCGAGCAAGTGGCGGAACTCCTCGGCGCCAGCCCGCGCGAGATCGTGTTCACGTCCTGTGCCACGGAGAGCAACAACGCGGCGATCAACGCAGCCCTCAAAGCCATGAAGCCCGACACCGGTGCGCCGGGCGGTGATGGCGTTAGAAACCGGATGGAAGCTGAAATCAGGCTCGTCCGGTCCGGCCCGCCTGCTAGAGTTTCAGCCAGCGCTTGCGAATGGAGACCAAGATGGAAACCGTTTACATCGAAACCACCATCGTCAGCTATCTGGTGGCCCGGCCCAGTCGTGACATGGTCATGGCCGCCCATCAGGAAATCACCCGGCAATGGTGGCAGCATGAGCGCCCGATTTACCGCTGTGTCGCCTCCCATGAAGTGTTGCGGGAGTCCTCGCAGGGCGACGCCGAAATGAGCCGTTTGCGCGGGGAAGCCCTCGCCGGACTTCCCTTGTTGGAAACCGGCGACCCAGTGCGACGGCTCGCAAAAGAAATGGTGCAACGGAACGTTCTGCCGGCCAAAGCGATTTCGGACGCCCTCCACGTCGTTGCCGCCTCCTGGCACCGCGTGGATTATCTCCTGACGTGGAACTGTCGGCATCTGGCCAATCCTCATCTACAGAAGCCCCTGCGGGCATTTATGGCCGAGCATTCCCTGGTCTTGCCCGAGATTTGCACTCCCCTGGATCTCGCGGGAGATTAACCCATGAAAACCAATCCAATCCTTCAGGAAGTCTGGGATATCAAAGACCGGCTGGCGGCGGAAGCAGGCTATGACGCGGACCGCTTCTTCGAGCAATTGCGCGCTTGGACCGCGGCCCATCCTCACCCCGGCCCCATCGTTCACAATGCCGAGGAACTGCGCCGCCTCGCCGCGCAACCAGCCCCCTCCGATGCGCTGGCTCTCAAGGAAGAGCCGCCCCGACCGTCGAAAACCGCTGCCACCGACGGCTCCCAGTGTGACTGACCACGCCGACTGGATGCGGCAAATTCTCGAAAGCAAGCGCGCGCTGCGCATGCGCCTCGCGTCCCGGCCGATTGCCGAGAAACTCGCCCACCTCGAGGAGCTCCGCGCCCGCAGCCTTGCCATTCGCTCCGCTCGCGCCGCGCGCCCCGCGAAGCCCGCGCTCAGGGCGCCATAAAGTTCGAACCCTACACCGATGCCGTGCTGACCTGCGACCTGTCGGAGCACCGACTGCGCCGCGGTGACGTCGTCAAGCTTGTAGAGCACCAACCCCGGCCTCAACGGGGCGACCGTGAATTGCCCCGGGCAAAGCGAGTCAGCGAGCGACGCCCTGGGTAGTGTCCCCCAATCCAACCAAGCCTTGTAGGGGCGACACAGTGGGCGCCAACCTTGGGACCAAAGAACCGCCATTGCCGATGTCGCCCAGGCCGAGCAGGCCCACCACCCCAGCCCGCTGCCGGCACGGATACTCGGGAGA
>JAKANS010000009.1 GCA_021823625.1 bacterium | reverse complement strand
CCGGCCGGCTTATTCCCCGGATCGGAACCCCCTGGGGATGCTGCGGAGCCAAGTCAAGCGCCTGCGGCGCCGGGCCGGGGCCCGAACCCAAGCCCAACTCCTCCTCGCCCTTGGCCGAACTCGGCAACGAGGGGCGTCCCTGGCTGGGCTGGCACCCTCTTGTGACGCTGGTGTCGCTGGCCTTTGCGTTCCGGCGTCAGGAACAGGTGCGCGCTAAAAAAAACTTCTGGTGCGACGCTGCCGCAAACCCGCCGCGCTTTGCAGGCGGCGCGGATTAGACTCTCCGGCTGCTGCCCTTGGTTTGGTGTCAGACCCAGTTCAGGGATACAGGGTAACTCTTAACCTGGTATTAGTAGTGAGTCCAGACTTCTCGATCAGCACGGCAACGGAGATCATGGCGGTTGATGCGAACGGTTGCTTTTCGACTGAGAAGTCAGGGCTCGACGGACTCTCGCCCCACCTTGGAACTGCCACAGAGTCGCGGAGACGCAGAGACCCACTGAGGAACTCAGGAAGTCAGGAACTGCGGTCTGGGCATTCCGGTTTTCCTGCATTCCTCATTCAAACTCCGAGCCTCAGTGCCTCTGTGGCTGGAATTGCAGGGCTCGACGAAGTCTCGCCCCACCAAGTGTCGCCCCGCCGGCTTTCACAGTAGAGCGTTTTGCTTTGTGCGCGGGGTTCGGTGCCTTTACAACCCTCGCACCATGAAAGCCCATCCCTTGATTTGTGTCGGGTGCGAGCAAAACCGGACACTTTGTAGTCAGCAAAACCGGACGTGCGATCAAAACCGGACTTTTGCGCTGCCTCTCTTGGAACGGATGCCGGCACGGGTAGACTCCGGGGTGCCTCATCGGAGGATAGGGCTCTGCGGGGACGCAACCCGAGCGCCGGTGAGTGCCTGCAAACCGCGGGAGCCGGGGCGGTTCCTCACCGGGGCCGCCCTGGCCAACCGGCTCCTGCGGGTGCAGCCCCAAGGCGACAAATCCCAGGGGGCCGGGGGACAGCGTCCCCCGGCTCGGCTAGGTTCGCGGCGATGAAAAACTCCAACTGGTCCATCGCTGTGCCGCTCCCCTGATCCGTCAGGTCCTGGCCGACTTCCGTGCCGGCCGCCTCCACGCGCTGGCGGCGGCGCAACGGCTGGGGCTCTCCCGCAGCCGATTCTACGAGCGCTACACCGACTACCTCAAAGCCTGCGCCCAGCATCAGCAGTCCACCTGGACGCCGGGCGTTTCGGGAGGCGATCACGCTCCCGCCTGGTCCGCCCCCGGGGAAGCCCTGCTGCGCAAACGACTCGGGAGCCAGCCCCCGGCCTCCTACAGTTTTGCCGCCAGCGAAGTGCTCCGTCTCGGCCACTTCAAGCTCGATCGGGCGCAGGTCCGTCGCTGGGCCATCGCCCACGGCCTGGCCCATCCCAAACCCAATCACCGTCCGCCGACGCCGGTCCGCCGCTGGCAACGCAGCCGCATTGGCGAACTCTGGCAACTGGATGCCACGCCCCAACCACTGGTTCCCGGGCTGCGCCCACGCTTTCCCCATGCTCAATCTCCTGGACGATTGCAGCCGCGTCTTCACCGGCTCCCGGATCTACCAGCGCGAAACGCTGCTGGCTTACTTCGACCTGCTGCCCGAAGCGTTCGCCCGTTATGGTCTGCCCCTGGAACTTTACGTCGATTAACCACAGCCTCTTCTTCACCCACGATCCCAAGGCCCTCACCCAACTGGGCCAGGCGCTGCACTTCTACGGGGTCACCTTCCGCTTCGCCCCCCCCCAGGCCAAGGGCAAGGTCGAGCGCGCCCATCACTTCTGGCGGCAGCGCCTGCCGGCCTACTTCGCCAGTGAACAGATCGCCGATCTGGACCACGCCGCTCCCCACGTCCAGGCCCTGCGCCTCCACCACAACCAGCACGAGATCCACCGCGAGCTCCGCCTGACCCCGCAGAAGGCGTGGGACCTCGCCCTCCGAGAATAGCGCTCGGTCCTGCGTCCCAAGCCCCTCTGCCCCTGGTGGCCGTTCATCTGGAGTCTGCGCACCGCCGTCCGCGTGGGCCTCGACGGCCGAATCCCCATCGGCTCCTTCCCGCTGCGCGTCCAAGCTGCGTCCGGCTCCCGCGTCGTGCTCTGCCACCATCCCTCCGGTCACCACTCCGTGCTGGCAACGCCACCAGACCCAAAAACCAAACCGGTCGTCCTGTTCTCCAATCTCCCCACGTGACCCAGTCCGGTTTTGAAAACTACAAACCCCAAACTTGTCCGGTTTTGAAAACTACACGACCCCCATCCCTTGATTTGTTGTCTCATGCTGACCGCGGCCGTTCCTGTCTTCGGCGCCGACGCACCAGCGCGACGGCTGCGCGGCAACGCACCGGTGCGGTCGCCGGAAGTGGCGGATCGGCACGTGACCTTCCGTTTGCGTGCCGACAAGGCGAACGAGGTCATCGTAAACGGACAGTGGCCCAACGGCCGCGCGTCGATGGCCAAAGGTACCAATGACGTTTGGAGCGTCACGCTGGGCCCGATCGAGCCGGGCGTTTGGGAGTACAGTTTTCAAGTCGATGGCCTGACCATGATCGACCCCGGCAACCCGGCGATCAAACCGATGCGCGAGCCGCGCACCAGCATCCTGCACCTCCCGGCCCAGCCACCGGCACTCTGGGATTTTCAAGAGGTGCCGCACGGTGTCGTGCGCCAACACGCCTACCTTTCCAAGTCGCTGGGGCGTCTCCGCGAGTTCGACGTGTACACGCCGCCGGGCTACGACGTGCAGCCCGACACGCGCTATCCGACGTTGTATCTCCAGCACGGTGCCGGTGACAACCAGGCCACCTGGACTGTCCACGGCAAGGCGCATTGGATCCTCGACAACCTGCTCGCCCAAGGCCGTGCGAAGCCAATGGTCGTGGTCACGATGGACGGGCACGCGGCGATTCCCGACGGCACCGGGAACCAGAACAACACGGCGCTGTTCGAGCGCGATCTGCTGGAGGACGTGATGCTGTTCGTCGAGGTGAACTACCGGGCCAAGCCGGAGGCCGCCAGCCGGGCGCGCGTGGGCTTGAGCATGGGCGGCGGCCAGTCGCTCACGATCGGGTTGAACCACCTGGACCGATTTGCCTGGGTCGGCGGGTTCAGCGCCAGCGTGCCGGCGGCAGACGCGGTCGCCGGTGCGCTCAGGAACCCTGTCGCAACGAATCGCAAGTTGAAGCTGCTCTGGATCGGTTGTGGCAAGGACGACTTCCTGCGCCAACGGAACGAAGATTTCATCGCGCTGCTCAAAGCCAAAGGCGTCCAGTACGAGTGGCACCTGACCGACGGCAACCACAGTTGGCCGGTGTGGCGCGGCTATCTGGCCGAGACCGCGCCGAAGCTGTTTTAGCGAGCGCCCCCACTCGTTTTTCGGAGCGGCGGGCTGCTCCCGGTCTGAAGTTGGGATCTGGGTCAGCGGCCCGCGGCCCAGCGCGCGAGGTTCTGCCAGAAGGCCGCGTAACCTTCCCAGAGCATGAAGTTGAGGCCCCAGTGCGGGACCGGATCGGAACCATAGACCACCATCCGGCCGCGGCCTTTGGAGCAGGTTCCCAGCAGCGGGTGCCCCGTTTCGCGCACGCGCCAGACCACGCGCAAATCCGGCTTCGCCACGAATTCGTTGTAGCCCAGCATGGGCGGGATCGTCTGGACCGGCAGGCCTTCGAGGATCAGATGCGCCGGGTCGGCGACGTCGATGCCGAAGCCTTCCGAGCTTTCCATGAGGTCGTCCCCAGCCAGGCAGGTGAACGGGAGCCAGTCGGAGATTGGGCAGCGGCGCCAGCCGCCTTTTTCCATGTAACCCGAGAAACCCAGCCAGCCGCCCATGTAAATCAATCCTTTGCCCGCCTCGACCGCCCGCGCGAGCAGCTTGAGCCGGTCCGGGAAGGTCACGATCTGCTTGCCGTAAAGACTGCGGTCGAAGAACTGCGGGCTGAGGTGGAAGCAGCGCGCCTCGACATCGCTGACGATCAACACGTCGCTCTCGTTGACCATGCGTTCGAAATCGGCGGACGACTGGTGGTACAAATCCCAGTTGCTGCGCGCCTCGACGCGGGCGCCGGCGGCTTCGAGCGCCTGGGTGACCGGCTTGCCGAGGAAATGCAGCGAGCAGTCCTTGGCCATGTTCTCGAACGGGCTCTCGATGAAACTCGGGCCGGTATAGAAAACCCAGTCGCCGAGGTAGGTGATGCGCAGGCCGGCAAGGTCTTTCATGATGGTTCCGTTGTGTCGTCGGCGGGGATTTGAACCGGAACGCCGCGGTTCCGCAAGTCGCGCCACGCTGCGCGGTCGGCGACTTGGGTTAAGTCGGGCGCGAAACCAAACTGCAGGTATAGCCGGATCGCGGCGAAGCGAACAGATTCCGTGATCAGGTAAGCTCGAGTGTAGCCCAACTCGCGCAGGCGTCGCAGTGTCGCCCCGAGCAAGGCTTTGCCCAGCCCTTTGCCCTGCCAGGCTGGTACCACCGCGAGCCAATGCACACGACCCCAACCCTGCCAGCGTCCGCCTTCACCGTGCCACGCAGTCGCGGTGCCGATAAGTTGTCTGTCTGGGGCGACGAGGAATTGCTGGCGTTCGGCAAGCGACTTCGCGTCCTGCCCGAACGCCGCTTCATGCGTCGCGACGCTGATCGGCAGGAAAGGGTCGGCGGCGTGGACAATCCCGACCCAGCGGTCGCGGTCGCCGGGCTGGTAGGGGCGCAAGTCAAAACCGGCGGGCAGCGCAAAGTCAGGCAACGCCTCCAGGTGCGGACGCACCAGGCACACCCGGACCAGCGGAGCGTTCGGCGTAGCGGTGGACACGACGCCGTTTATGCGCGGTGCCCGCGCGGTGGCAATGCCAATCGGACGCGTCGGTCTTGATCGGCGTCCGCGGGCGGTGGCTGGTTACTGGCGCTTCGAGCGCGCTGCCGGCTCAGCGTCGAGCCAGCGGAGCGTTGGCGGGATGTTCAGCCGGGCGGTCCGTCGCCGAAGCCGCGGACGCTTGCTCGATTTCCCAGCCGCCGCCCAGCGCCTTGTAAACGGCCACCAACGTGGTGGCGGCACGGGTTTGGCTCAAGGCGAGTTGTTCCTGCACCGACAACTGTGTCCGCTGGGCGTCGAGCACGGTCAGGAAGTTGTCGATGCCGCTCTCATAGCGTTGCCGCGCGAGTGCCACGGCCTGATCCGCGGCATGCGCCGAAGCGATCAGGTAGTCCCGCCGGGCCTGCGCGCGGCCGTAATCGACCAGCGCGCCTTCGGTCTCTTCAAGCGCAGTCAGGACGGCTTTTTCGTAGGCGGCGAGTTGGGCGTCGGCGCGGGCGTTCGCGGCCTGGATGCGGGCGCGCACGCGGCCAAGGTCCAGCGCGGCCCAGGAAATACGCGGTCCGAACGAATAGGTGTCCGAGCCGCCCCCGCCGAGACCGGAGATTTCGCTGGCCTCAAAGGCTACATGGCCGTTGAAGGTGACTCGCGGAAACAGGTCGGCCGTCTCCACGCCAATCCGGGCGGTGGCCGCCGCGAGGGCGCGTTCCGCGGTGCGAACGTCCGGCCGGCGGCGCAATAAGGAGGCCGGATCGCCGATGGCGACCACGGCCGGAGCGGCCGGGATCGGCGCGGGCGGAGACAAGGCCGCGTCGAGCGCGGTCGGTTGTTCGCCGATAAGCACGCTCAGGCGGTAGAGGGTTCGCTTGACGTTGCCTTCGAGCGGCGGGACCAGCGCCAGGGTGGCGTTCAGTTGGGCACGCGCCCGCGCGGAATCGAGATCGTTGGCGCGTCCGGCCTTGAGTTTGGCGTCGGTGATGTCGAGGGTTTCGCGCTGGTTTTCCGCATTGCGACGGGCGACATCCAGCTCGTTCTGGCCGCCGCGCAACTCGAAGTAGTTGCGGGCGACCTCGGCGATCAAACTGACGAGCACGTCGCGGCGGTATTCCTCCATCGCGGCGAGGTCCGCCGTGCTGGCCTCGATCGAGCGCCGGACCCGGCCAAAGACATCGATCTCCCAGGTGGCATCGAAGCCGGCGTTGTACAGTTCGTTCTCGCGCTGGTCGCGTGGCAGACCGCGCGCGGCGTCCTCGCTGAGCGCGCTCTGGTTGTAGCCGGCGTTGGCGTGGACGATCGGGAACGCCTGTAGCACGGTGCCGGTTCGCAGTGCCCGCGCTTCGCGGACGCGCGCCGTGGCGATGCGCAAATCTTGATTCGTGGCGATGGCACCGGCGACGAGACGGTCGAGTGTTTCGTCGTTGAAGCCGCGCCACCAGTTCGTCTCGGTCGCCGTGGTGGTCAGGTTGGTTTGACCGGCGTTGGCAAAGGCGGAATCCACCTTCGTCTGCGGCGGGTGATAGTCCGGCCCGACTGCGCAACCGCTCAGGAACAGCGTGGAGCCGAGGCCCGCCAGGAGCACGACGGTCGTGGCGCCGGCGATCTGCGCGCCCGGCAGTGCGGAGTTGGCCGCGGGTTTCTTCCACCTTTCGAGCACACTACGGATCACGACGTAAAATACCGGCGTCAGGAAGATGCCGAAGAAGGTTACGCCCAACATCCCCCAAAACACCGCGGTGCCGATGGCCTGCCGCATCTCGGCGCCGGCGCCTTTCGAGAGCATCATCGGCAGCACGCCGAACGCGAACGCGAACGAGGTCATCAGAATCGGCCGCAGGCGCAAGCGGCTGGCTTCGATGGCCGCCTCCACCCGGTGCTTGCCGGTGTCCTGAATCTGCTTGGCGAATTCCACGATCAGGATCGCGTTTTTGCAGGCCAGGCCCATCAAGGCGACGAGGCCGATCTGGGTGAACAGGTTGTTGTCGAACCCGCGCGCCCAAGTGCCGAGCATCGCGAACAGCAGACAGAGCGGCACGATGAGGATGATGGCCAGCGGCAGCGACCAACTCTCGTATTGCGCGGCCAGCACGAGGAACACCATCAGCACGCAGAATGGAAAAATGAACACCGCGGTGTTGCCGGCGAGCAGTTCGAGCAGGCTGATCTCGGTCCACTCGATGCCCATGCCGGGCGGCAACACGCGCGCGGCCAGGTCGTCCATGATGCGGATGGCGTCGCCGGTGCTCACGCCCGGTGCGGTGGCGCCGGTGATTTCCGCGGTGGAATACATGTTGTAATGCGCCACCGACACGGGCGCAGAAATGTCCCGGACGTTCATGATCGTTCCCAGCGGCACCATTTCTCCGGCCTCGTTGCGGGTCTTGAGATTGACCACGTCGCTCGCCTTGGCGCGGAAGGGCGCGTCCGCCTGCGCGGTGACGCGGTACGGCCGGCCGAAGGCGTTGAAGTCATTCACGTACAGCGAACCGAGATAGATCTGGAGCGTGTCCCAGACCGAGTTCAACGGCACCTTCATGGTTTTGGCCTTCTCGCGGTCCACTTCGAGATAAACCTGCGGCACACTGGCGCGGAAGGTGGTGAGCGCGCCAGCGATGCGCTTGTCCTGGTTGGCGGCGGCCATGAGTTGCATCGTCGCGGCCTGGAGCGCCGGGAAGCCAAGCTGGTTGCGATCCTGGACCTGGAGTTTGAAACCGCCGACCAATCCCAGGCCGTCCACCGGCGGCGGCCCGAACACGCCGATGAAGCCGTCCTGAATGCCGGCCATGCGCTGGCGCAGATCGGCCACCACCGCGTTGGCGGACAAGCCGGCTTTGACCCGATCATCGAACGGCTTGAGCGTGACGAAGAAGCTGGCGGCGTTGGCCTGGTTGCCCAGGGTGACGAACGACAGCCCGACGATCTGAATCACATGATCGATGCCGGGCGTGTTCAACATGATCTGCTGCATCCGGTCGCTGACGGCTTTGGTGCGTTCGAGCGACGCGCCGTCAGGCAACTGGACGTAGGCGATCAAATAACCCTTGTCCTGCGGGGGCACGAAACCGATGGGTACCTGGCGGAAGCTGAACCAGGTGAGCGCGATCAAGCCCGCGTACAACACCAGGCCGAGACCGCAATGCCGCAAGAGCCGCCCCAGAGTCTTGGCGTAGGCTGAACGGCTGCCTTCAAAGACGCGGTTGAAGCCGGTGAAAACCCAGCCCACCGAGAAGTGAATCAGACGGCCGAGGAAATCCTTCTTTTCGTGGTGCGGTTGGAGCAGCAGCGCCGAAAGCGCCGGACTGAGCGTCAGCGAGTTGAACGCCGAGATCAGCGTCGAGACCGCAATGGTCAGCGCGAACTGCCGGTAGAACGCGCCGGTCAGACCGCTCAGGAAGGCGGTGGGAATGAACACGGCGGCCAGCACCAGCGCGATCGCGATCACCGCGCCACTCACTTCCTCCATCGCTTTTTGGGTGGCCGCGACCGGCGACAAGCCGAGGGCGATGTTGCGCTCGACGTTTTCCACCACCACGATGGCGTCGTCCACCACGATGCCGATGGCCAGCACGAGGCCGAACATCGACAGGTTGTTCAGCGAAAAACCCAGCAAAGCCATCACCGCGAACGTGCCGATCAACGACACGGGTACCGCCAGCAACGGAATAATCGACGCCCGCCAGTTTTGCAGGAACAGCACCACCACGATCACGACCAGGAACATCGCTTCGAGGAGCGTTTTCACGACCTCGTGAATGGACTCGCGGATGAAGATCGTGGTGTCGAACTCGGTGCGGTATTCCAGTCCGGGCGGGAAGTCTTTCGACATTTCCTGCATCGCCTTTTCCACCACGTCGCGCGTGGCGATGGCGTTCGAGCCGGGCAACTGGAAAATGCCCATGACCACAGAGGGGTGGCCGTCGAGGTAATCGCGGATGTTGTAGTCGTTTGCGCCCAACTCGATGCGGGCGACGTCGCGCAAGCGTGTGACCTGTCCGTCATCGCCGGTCTTGAGGATGATGGCGCCGAATTCCTCTGGTGTGGAAAACCGGCCTTGGGTCTGGGCCGTGAGTTGGAACAGATTTCCGGCGGGCTGAGGCGGCTGGCCAAACACGCCGGCGGCCACCTGCACATTTTGCTCACGGATGGCGGCGACGATGTCCGACGCGGTCAGGTCGCGGGCCGACGCCTTGTTGGGGTCGATCCAGATGCGCATCGCGTATTCGCTCACGCCGAAGATGCGCACGTCGCCCACACCCGGCAGGCGGGCCAACCGGTCCTTCACGTGCAGGAAGGCGTAGTTGCCCATGTAGAGGTCGTCGTACTTGCCGGTCGGGGAAACCAGTTGGACCAGCACCGTGATGCTGGGCGATCGCTTCATGGTGGTGACGCCCAACCGGCGAACTTCCTCGGGCAATCGCGGCAATGCGGTCGAGACGCGGTTCTGCACCTGCACCTGCGCCATGTTCAAGTCCGTCCCGGTTTGAAAGGTGACGGCGATGCGCAACTGGCCGTCGCTGCTGCACGACGAGGACATGTACAGCATGTTCTCCACACCGTTGATTTCCTGCTCCAACGGCGTGGCCACGGTCGAGGCCACCGTCTCGGCGCTCGCGCCGGGGTAATTCGCCATCACGAACACGGTCGGCGGCGTGACTTCCGGGTACTGGGCGATGGGCAGGGTAAGCAGGGCCGCCAGGCCCAACACCACGGTGATGATCGCCAGCACCGCCGCGAAAATCGGGCGGCGGATGAAGAAATGGGAGAATTTCACGGCAGCGCGCGTTGAGGGTTTCAGCCGGGGTTCACTGGGCCGCGGTTGCCGCAGACCCTGCCGCGGGCGGGGTGGCTTCGTTCACGACCTGCACCTTGCCGCCCGGCCGCGCCATCATCAGCCCGTTGACGATCACCGCCTCCTTGCCGGTCAAGCCCGCGGTGACCAGGCGCATCGCGCCCTGCTGGCGCCCCACCTGGATGGGCTTGGGCTCGACGATTCCTGCGTCATTGACCGTCAAAACGAATTTGTTGCCTTGATCCGAACCGATCGCCACCGCTGGCACGAGCAGGCCCTTGACCGGCGGGCCGGCGGGAACCCGCGCGGTGGCAAACATCCCCGGCACCAGCACGCGGTCGGCGTTCGCAAACACGCCGCGCATCCGGATCGTGCCGGTCTGCGGATTCACGGTGTTGTCGAAGAAATCCACCCGCCCGCGGTGCGGAAAACCGGTTTCACCCACCAATGCCAGTTCGCACTCGAGCGCGGCGGGCTTTGACCCGGCAGCCTCGGTGGTTTCGCCGTTTTTGCGATAGCGCAGGAAGGCGGCTTCGTCTGCGTCGAAGTAGCAATAGACCGGGTCGAGACTTACCAGCGTGGCGAGCAACGTACCCGGCACCATGCCGCCGCCCTGGACGAGGTTGCCCACGGTCACCAAGCGGCGCCCAATGCGGCCGGCGATGGGCGCGGTGACGCGGGTGTAATCGAGGTTGAGTTGCGCGACCGCTTCCGCGGCCTTTGCGGCCGTCAACGCGGCCTGGGCTTCACGGAAGCTTTTGTTGCGGCTGTCGAGTTCCTCGACCGAGATCGCGCGCGTGCCCCGGAGAGTCTCGGCGCGGTCCAGATCGTTCTTGGCCAGTTCGAGCCGCGTCTCGGCAACCTGCCGCTCGGCGCTGGCACGGTCCAGCTCAGCCTGAAATGGCCGTGGGTCGATGACGAACAGCAAATCGCCGGTCTTCACCTCCGCGCCATCCTGGAAATGGATCGAGTCGATATAGCCGGACACGCGCGGGCGGACTTCAACCGATTCCACCGCTTCGAGGTGGCCGGGGTATTCGTCCCAGTTCGTGATTGTGGCGGTCTGCGGCAGCGCGGTCGTCACCTTCGGCGGTGGCATGGCCGGGGGCGGCTGCGATTGATGACAGGCCGTGAGACCGACGGCGGCCAGCACAGCGAGCAGAGATGAGACGGACGATTTTTGCATAAAGAGTGATAGTCCCAACCGACCATCCGCCGGTTCCCGCTACGATGACATGAAACGAAGCGGTTCAGACGGCGACGGTCTCATTGGCGGATAGCAGAAATGATACCTCGTTCACGGCCGCCGCCGGGGCACGGAAGCCGGCGGCGAAGCACGCCTTCATTTGGGCCAACACCAGCCGCGGGTCGGCTGGATTGCAGACACCTCTGGTGGATTTCTCGATCTTGCCGGGGTTGCACAAGATGAAAGCCACGGCCCCCCAGAAAAACTCGAAGCGCCACTGCAGGTCGGGCCAGGGCAGGTCGGGCAGGCTGCGGTGGAGTTCCTCCAGGAACGCCGCCCGGACGCGTTCGTGCTGGCGGCGCAGAAGCTCCTGCGTCTGCGGGTTGGGATCGGTCACCATGCGGCCGATCAAACGCATGTTGGCATGGCTTTTGGTCGAGGCGGCCCCGGCCAGTCGCAGCGGCGGGACCAGCATGGTTTCGACGATTTGCTCCACCGACAGCACGCCGCCTTTGGCTTCGCGTTTCCGGCGGGCGAGCAAATCCAGGTGTTCCTGGCGGAGCGGGCCGAACCGGCGCTCGAAGACCGCCGCCATCAACCCCTCCTTGGACTCGAAGTAATAATAGACCGTGGCGAGGTTGACCTGCGCCTCGAGCACGATGTGCCGCAGCGACGCCCCGGCAAAGCCGTATTCGGCAAAGGCGCGCTCGGCGGCGTCGAGGATTCGGGTCTTGCGGTCGATTTGTTTTGCCCCAGGCATGTAACTGAACGTTCGTTAAAACTAAACGAACGTTTGATAGATTGCGGACCCGGGTTCGTCAAGCCAGGAACTGAAGTCGCGTCGGGAGTGGCGCCAGGTCGGCGAACCGCGCGCGGGGCGAGACTTACTTCTTCTTTTTCGGCTGAAGCGCGGCCTTGGTCTCGGCCATGAGGGCGTCCAACTCCGGCTGGATTTCGCGTCGCCGGGCGGCGGTCATCCGGTCGATGAACAGGATGCCTTTGAGGTGGTCCAACTCGTGCTGGATGGCGCGGGCCAGCAGGCCGCTGCAGCGAAAGCTGACGGTTTCCCCCTTTTCGTTCAGCGCCTTCACGTCCGCCGATTCCGGCCGCGTGATGTCACCGTAGAGTTCGGGGAAACTCAGGCAACCTTCCGGGCCGGTGGCGGGTGGCCCGACCGGCGTGACCTCCGGGTTGATCAGGACCATCGGCATCGCGGCATGAGGATCGACGGCCTGGCCGTCGCGCTCCAGGGTGGACGGCCGGTCTTTGACGCCACGCACATCGATGACGAAAACCTGCAAGGCGCGTCCGACCTGCTGGGCCGCCAGCCCAACGCCCTCGGCGTCGTGCATCGTTTCGAGCAGGTTCGCGGCGAACTGACGGATCGATCCGTCCACTTGTTCGACGCGGGCGCCGGGCTGACGCAAAGCCGGGTGGCCGTATTGTACGATTTCAAGAACCATGGCTGGATAACGCTGGCCGGTCGCCGCTCAATAAGTCACCGATTCGTCGCGGAGCAAGCCGGCCAGATCGGTGACGCCCGGACTCTTGGCGGTGCGCACATAGAAACCGCTGGTGGTGACCCCCGCGAGCAGGGCGTCCAGGTTGTCCAGGCCGAGCAGCTTGCCCAGACAGAAGCCGGAGTTGAAGTGATCGCCGGCGCCAGTCGTGATGAGCGGCGTGCTGGTAACCGGGCCGCTCGTGATCGCCGTGCCGTTCTTGGAAAGGGCGAGGGCGAACGAAACCGGATGCACCACCAACGTCTGGACCGACACCCGCTGGTGAACCTGCCGGGCCAGTTCGGTAAGCGCCTCCGGCGTCGGCGCCGGGCGGTCGATGTCCAGCGCCTTGGCGACTTCGTGCAGTTCCTTCTCGTTCAGACCGAGAGTGACGTCGAACCACTGGCCGAAGCGCACCACCAGGTCCAGCGCGTGGCGGACATCCGCTGGGAGGCGCTTTTCCGGATCGGCCAGGTCCACGAAGAGCTGCCGCCGCGGTCCAGCCAGCTTCGGGCAAAGTTCCGTTTGGATCGCCTCCCAAATGCCGCTCATGTACGGGAGCATCGTCCAGTTCACAAACCCGACGAGCTGCGCCTGATCGAGCCGGGCAGCGAGCTTCTCGACGCCAAAGCGCGACCGGATGTTTTCCCAGTTCATTTGCTTCAGCGACTGGTGCTTGCCGAGCATGACCTTGCCGTCCTCGAACTCGACCGCGTCCGTGTAGCCCGGTTCGGCGATCGAATGCACTTCCGCGCGCCGGGCGAAATCGGCGAATACCGGGTGCAGGTTCGGGTAACCCAGCACGCCGAGGTAAGCGACCTTCATGCCCAGGCTGGCGAGCGCGTTGGCCATGATGGGGCCGTTGCCGCCGAGCTTGGTCATCTGGCTCACCAGCTCGATGTTCGTACTGCGGCCCGCGGCGTCGTCGATGCGTTTGGCCCACTGCGCCATCCTGGGCAGCCGCGTGTGCTTTTCGGCGTTCTCGCGTTTGTCCACCACGTGGAGGATTTCGTCCACGAAGCCGTCCAGCCCCACGAACGCCTTCAGTTGCGGCACCTTGCCGGCGTTGGCCAGCAACCGTTCCGCGCACTCGTTCCGTTTCGCTTGCGATATCGTCATAGGTTAAATCCGCTCCGCGGGACCTTGGCTCCAATCATTCGGCGCTCACCCCCAGCAACTCCATAATCCGCTCCAGCTCTTCGTCGTTGAAAAATTTCACCTCCAGCGCGCCGCGGCCCTGCCGGTAACGCAGCGTGACCTTGGTGCCCAGTTTTTCCTGCAGCCGGCTTTCCAGCGCCGCCACGTGCACGTCGCGCGGCGCGGCGGTTCGCAAGCCGCCCGTGCGGGCCGCCGGCGTCACCCCCGTGCCTGCCGCCATGCGCGCCACCAAGTCCTCGGTCTGGCGCACGTTCAACCCGTCCTTGATCGCTCGCTCCGCGGCCAGTTTCTGGTCGGCCGCGCCGGGCAGGCCCAGGATCACCTTGGCGTGCCCGACCGATAAAAGGCCGTTGCGGACGAATGTCTGGAGCTCGTCCGCGAGCTTGAGCAGGCGCAGCGCGTTGGCGACCGCCACGCGGCTCTTGCCGACCTTCTGCGCCGCGTCTTCCTGACGCAGGTGGAACTGCTCGATCAACTGGCGATAACCCAGCGCTTCCTCGATCGGGTTGAGGTTCTCGCGCTGGAGGTTTTCGATCAACGCCAGCTCGAGCGCCTCGGTGTCGCTGGCTTCGCGGACGATCACCGGCACCTCGGCCAGCCCGGCCAATTGCGCCGCCCGCCAGCGCCGCTCGCCGGCGATGAGTTCCAAGTGGTCCGGCCGCACTCGCACGATGAGCGGTTGCACCACGCCTTGCTCCTTGATCGAGTCCGCCAGCTCGCGCAACGCCTCGTCGGTGAAGTCTTTCCGCGGCTGGAACGGACTGGGGCGAACACGGCTCAGCGCCACCCGCTGAACACGATCCCGGGTGTCGGCGGCGGCCGACAGGCCGGGGCGGGTGGCTGGGGCAACAGCGGGGGCTACCGGCGGGGTTGCGGCCGACCCGCCGCCCAGCAAGGCGCCCAAGCCGCGACCGAGAGCCGGCTTAGACATGTGACGGGCCAGTCTTCCGAAGCCCCCTGGCCTTGTCAATTCTGCGCCAGATGAGTGCCGCGTTGGGGCGCCGAGCCTAACCGGCGCGAGTTCAGAGAATCGCGTTGCGACCCGGCGGGCAGCGCCCGATAACTGCGGCGTGCGCGCGCGTTTCCTCCTCGGCCCGGCCGGCAGCGGCAAAACCTGCCGCTGCGTGGACGAGGTGCGCGCCGCTTTGCGGGCCGAGCCGGACGGACTCCCGCTGCTCTTCCTCGCCCCGAAACAGGCCACCTTCCAACTCGAGCGCCAACTGCTGGCCACGCCCGGCCTGCCGGGGTACACCCGGTTGCGGATTCTGTCTTTCGAGCGCCTGGCGCGGTTGCTTCTGGAAATGACCGGAACCGCCACGCCGCAACTCCTTTCCGAGGAGGGCCGGCTCATGGTTTTGCGGGCGCTCCTGGCCCGCCACCGCGAGGAGTTGAGCGTGTTTCGCGCGGCCGCGCGGCTGACCGGTTTTGCCGGCCAGGTGAACTTGCTGCTCCGCGAATTCCAGTGCCACCAGGTCACCCCCGACCGGCTCGATCGGCTGGCCGGCAGCCAGGCGGCTGATGCGACACTCGCCGGAAAACTGACCGACCTCGCGCGGCTGCTCCGCCTTTACCTGGACTGGTTGGAACGACACGAACTCCAGGACGCCGACTGCCTGCTGGACGTGGCCGCGGCCGCTTGGCGCGCCTCGCGGTCTGGTGCGCCGGCGGCCCCGCGCTTCGGCGGTCTCTGGCTCGATGGCTTCGCGGAAATGACGCCGCAGGAGCTGGACTTGCTTGCCGCCGTCCTGCCCGATTGTGCGCAGGCCACACTGGCTTTCTGTCTCGACACCGCGCCGACCGAGGCCGCGCACTGGCTCTCAATCTGGGCGCCGGTGGGCGAGAGTTTTCGCCGGTTGCGTGAGCACCTGACCGGGACTGCGAGTTGCGAGGTCGTGGTCGAGACGCTCGCCCGGAACGACACCGGCGGTCGCTTCGCCGCTTCGCCGGCGCTCCGCCACCTGGAACGCTGCTGGGCGGCGCCTGTACCCTTCGACTCCGAGCCGGGTCCGGCGGTACGGGTGGTATCCTGCGCGAACGCCACCCAGGAGGCGACCGTGGCGGCGCGCGAGATTCTGCGATTCGTGCGCGGCGCGCCGGCGCGTTTCCGCGAAGTCGCCGTGCTGGCGCGTTCGCTCGAAGGCTATCACGAAACGATCCGCCGCGTGTTCCGGCGCTACGACATCCCGATTTTCCTCGACCGTCGCGAACCGGTCGCGCACCACCCGCTGGCCGAACTGACGCGCAGCGCGCTGCGCACCGTTGCCTTCGGCTGGCAGCACGAGGACTGGTTCGGCGCGCTGAAGACCGGCCTGGTGCCGGCGGCTGAAGCGGCGGTGGACTGGCTTGAAAACGAGGCGCTGGCGCGCGGCTGGACCGGCCGGGTTTGGCGCGAGGTGATCGCGGTTGCCGATTCGCCGGCGCTGACGGAGCGCGCGGAACAAATGCGCGCCCGGCTGGTTCCGCCTTTCGTGCGTTGGGAAACGGCCTTGGGGCTGCGTGCTTCGGCCAACGCGGGTTTGGGGAATGGCGACGCACCTGGCCAGCCGACCGGCCCGGAACTGGCCGATGCGCTGCGGGAACTTTGGACGGAACTCGAGGTCGAATCGCAACTGAACCGCTGGGCTGACGGTGGTCGTGCCAGCCAGGAGAGCTTCGCCGGCCAGGCAGCGGCGCAGGTTCACGGCGCGGTGTGGGAGCAGATGTTGGATTGGCTCGAAAACGTGGCGCTGGCGTTTCCGGCCGAGCGACTGCCATTGCGGGAATGGCTGCCGATCTTGGAAGCCGGGCTCGCCAATCTCACCGTGGGCGTGATTCCGCCCGCGCTGGATCAAGTGCTCGTGGGCGCGGTGGATCGCTCGCGGAACCCGGACTTACGCCTGGTCGTTTTGCTCGGTTTGAACGAAGGCGTGTTCCCTGCCCGGCCAGCAACTCCGCCAATTCTCACCGAAGGCGAACGCGAGTGCCTGGAGTCGCTGGGGGTCGCGCTTGGCCTGGATACGCGCCGGCAAATCGGCCGCGAGCGTTACTACGGCTACATCGCCTGCACGCGTCCAAGGGAGCGGCTGCTGGCCACTTTTTCGCGCCAGGGTGCGGATGATCGACCGTTGAATCCGTCGTCATTCCTGGCGCAACTGCAGCGGGCGTTTCCGCGGCTTGCCCTCGAAACCGGGGTTGAGCGCGGCGAACCGGTCGCGGCCGAACACGCGTGTGAGTTGGTCGCACCGGCCTGGCGCGCCCTCGCCGCTGGCGATGACCGTCTGGTCCGCCTGCTGGGGGAAATTCAAGCGGCGGTCGGCGAACGGCTGGACTTGGTTCTCGCGACCTCAGTAGCCCCCTCACCCCAGCCCTCTCCCCCGCCGGGGGAGAGGGCTGGGGTGAGGGGAACTCGGGACAGTTCAGGTGCGCGGATGACGAGCGCCAGTTCGTGGAATCTCTCGCTGGGTCTGCCAGCCGTGGCGGGCATGGGCGAGGCATTGGCCCCCGCGATTGCCGAGCGGCTTTACGGCCCGGCCGTGCTCACCACCTCGGTCTCCCGGCTCGAAGACTTCGCCGCGTGCCCGTTCAAATTCTTCATCGCGGCGGGGCTCCGTGCGGGCGAGCGCCAGCGCTTTGAGGCGGATGCCCGGCAGCTCGGCAGTTACCAACACGAGGTGCTGCGTCGGTTCCACGCCGCGGTGCGCGAGGCTGGCCGGGAGTGGCGCGACCTGACGCCTGACGAGGCGCGCGTGCAGGTGGGCACAATCGCGGCCGAAGTGGCGCGCGAATTCGGCGGCGGCCTGCTCAGCGCGGACGATGGCGACCTGCTGACTGCGCGCGGCTTGACCGACGCATTGCAGAACTTTGTCAGCGTCCTGGTAAACTGGATGCGCACCAGCTACGGCCTGAATCCACGCGCGGCGGAGCTGGCGTTCGGCTTCCGCGACGCCGCACTGCCGGCCTGGGAAATCGCCTTGGACGGCCGGCACAAGCTGGCCTTGGTGGGCAAAGTGGATCGCGTCGATCTCGCCCCCGGCCCGCGGCCCGGCGAAGCCTGGTGCGTCGTGCACGATTACAAGTCTGGCACGCTGGCGTTCGATCCGACTTTGTTCGCGCAGGGCATCCAGATGCAGTTGCCGGTTTACCTGGCGGCGGTGGTGGCGGGGGCGGACGCGAGGCGCGAGGCGCGAGGCGCGGGGAGGCAGGGAACGGCTCCGCCCGTCGAGCCGGAAGAAAAGGCTCAAGCGTCGGCACTTCCGGTCCGGCTGGTGCCGGCAGGGTTTTTCTACGTGAGCCTGCGTGGCCGGTTGCCCGGCGGCGAGCACCGCGACGAAGTGCTGGGCGCTTCCGCGGAAGAAGGGCGTTCCGCCTACCCGCATCGCGGACGTTTCCGCGCCGATGCCTTGCCGGCCCTCGACGCGGAAGCGGACAGGACGCCGAGCGGCCAGTTCGCGTTCAAGCGCACCAAGGACTGCGGTTTGGCGGCGCGACCGGCGGACCCGCTGACGGCGACCAAGTTCGGGCAACTACTGGCCGACGTCGAGGCGAAGATTCGAGAGTTGGGTCGCGCGATCTTCTCGGGAGTGGCGAAGGTGGATCCGTTCCAGAAAGGCGCCAACCTCAAGGCTTGCGACTCGTGCCGGTTCCAGGCGGTGTGCCGGATCGATCCGTGGAGCCATCGGTTTCGCCGGTTGACGGCAGCGGGGGCGTGAGCCGGCCGAGGGGGTCAGAAAGCAGGAACTCCCGCCGGTTGAGGCGGGAGTTCGAGCGAAGAACGAAATGGAAGCGCCGGTACCTTGGCGGGCTGGTCGCCGGCTTATTTGTAACCCGGGCCGTTCAGCAATTCGTTCGGCCGCGGGGCCTTGAGGTAATTCATGAACTTCCCCATTTTGATATACTGGGCGGTCCCGCCGATCGTTCCAATCATGGCGCCGCCACCGCGGTCCACGTTGTCCTTGTAAGCGCCGCCCGCATGGCGTTGGGAAACGACTTCACCCGCGGTCTCGGGGTTGTTGCCGGCGTCGTTGAAGTAGAATCCGTTCGCCTCGTTCTGTTCCCACAGTTGGATGTCGGTGGCATTGAAATCCGACGTCTTGTAGGTCTTGCCGTTGCCCAAGCCATTGTTAGGGTCCCCTTTGGGCCCGCAATAGCCACCGACGGTGCCGTTGCAGCAATAGGATGTGACCTTCACGTAGCGGTCCTTCCACCACGTTTTGTACTGACCCCGGGAGCGGTCTGCCACGTCCTTCGGACACCACATCACCTGGTGGGTGGTCAGGAACGGCCCGAGCTGGCCGATCTTGAAGAACTGAACCTGGTTACTGAACTGCATCGAGTTCTCCAAGAACCCCTGGCAGCTCGGGATACTGGCTGGTCCGCCAGGGAAGCGGCCTTTGTTTTGGGTGGCATAGGCCCAGCCGTCGAAGCCGGCAGGAACCGTGCCCCAAGTGGGATGAGGGAGAGAATCCTGGTTGTCGGTAGAGTACATGGCGCTGGCCAGGAGGATCTGCTTGACGTTGTTGATGTCCACCGTGGCTTGGGCCTTGTCCTTGGCCCGGCTCAGAGCGGGCAGTAACATTCCCGCCAGGATGGCGATAATTGCAATGACGACGAGCAGTTCGATCAGCGTGAAGCCGGACTGCCGCGTGCGGTTTGGCCATTTCATAAATCGTTGTCGTTTGCGATCTGGTTGAGACGAATTGACCACTACCCAACGGCCGCGCAGAATGCAAGTGTGCTTTTGTCAGCACAGCATTTTCGCCCCCAGGCTCCTTCCCGGCGAGGGGCCAAGCGCCTCGTTGCCCTGGCGGTCGTCGCGTGGGCATGTGGTTTGGCTTGCTCCGCCGACGACCTGGCGACAGGACTCGTGGCCCGACCCGGCGACCGTAGTGTGGTGCTGCACTGGGATGCCAGACCGGCACCGGCGCAGTACTTTGTGTTCCGCGAAGTCGCCCCAGCCGGTGCGGCGGTCCGGCTGACGGCAAAGCCGCTGGTTGAGCCGCGTTTTGCCGACTTCAGGGTCACAAACGGAGTTACCTACCGGTATCGGGTCGGGGTTGTGCCTGACCCGAGCGGGGCGGAGGCTTCGGACCCGTTGCCGCAAGCCACAACCCTGGCTCAGGAACCAAGCGTTGCCGCCACGCCGCGGCCGTTCGCCAATGCCAATGATGCCGAATTCCTCGAACTCCTTCAGGCGACAGCATTCGATTATTTTTGGTGCGAGGCCAACTCCACCAACGGCCTCGTGAAGGATCGCAGTACGCCCGACTCGTTCTGCAGCATCGCGGCGACCGGCTTCGGGCTGACCGCCCTTGGCATCGGCATTGACCACGGTTGGATCACGCGCGAACAAGGCCGCCAACGCACGCTCACCACGCTGCGGACGTTTTGGAAAGCTCAGCAGAGCGAGGCCGCGGCCGGTGCCATCGGTTACCGGGGTTGGTTTTACCATTTCCTGGACATGCGGACGGCCGTGCGGTTCAAGCAGGTCGAGCTGTCGTCCATCGACACGGCCTGGTTCCTGGCGGGCGCGCTGTACGCGCGGGAGTACTTCGATGGCGATGAGGCGGACGAACGCCGCATCCGCGAACTGGCCGATGCGCTGGTGAACCGGGTGGACTGGCGCTGGATGGCGAATGGCGGCGACACGCTCGCGATGGGCTGGCACCCGGAAAGCGGCTTCATCGCCAGCCGGTGGGTTGGCTACAACGAAGCCATGTTCCTTTACATTCTGGCGCTGGGCGCGAGGCGCGGGGCACTGGGGCCAGAGGCTTGGGAGGCTTGGACGCGCGGCTATCACTGGCAGACCCATTACGGCCAAAGCTACGTCGTGTTTGCGCCGCTGTTTGGGCACCAGTACTCGCATTGCTGGATCGATTTTCGCGGGCTCGCCGACGCGTTCCTGCGCGGTCAGGGCCTCGATTACTTCGAGAACTCGCGTCGGGCGACGCTGGCGAATCGGGCCTACTGCATCGCCAATCCGAAATCATGGCGTGGATACGGCCCGGAGTGCTGGGGACTTACCGCCTGCGACGGTCCCGGTTTCGCGCCCTACCAGGGTTACATGGCCCGCGGGGCGCCGCCGCCCGAAAACGACGATGGCACCCTCGCGCCCACGGCGGCGGGCGGTTCGCTGCCCTTTGCACCGGCGGAATGTCTGGCGGCGTTGCGCCATCTCTACGGCGCCCATCGCGAGCAGCTTTGGACGCCTTATGGCTTTCGCGACGCCTTCAACCTCACCGCCGACTGGTGGGACCCGGACGTGCTGGGGATCGACCAAGGGCCGATCCTGTTGATGGCGGAGAATTATCGGACCGGCCGCGTCTGGCAACGGATGATGCGGAATGAAATTATTCGTCGCGGGCTGGAGCGCGCGGGATTCAAGCCGGTGCGCTGAGAGTTGCGCCGATGCAGTTGCAGCGTTTGAGGCACGGATTTGCCGGGCGAAATTCAGTCCGCCGGCTCGGGGACTTTGTCTGGTACATCGCGCAACTCGGGCAGCAGTATCGCCACGCCGGCCGCGGGCAGGAACAGGCAGCCTGCCAACAGCAGTGACAACCGGTAGTTTCCCACCGTTCCGAACAGCCCGAAAAACACCACCCCCACCGCCGACACCACGCGGCCAATGTTGTAGCAGAAGCCGGCGCCCGTGGTACGCAGCAGTGTCGGGAACAACGGCGGCAGATACATCGTGTACAACGCGAACAGGCCCTGGAAAAAGCCCGGCAACGCCAGCAGATAGTAAAGCCGTTGGTGCGGGTGTTCGGTCGCGTAGCAGGCCGTCATGGCTAGAAAATAGCCCACGGACATGGCGGCGATGACGCGCCGGTAGCCGAACCGCCGCGCCAACCAGGCGGCCACGAAATTACCAGCGATCGACGACACGATGACGAGGTAAAGGAGGTTGCGGCCCCATTCGCCTTTGGCGCGCGCATCCAGGCCGATCACGTCCGGCAGGTTCCTGAATTGGATCTGATTCCAAAACATGAACGCCCAATGCCCGGTCAAGCCGAGCGCGCAGACCGCGATCACCAGCCAGGTGGTGCGGCGAATTCCTGGCTGGAACAAGTCGCGGATGTGCGGCCGCACCTCGCCAACGCCCGCCTTGGCCTGGGTCCACTCCTCGGTTTCCGGCACCGCGCGGCGAATCCAAAACACCATCAGCGCCGGCGCGACCCCCACCAGGAACAGCCAGCGCGGTTGCGTCGCCACGATGCCCGCCATCAGATAATGCGCGAGCACCGCCATGAGGATGCCGACGTTCACGCCGGTCTGAAGCACGGCGGCGATCCACGGCCGCCAGCGCCGCGGCCAGGTTTCCGAAAGCAGCGAAGCGCCGACCGCCCATTCGCCGCCGATGCCCAGCGCGGCCAGGAAGCGAAAGATGCCTAGTTGCCACCAAGTGTGCGCGAAGGCTGAAAGGCCGGTGAAGGCGGCGTAAGTCAGGATTGTGAGCGAAAGCGTGCGGCTCCGGCCGAGCCGGTCGCCGATGCGCCCGAAGAACCCGCCGCCCAGCGCCCAGCCGAGCATGAACGCGCCCTGAATGATCGAGCCGTAACGGCCCACGGCGGGATCCAGGCTGGTTTTCGCGCCGATCAACTGGGCGACGAATTGCACGTACACCAACGTGTACAAGTGCATGTCCAGGCCGTCGAACGTCCAGCCCAGCCAGGCGGCGGCGCCGGACTTCCATTGTTGCGCCGAAAGCTCGCGGAGCCGGCGGGCCTGCGGCGGCCTCGAAGTCGCCGGGCCTGAATGCGCTTCGGCCGGCGGCTTCATCGGCGAACGCGGATCGTGAATGGCGTGCTAACGGTCGCGGCGGTCATGGCCGGGAGGGAAGCAGGTTTGCCGCCGCGGCTCAACGTTTGCTTTAGTTCAGCAACCTCCGGTGCCGCACCGGACTCATCGCGGCGGGCGTTTCCCCGGTTGCCTGAAGGTGAACGCCACGCGCACCGTGCGCAGGAGTTTCTGCCCCAGCGTGGCCGGCGCGGCGGCGGTGGATTTGCCGTCCAGCCGTTCGCACAGATTGCTGCACGCCGGGCAAAGCGTTCGCAACCGCCCACCTGCCAGGCGCAGTCGATGCACGCACGCGTCGCAAAACGTGCGACCGCACCGCGCGCAGCGAAAGACCGCCGCGACCTGGCGATGCTCATAACAGGCGGGCGCGCCGTCGGCCAGCGGCAGCGGCGCGCCGTCGTCCGGCAGGGACATCTCGGGGATGGCAATGTGGGCCGGCGGAATGGCCACGCGGAATTGGACTTCGCCGAGGACGAGGCATTGACCGTCGCGCAATTCCGCATCCTGCACGCGCTCGCCCTCGACGAACGTGCCGTTGCTCGAACCGAGGTCGTGGAGGCGGATTTCGCAATCGCTGACGCGGATTTCGCAGTGCCGGCCGGACACGGTGGACTCGGCCAGGAGGAAGTGGCATTCAGCGGCCCGCCCCAACAGGTTCGTGCCCGGTTGGAGTTCCAGGATTTCTCCGCGATGCGTGCCGTTTTCGATGACCAAGGATGCCATGAGCCGCTTGTCGAGTGGACAACCACGGTGAGTATAGGTGGGTTTCGGCGGGGCGTCGAACGCGTTTCTCGGACGCGGCCCCGCCCAGGAGCGTCATAAGCAAAGTGGCAAATTGCCGATGCGGCGGAGATCCGAAGCCCGAAAGCCGAAAGCCGAAACCCGAAACGCAACGGCCGCTCGCCCAGCGGTCTGGTCTTCGGCTTTTGGGTTTCGGCCTTCGGGCTTCGGGCTTGGTCCCCAGAAATTTGAGGAGAAGGTCAGAGCAGTGCTGCCTGCCCAGTTCCTGGCATGGTTGAAGCTAATTAATCGCTCCTGCCGGCTGACCCTCCGGCATTGGGCGCATTGCCCGCACAACCCGTTCACGAGTCAGTTATGAAAGCCACGGTCTCGCTTCCCAGCGTTCTGCTCCTCGCCTGCGTCGGCCTTGCCGCGCAAAACAACACCGCGCCTTGGATCCACGCGCCGGTCAACGTCAGGGTCCCCGCAGATACCCCGGTCGTGGGAATCCCGTTTCAAGTCGGAGATGCGGAAGCCGCTGCCGACGAACTCAGCGTTCAGGTGCTGTTCGCTCCGCAGAACCTGCTGGTCACGAATGGGGTGGCGTTGGGCGGTACCGGTGCAGACCGGAGCCTCACGCTCTACCTGCAGCCAGGGCGCTACGGCAATGGAATGCTGCAATTGCAGGTGAGCGACCCGGAAGGACTGAGCGCCGAAGCGCAGGTTTTGCTGCTGGTTTCGCAGATCAGGCACGGGCCGGTGATCGACGCCGTCCCGGACCAGGTGATGACCCAGGGCCAGTGGCCTCTGGTGTTGCCAGTTACCGTGCGCGACCCGGATCTCGCTGCGGGCTCGGGTTACCGCCTCACGGCCACGAGTTCAAACCCAGCCGTCGTTCCCGCCGACCAAAGCGGTTTGTCGATTTCTGCGCTACTCGGAAAGACCAACTTTCTGGTGCGTATCCAGCCCAGCACGAACACAAATCAGACCGGCTCCAGCGTCATCACCTTGACTGCCACGGATGGCCAGGCCACCAACCGGACCCGTTTCGGGGTCACCCTGCAAGCGCGGCAGTTCATCCCGGAAGGTCCATTTGGACAGGCTCCCGCCACGAACCAGGTGGTCGTGGCTGATCTGGACGGAGACGGCCGTCTCGACCTGTTGTCAGCCTTTGTCATCAGCTACTACCAACTGAACTTGGGCCATGGCGCCTGGCAGCGCCGGGACTTTCCGGCCGGGCTGCGCTCCTTGCGGAACATCCTGCCAGCCGATTACGACGGCGACGGCGATCTGGATTTGTTTGCCATTCCAACTGCCGCCACCGCGGCTCCTGCCCTCTACCGGAACGAGGGAGGAAATCCATTGAAGTTCGTGGAAGACGCAAAAGGGACCTGGCCGGTCAGCAATGTCGTCAGCGCAGCCTGCGGGGACTGCAATGGTGACGGTCGTCTGGACCTTTTGCTGTCCGGCGGTATTGGCGCCGGGCAGACCGTGCTGATGCTTCAGACGGCGCCCGGCGTGTTCGTGCCCAGTGCACCCGTCGCCGCCTCGTTGGCCGGCACTTTGGCCGTGGCGGACTTCGACGGGGATGGGGATCTGGACTTCGCCCTCCTGGCCGCAGGTGCGGGGACACCCAACACCCGGATCACGCTCTTTGCCAACGACGGCTCTGGCCGGTTCTCTTCGGTCACGACTTTGAGCAGTGCCGATACTACGTCGAGCATTGACTGGGTGGACGCGGATGGCGATGGGGACTGGGATCTTTCGGTGGCGCAGCGCGTAAGCGTTTCGTCCGGTAAAAAGGCGTTTCAACTCGGGCTGTATCGCCAGGAAGGGGGGCGGTTCACTTTCGTTCCCATCGGCCCTCAGGTTCCGACGATAGCCGTGCCAAGCGTTTCCTCACTCGTCCCCGCCTGGGGCGATTTCGATCAAGACGGGGAGGTGGACGTGGTTTCTCCGGCGGCGGTGGAAACCCTCGCCTTCCCTTTTCAGCACACCAACCAAGTGACCTACCTTGCGTTGCTTGGCGGCGGCGGCTCTGGGCGCTTCGACCGCGTTTCTTTTGTGAGCATGGACAACCGGTACACCAGCGGAACATTGTGCGTGGGCGATTGGAATAACGACGGGACTCTGGATCTCGCCAAGATACTGGGGAGTTCCGTTGGTGTTCTCCGCAACCAGATCCACCAGGCCAACACGCCGCCTGCCGCCCCCACCGGTCTGCGCGCCGTCCAGACGGGCGACCTGCTCTGGCTGTCTTGGGGGCCGAGTCACGATCCGAACCAGTCCGCGGCGTTGAGTTACAACGTGCGCGTCGGCGTCACGCCGGGTGGCAACCAGATTGTTCCCTCACATGCGCTTGCACCGGGCACCCGCCTGCTCTCCACGCCAGGAAACGCCGGTTTCAACCGCTGGCTGGTGCTTCAACTGCCGGACCCGATGCCCGCCCGGCTTTACTGGAGCGTGCAAGCCGTGGACAACTGCCACGCCGGAGGTCTCTTTGCGTCAGAACAGGAACTGCATCTTGCTGGCGGCGCCGGCGCCGCACCGGTGATCGCGGCCCCATCGATGCTGGTCATCAAAGAAGGCGCTACCGCGGAAACCGTGTTGACGATCACCGACGACGACACCGAGCCGGCCGCCTTGGAAACCGTGATCACCTCGCCAACACCCGCGTGGTTCGACATGGTGAGTCTGCGCCAGCAGTTTCCCGGTACCCGCTCCCCGAGTTTCATTTTGACGGTAATCGTTGCGCCCGGCCACTGCGGCGATACTACGCTCGCCCTGACCGCTTGCGACTTGGGCGGCCACTCCACAACGCAGAGCATTCAAGTGGAGATGACCGCTCGCAATGAACCTCCGTTGCTGACGCTGCCGGCGACCGTGGTTTTCGCTCCGGGGGAGACGCTCCGTGCGGTGCCGTTCTCGGTGAGTGATTCGCAAACACCCGCCGACCAACTCACGGTGCGGGCCGCAAACCAAAACCCGGTGCTCTTCCCTGCCGGCACCATTGAGGGGACCGGGACGGACACGAACCGGTTCCTGGTCCTCCGCCCGGCCGCGGGAGTCACGGGTGTGGACCAGATCGAGATCACCGTCTCCGATCCGGACGGAGGCGTCACTCGGGCATCGATCACCGTGAGCGTAGAGACCGTTCCAGAATTCGTGCTCCAAATCAGTCGCCTGCCTTCCGGCGACCTGAGCTTGACCGCGCACGGCCAGCCGGGCGACTCGGCTTGGGTGCTCAAGTCCATGGACCTCATGACGTGGGAACGGGCGGCGGCGATGGTGTTCGACAGCGCGGGCAACGCCGAGTGGGAGTTTGGCATCGATGCTAACGAACCTCGGGCGTTCTTTCGCCTGGAGACCTCCCAAGCACTCGCTCGGTAACCTGCGGTCGGTCTGGCGGCGCAGCCTTATCCCGCTTTTCTACTTTCCCGGAGGCGAACCCGCGTTGGTTGGCCGCCGCTGCGAGCGTTCGCGTCAAGAACGACTCATCATGGCTTTTGTGCCGGCAAAACCTGCACCGTGAGGCTGGAGGCATCTTCGCCACCGCGATAGACCCGCTGGGTCGCCTTGCGGAAATCCTCCGGTCTCGCCGTCGCGATGTTCACGAACGTCTGCGGGTTGCGGTCCACGAGCGGAAACCACGAGCTCTGCACCTGCACCATCACGCGGTGGCCGGAGCGGAAGGTGTGGCAGATGTCCGTCAAGGTGAACTCGACCTTCGCCACCTTGCCTGGTTCGAACGGCTCGGGTTTCTCAAAACTATTGCGGAACCGACCGCGAAAGACGTCGCCGCGCACCAACTGCTGGTAACCGCCCAGCTTCAGGTTCGCCGGGTTCGGGTCGGGGTTCGGATAATCGCCCGGATAAACGTCGATCAGTTTCACGACCCAATCCGAGTCGGTGCCGGTGGTGGAGACGTGGAGGGTGGCCTTCAGCGGGCCGGCGAAGGTCAGGTCTTCGCCCAGCGGTTCGGTTTCATAGACGAGCACGTCCGGCCGCGAGGCGACGAAGCGCTGGTCTTCCAGCGGGTAGGCACGCGGGTAGCTCGTGGATTTATCGTTCGTGTAAGGCACGGGTTTGGCGGGGTCGCTCACGTATTCGTCGAACGCGTCCGCGCCCTCCGCCGGCGGGGCGAACGAGAGCGCACCGGCGGGGCGAAAATAGAGCGTCCGCGAAACGACGTTCGTGGGCGGCCAGGCCTCGAAGCGGCGCCAGTGATCGGTGCCGGTCTCGAAAACCTGGGCCTCGGTCGCGGTGTAATTGGTGTCGCCTTTCAGGAAGTGGCGGAAAAACGGAAGTTCGATCTTCTCGCGGAAATACTCGGCGGTCTTGGAGTGGAAACCGATCGGGCCCAGCGCGTCGCCGGCACCGCCTCCCCACTCGCCGTGCGCCCAGGGCCCCATCACCAGCGCGTTGGTGATGCCCGGATTTAACCGCTCCGTCCAGCGATAGGTTTCCAGCGGCCCGAACAAGTCTTCCGCGTCGTACCAGCCGCCGACGGTCAGCACCGCACAATGCACATTCCTCAAGTGTGGCCGGATGTTTCTCGCCTGCCACCAGGCGTCGTAAGTCGGGTGGGCCAGGAACTCGTTCCACGCGGCGGAACAGCCTTTGAAGTAAAGCGTGTCCGAGTTGCCGAGCGATCCCATGCGCAGAAAGAAGTCGTAGCCGTCCGGGGTGTTGAAATGAAAGCTCTTCAGGTCTTCGTGCAGCGGGTCATCCGCCTTTTGGGCGAACCAGTAAAAGAACCCGAAGTTCTGGGAGAGAAAGAACGCGCCGTTGTGGTTGACGTCGTCGCCCAGAAACCAGTCGGCGATCGGCGCCTGCGGCGACGCCGCCTGGAGCGCGGGATGGCTGTCGATCATGCCCATCGACGTGTAGAAGCCAGGGTAGGAGATGCCGAACAGGCCCACCTTGCCGTTGTTGCCCGGGAGGTGCTTCACCAGCCAGTCGATGGTGTCCCAGGTGTCCGAGCTTTCGTCGATGTCCCGCGGCCCTTTGTGCGGGTTGAACGGGCGGACGTGAACGTACTCGCCCTCTGACCCGAAGCGTCCGCGCACGTCCTGCGTGACCAGGATGAACGTATCCTTCGCGAGCGTCGCGAATGAGCCGGAAGGGTCGGTGTAGTTGTCCGCGCCGTAAGGCTTCAGCGCGTAAGGCGTGCGCGTGAGCAGGATCGGCCAGGCCTGGGCGTCGTCCTTGGGCACATAGACGCGGGTGAACAGCCGGATGCCGTCGCGCATCGGGAGGCGGTACTCGTACTTGGTGTAATGCTCCGCGAGCCAGGCGGTCGTCGCCTCCGAATCGGCCATTTCCACCGCGGCCAGCCGGATCGAGGCCAGGGCCAGCGCAACCCACATCGGGAACCAAAGTCGGCAGCGTGCGTTCATGCCGGGCAACGTTGCCGGGAAGCGGCCGGCCGGCAAGGCAGAATCACCTGAAGTGCCGGTTCGCGAGGCAGCGAGTCCGAAAGCGGCGCCGGCGGGCGGGGCGTCACCACATCCCGTACGTGTCGTACAACTGCGAGGCGCGGTAGATTCTCATTTCGCCGATGTTTTTCCAGGCCACCGAGCTGTCCAGGCGGCCGACGTTGCCGCCCTTGGCCCCCAGATCGACGCAGGTTTCGTTGGGGGCATTGTCGTGGTTTTCGTAATACGACTCGTCGCGGAGCACGTAGCCCGAACCGGCATGGGGTGCCAACATGCGCTGGTACGGGTGGCAGAAGACGTTCAGGTCCGCCACCAATAGCAGCGTCGGATCCTCGGCGGTGCGCTGCGGAGAAATCCAGGTGGCGGTGGCGGGGCCGGACAATTCCCACGGCGTGTTCGTGTGGCCACCCAGGTAATGGTAACCGATGGCGAAGCCGAAGCCTTCGTGGACCCGCCAGTCTTTCTTGGTCTTGAACGGCGTGGCCAGGTTCGGGCAATCGAGCACGTCCAAACCGCCGCTGTACTCCAGGATTTCGTTACGGCTGTTGGTCGAGAGGATCGGCGTGTGCGTGTCGTTCGGGTTGGCGGCGTCCGTCCGACCGCTGGGGAGCTGGTCGCCAAAATCGCCGGCGTAGGTGTGCGTGGCGATGATGAACTGGCGGATATTGTTCTTGCAGGCCGTCCGCCGTGCCCGCTCCTTGGCCGAGGCTAGCGCGGGCAGCAACAAGGCCGCCAGGATGCCGATGATGGCGATCACCACCAACAGTTCGATGAGGGTAAAGGCCCGCTCGCCCTGCGTGCGCATACCGGTTGGCTTTGCACGATCCATGCCAAAACGTCGCTGTCTTCCCACTGGCGAAGCAAGGTAGAGCGGGGTGCCGCCAAACGCCAGCGTGGCCGGGACTACTCCGGCCCGCCCGGGGATAAACACGGCGCGCGGCCGGCGTCGCAGGCCGGCCGTTTTTGTGTCGCAATTGCGACATTTTTTGTACCACACAGGTGAATGACACGGGGCAGGGTCGCCGACCCGCCGCCGCCACGCCAGGAACCGGCGGCTGGTCGTGGATGCCGCCGCCGCGCACCACTTCGCCAAGGATTCGACCAACCCAGGTGTGTTTGGCATCGGGCTTGACGCTGTTCGGCGCGCCTCATTAAGTATCGCCGCCAATGACCACGCACTTTGTCCCGTTGCTCGCGGCTCACAGCGACGGCGCTGTTGGCCTGCCTCGGCGGGGCGGGGGTGACTGCCATTTGGCCGTGGGCTCAACCTCACCGGCGGCCCGCCTTTGGGAATCCAGCGCCGGGTGTCCCCTCCCCATGCCACGCGCCCGGATTGAGCACCCAGCGCGCGCGACCGCGCATCCGCGGATTCGGGCCTAGACTCTCATGAACGCAAAAAAACAAAGCCTGTTCGTCGCCGATGACGGCAAGAACCTGGTCTTCACCTTCATCCTGGTCAGCTCGCTGTTCCTCCTGTGGGGCGTCTGCAACGGGATGATTGACGTGATGGACAAGCACTTTCAAACGGAACTTGGCCTCAGCAAGGCGCAATCGGCCTGGGTGCAGTTCGCGCACTACCTGGGGTACTTTTTGATGGCGATGCCCGCCGGCTGGCTGGCCAGCAAGCTCGGCTACAAAGGCGGCATCATCACGGGGCTGCTGCTGGTCGCGGCGGGCGGATTCTGGTTCGTTCCGGCTACGCATATCAATGCCCTGGCCCGCGCCGGCACCGTGTCTCCCCACACCGCCTTTGTCGGCTACCTCGTCGGGGTTTGCGCCATCGCCGCCGGGCTCACCTTCCTGGAAACGATCGCCAACCCTTACACGACCGTGCTCGGTCCCACGCGTTACGCGGCCACCCGCATCAACCTGGCGCAGTCCTGTAACGGCATCGGCTGGATCTTCGGTCCGATCATCGGCGGCATGTTCTTTTATGGCAAGGATGCCGCCGGCAAGAGCACCGGCAACGAGACGCTCTACATTCCTTACCTGACCGTGGCGATCGTCGTGGTGGTCCTCGCGGTGGTTTTCTACTTTGCCTACATCCCGGACATCAAAACCGAGGACGACTATCATCTCGACGATTCCACGCCGAACGTTTCGCACTCGATCTGGAAACATCCGCACTTCGCGATGGCCGTCGCCGCTCAGTTCCTATACGTGGCCGCCCAGGCCGGCATTTTCAGTTTCTTCATCAATTACATGACCGCCGAGACGCCTGCGATTCCCGCCTCGGTCACTGCCGACCTGCTGAAGAGTTGGTTTGAAACGGGCGCGTCCGGCGTGACCATCCTCAGCGACAAAGGCGCGGCCAATCTCGCGTCCTTGGGCTTCGTGTGTTTCTTGATCGGCCGCTTCACCGGCGCCGCCATTTTGAAAAAGCACTCCGCACACAAGGTGCTCGGCCTTTACGGCGTGATGAACGTGCTCATGTGCGCGCTCGTGTTTCTCAAGCTCGGCTGGCTGTCCGTCATCTGCGTTTTCCTGAGCTATTTCTTCATGTCGATCATGTTCCCCACGATCTTTGCCCTGGGCATTTTTGGACTGGGCGCGCGCGCGAAAAAGGCTTCCGCCTTCATCGTCATGGCCATCATGGGCGGTGCGATTCTGCCCAAGCTGATGGGCTACGTGGCGGACCAATACGACATGTCCCGTGGGTTCATCGTGCCGTTGTTCTGCTTCGCCTTCGTCGCCTTCTACGGGTACAACTGGCCCAAGTTCAGCGGGGCCGAGTCGTTGAATGGAGTGAAGGCCGTCGGTGGCCATTAAACTGACCCGCCAGGCTTTCAGTGCCCGACCCGTCCCGCATCGCGCAAACCGACCCTCGGCTTCTGCTTCAGGCTTAGGCCGGTCAGGCTGCGATCGGGGCGCCGAGCCGACGCATCAACTTCACCATCGCCACGGCCGTTTGCGCGGCCTCCCGACCGCGATTATGCCCGGCCGGCAGGCATCGCGCCCGCGCCTGCACCTCAGTGTCGAGCAGGAGCACTTCGTGAATGATCGGCAGTTCGCACTCGATCTGAAGTTTTACCAAGGCGTCGGTTACCGCACGGCCAATCAGGTCGGCGTGCGCGGTTTCGCCGCGAATCACCACGCCGAGGCAGATGAGCGCGTCGAACGGCGCTGCTTCCCGGCGCGCCAGGCGGGCGGCCACAACCGGGATCTCGAACGCGCCCGGCACCCGCACGACTTCGACGGACGCGCCGGCCTGCTCCAATTCCGCGCGGGCGGCGCGCACCAGGGCATCCGCGAAGCGCGGGTTGTATTTCGAGCCGATGATGGCGAACCGTCCGCCAGTAGAGCGGACACGACGAGGAGTCATCGCTTTGAGCATGGTAGAAGATCGGCAGGGCAGGGGAGGGCACCGACGGTCAGACCAAGTGCCCCATCTTCTCGCGTTTGGTTTTGAGGTACCGCGCGTTGTGGGGATTCGGCGGCACCCGGATGGGCACCTGTTCCACGATCTCCAATCCGTAACCTTCAAGGCCGACCAGTTTCTTCGGATTGTTGGTCAGCAGGCGGATCGTGCGCAGGCCGAGGTCCGTCAGGATTTGTGCGCCCAGGCCGTATTCGCGCAGGTCCATCGGGTAACCCAGTTTGAGATTGGCTTCGACTGTGTCGAGGCCGCCTTCCTGTAGTTTGTACGCCTTGATCTTTGCGGGCAGGCCAATGCCTCTCCCTTCCTGGCGCATATAAACAATCACGCCGCAGCCGGCTTCACTCACCTGGCGCATGGCCTGGTGGAGCTGCGGCCCGCAATCGCACCGCCGCGAGCCGAAGACGTCGCCGGTCAGGCACTCGCTGTGCACCCGCACCAGCACGTTCTGCTTGCCGGCCACCTCGCCGCGGACCAACGCCAGGTGGTGCTGGCCATCCAGGCGCGAACGGTACAGATGCAGGTCAAACTCGCCGTAATCCGTCGGCAGCCGGACGGTCTCGACGTGCTCGACGAGGTGTTCGCGGGTGCGGCGGTGGCTGATCAGCGCCTCGATCGTGCCCAGCTTGAGCTTGTGTTTGCGGGCGAACCGCCGCAGCTCGGGCAGGCGCGCCATCGAACCGTCGTCGCTCATGATCTCGCAGATCACGGCCACCGGCCGGCAACCCGCCAGCGTGGTCAAGTCCACGGCCGCCTCGGTGTGGCCCGCGCGTTGGAGTACGCCACCAGCCTTGCTCCGCAGCGGGAAGACGTGCCCCGGCTGGACGAGGTCGCTCGGGGTGGCCGTGGGGTCCGCCAGCACCGCGATGGTGCGGGCGCGGTCCGCGGCGCTGATGCCGGTGGTGATGCCCGCGGCGGCGTCCACGCTCACTTGGAAGTCGGTTTTGAAGGACTCCCGGTTTTGCACGACCATCCGCTCGATGCCCAACTGCTGAAGGCGCTCGGAGGTGGTGGGCACGCAGATCAGGCCGCGGCCGTGCTTGGCCATGAAATTGACCGCGGCGGGCGTCACGTGTTCCGCCGCCATAATCAAATCGCCTTCATTTTCGCGGTCAGCGTCGTCCACCAGGATGACCATGTGACCGCGGCGGATGTCGGCGACGAGGGCTTCGATGGAGTCGAACTCCGGTTTCATCACGAGCCGGGGAGGCTAATGCCAATCCCCGGCAATGCTAGTCTCAAATCTCAAATCTCAATTCCCAAATCGAAGCCGGATTGGCCTGCTCAAACCTCTTCCGTGCGAGCTCCGCCCGGTCAGACGCGCTCGAGTGGTTCCGGCTGGGACCGCCCCGCACCTGAGCCTGGACGTTCCAAGGATGGCTGGCAGCGGAGAGAAGATCGGCTATCGTTCGGCCGATGCGCACACGCGCCCGCAAGGTCCAGACCGAGCACACGCCGCAAACACTCGCCGGCCGGGTGCGACGACACGGCGGGCTCGCCTTGCTGGAGACTTGTCCCGGCGAAGGTGCCGGCGGTCGGTATTCCTTCCTTGCGGTTGCCCCGTTTCTGGCCTTCCGCTCGACTGGGGCACGCTGCGAAATCCAGACCGGCGACGCCGGTCAGTTGCTCTTCGGCAATCCGTGGCGGGTCATGGATGCGTTGCTGGCGCGGTACGATCTGCCGGCGGAAGCGGACGTGCCGTTTCCGACCGGCGCCTGCATCGGCTACTGGGGTTACGAACTGCGGCAATTCGTCGAGCCGAAGCTGCGGCCGCATCCCGTGGCGGACCTGCCGCTGCCGGATTGCTGGCTGGGGTTTTATGACAGCCTGGTGGTGTTCGACCACGAGGCCGGCGGCGCATGGATCGTCGCGACCGGCCTGCAGCCGGACGGCTCCCGTTCGGCCGCCAAGGCCCTGGCGAGCGAGGACTTTTGGCGGCAGCAACTCGAGTCGGAGCCGGTCACGGACAGGCTGATGCCGCGGGTGCCCACAACTTGTGTGCCGGAATTGAGCCGGGAAGATTATCTGCGCTGCGTGGTGCGAGCCCAGGCCTACATCCGCCAAGGCGACATCTACCAGGCCAACCTCGCTCAGCGTTGGGAAGTGCGGGGTCGCGTGGACGCCTGGGCCTTGTACCGCCGGCTCGCCGCCGCTTCGCCTGCACCTTACGCCGCGTGCCTCGAAGATGCGGACTTCGGCGTGGTCTCCGCCTCGCCCGAGCTCTTCCTGCGCGGCGATGGCCTGCATGTTGAGACGCGCCCGATCAAAGGCACCCGCCCGCGTGGGACGGACGCCTTCGCGGACGCGGCGCTGGCGGCGGAATTGCGCGCCAGCGCCAAGGAACAGGCCGAACTGACCATGATCACCGACCTGCTCCGCAACGACCTGGGCCGGGTCTGCTCATTCGGTTCGGTGCGGGTGCCGGAGCTGGCGCGCCTGGAGGCCTATGCGCAGGTCCAACATTTGGTGGCCACCGTCGAAGGCCGTTTGCGCGGTGACGTCACGCACTTGCAGGCGCTGGAGAAATGTTTTCCTGGCGGCAGCGTCACCGGCGCCCCGAAGTTCCGGGCCATGCAGATCATCGACGAACTGGAGCCGTTCGGGCGCGGGCCGTACACCGGTGCTTTGGGCTACCTCGGGTTCAACCGGCAAAGCCAGTTGAGCATCATCATCCGCTCGGCGTTTTGCGCGGGGGACGCGGCCTGGTTCTACACGGGATCGGGCATCGTGGCGGATTCCGACCCCGCGGCCGAGTATGCGGAGACCCTCGCCAAAGCGGGCGGCCTCCTTGAAGTGCTTGACAGCACGGCCAGCTCTCAAGCCTCTTTGGCTTCCGTTGACGCGGGCCGGCTGGCGGCTTAGCGAAGCATCATGGTTGTCTATCTCAACGGCGAATTCGTTCCGGAAGATCAGGCGCGGGTCTCGGTCTTCGACCGGGCGTTTCTTTACGGCGACAGCGTGTTCGAAACGATGCGCATCTGCCACCGGCGCGTGTTTCGTTGGCACCAGCACCTCGAGCGCTTCGTGCGAGGTTTGGAACTGTTGCGCCTGCGCTGCCCGGTTCCGCTGCCCCAACTCCGCGAAGCCGTCCGCAAACTGATTGAGCAAAATCAGGTCGGGGACGCGCTGTTGCGACTGACGCTTTCGCGCGGAGTCGGGCCGCGCGGCTACTCTCCCGCGGGGGCGGATTCGCCTCTGCTCGTCATGGCCGTGTACCCGTCCCCGCCGATCGACCCGGCCAGGCCCGCCCGCTGGCGCATGATCACTTCTGCGATGCGCCTGGCCCCGGCAGACCCGCTGGCTTCGCACAAGACCGGCAGCAAACTGCTCCAAGTGCTGGCCCGCATGGAGGCGGAAGCGGCGCAGGCGGACGAGGCCTTGCTGGTGAACACCAACGGCGAAGTGGCCGAAGGCGCCGGCGCCAACCTCTTTTGGACGCGGGGCCCGATCGTTTACACCTCGCCCACCGCGGTGGGGGTGCTCCCCGGGATTACCCGCGCCGTCATCCTCGAAATCTGCGCCAGCCAGAACATTGTCGTGAAGAAGCGGCTCACCAAGGTCGAGGTGCTCCAGACCTCGGACGCGTTGTTTCTCACCAACAGCGTCGAAGGGATCATCGATGTGGTTTCGTTGGACGGCCATGTCTTCCCCGGCAGCCCGATGGTGGAGCGGCTGCGGGATGCATTCCACGAAGTGTTCCGAAAAGAGTGCGGGGCGCCGGCGAATGCCGCCGCGTGCGCGAAGACTCCGGCAGCGACGGCGTGAACTCGGCGCGTGACCCCGGCGATTGCCAATTGCGCGTGTCCGTCCTATTTTCGAGACCACTTGGAACAGTCATTTTATGAAAAACTTGATTCTCCTTTCGACAGCTATTGGGGCGGCCCTCCTGGCCGTGGGCTGCGGGCCTTCGGGCAAGGAATCCACCCCGCCGGCGTCGGCCGATACCAACGCGGCCGCCAAACCGACCGAGACAAAGCCGGCCGGAGCCACGTCGGAAACCACCAGCAATCCCACGCCCGCCGCTGAGGTCAAAGCGGTCGTAACTGGGGCGACTGCCAGCGCGCCGGAGTCGGTCAAACCGGTGGCCGAGCAAGCCGCCCAAGCCGCTACCAACCCGGCCGCCGTCACTGACAGCGTCAAAGCGGCCGCGGGCCAGGCGGCGCCAGCCGCCGGCGACGCCGCCAGCCAGTTCCTTTCGCTGGCCCAGAGTCAGCCGGACAAGGTGCTCGCGTCCATCGGTGAGGATTTGGCGCCGAAGCTGAAGTCGCTGGCCAACTCGCTCGCGGGGCAACCGGCGGCGAAGTCGCAGGTGGATTCCACGCTGAAATCGCTGGTGAGCGGAGACAGCGCCGCCACTATCGAGGCGGTGACCACCCTGGCCCAGGCCAAGCTCACGCCGGAGCAAACGGACCTGGCCAAGCAGGCGCGCGATCTTGCCGCGGCTTACGTGGTTCAGAAGGACCTGGCCTCCCTGGAAGGCGTGCAAGGCGAGGTCGCCACGGTGGTCAGTTCCTTGCGCAAAGGCGAGGTCAGCACCGCGTTGCCCGCGCTGTCCGGCATCGCCTCCAAGGCAAAGTTGACTCCCGCTCAGAAGAATCTCGTCAGCGCGATTGCGGAGAAGTATGCGCCCGCCGGGCTGAAGCAGACGGGCGACGCCCTCCAGCAAGGGCTGAAGAGCATCCCCGACCTCGGCAAGTAAGGGCGCGATCTGGACACCTCAGCGCCACCCCCGTTGCGGGCCTTGAAGGCGCGCGCCCAGCTTTTGGAGCCCCTCCTCAAACTGGGGAAAAGCGGGGTGTCCGCCGGATTCCTGGCGGCGCTCGATCAGGCGCTCAACGGCCACGAACTGGTCAAGATTCGCTTCGACGAGTTCAAGGAACAAAAGAAGGTGCTGGCGCCGCAGATTGCGGAACGGACGGGAAGCCAGCTTGTGATGCGCGTCGGTCACGTGGCGGTTTTCTATCGCGCGCGGCCGGCGGCGGCGGCCTGAGCGCGCGCAGCATCCCGCGGGGCCGGGCCTGCCGGAGAATCAAAGGAACGCGAGCGCGCCCGTCGCCGCCGCCAACAGCCAGATCGCCAGCACCGCGGTGGGCTTGCTCAAGCCACGCCGCACCAGACGGTGGGAGAGGTGATTGTTGTCGCCGACATAAACGGGTTGACCCAGCCGCCAGCGAAGCAGCACCACCCAAACCAGATCGCCGAGCGGCACGGCGAGAATCAGCAGCGGATTCAAAACGGCGAGCTTCGTCGGGTGATCGTCCGAGTAGAAATGAGGCAGGATGGCCAGCACCGCCAGGAGGTACCCGACCAGATGGCTCCCCGCGTCGCCAAGGAAGGCCGACGCCCGCGGGAAATTGTAGGGCAAAAAGCCCACCAGCGCCGCCGCCGCCAGCAAGGCGAAGGACGCCACCAGGTATTGGCCCGCAATGGCCGCTTTGAGGCCGAAACAGAAGGCGCCGATCACGCCCAACCCGGCGCACAGGCCGTTCATGTTGTCCAGGAAGTTCAGGGCGTTGGTCACGGTGACGATCCACAGCGTCGTGACCAGCAGGCTGAAGGCGAAGCTCGGGACGAACAAAGTGACGCGCACGCCGCTGACCGCGACGCCCAGGGCGATCAACGCCTGGCCCGTGAACTTCCAACGGGCGCGCAACTCGTGCCGGTCATCCAACCAGCCCAGCACCACCATGCCTGCCGCTCCTGCGAACACCACCACCAACTGCGGCGCGCGGCGCGCGAAGCCGTGTCCGAACGCGCCCGCCGCGGGCAGGCTCAGCAAGTCCAGTTTCACGGCCAGCAGACCCAGCAACAGCGGCACCGCCAGCCCTGTGAACACCGCCAGCCCACCGGCGAGCGGGACGGGTTCGGTGTGGATTTTCCGATGGCCGGGATCGTCCACCAGACCGGTGCGCCGGCACCACGCCCGCCAAAGCGGCAGCGCCCCGGCCGTGGTCGCGAGACCTCCGAGCAGTACGAGCGCGTAAATGGTGAAAGGGAACGTCATGGCCGAAATAGCGTCGAAACCCGGGGACCGATGGCCGAAATGAAATCGGGTGCCGCACCCCGAAAGGAGTGACGATCTTCGATTACGGGGGACCGCGCCGGATTCTGCTGCTCCGGCCGCCTGTGACCCGTGAAAACCCATCTGGCGAGATCGGCCTTCAGCCTCGCCGGGCAACGCGGAAGTTCGGCGCGCGAATTCATTTCAGTGGGCGGCCGCCGCCCGCCCGGCCAACCCGTGACGCGCGGCCAGCCGCAGGTAGAGCCGGTGGAGTTCATCCACGAGGTGTTGGACGGAGAACTGTTCGCGCACCAACTCCCGGCCGCGCGCGCCCATGCGGGCGCCCCGTTCGCGTTCGCCGGCCAGCGTCAATAAGCGCTGTGCGAGTGTGGCGCGGTCGCCGGCCGGGACGAGAAAGCCGGTTTCGCCATCCAGGCAGACCTCGCGGGCACCGTCGCAATCGTAGGCGACTACGGGCTTGCCCGCGGCCAGAGCTTGAGGCAACGCGCGCGGCAGTCCTTCGCGGAACGACAGGTGCACCAGCGCGTCCATGACCCCGACGTGCCGGGACACTTCGGCGGGCGGCACGAGGCCGGCGAACACGATGTGTTTGGCCAGGCCTGTCCGCCGGGCAAGTTCCTCGAAACGCGTCCGCCATTCGCCGTCGCCGACGAGCAGGAACTTCATTTGCGGACATTGCCGGACCAAGCCGGGAGCCACAGCGAAGAGGTCATCGTGACCTTTTAGCTTGAACAGGCGCGCGATTTTTCCGACGACGAAATCGGTCGGTGCCAGGCCGAGGCGGGACCGCCAGGCGGGATCGTTCTGGGCCGTCAGGTAAGGCTCGAGCGGGAAGCCGCTGAGGATGCGGGTGTATTGTTCCCACCGGCCGATGCCCGCGGCGAGGTACTGGTCGGTCATGGCGTGGGCCACCACCACGAATTGCGTGGTCGCGCGGCCCGCCAATCGTTCGGCCGCGCGGAAGACCAGGTTGGCGGCCGGGCCCTGGAACGCCCCAAATGAAGGGCCGTGGACGGTGTGAACGATGATGGGCACGCCGGCCGCGCGAGCCGCCAGACGGCCCAAAATCCCCGCCTTGCCGCTATGGGTGTGGACGATGTCCGGGCGGGACTGGCGGAACCGGCGGCGCAGTTCGCGATAGGCTGCCCAATCTTGAGCGGGATGCACCGCGCGGATCAACGAAGGCACCAGCGTGAACAAGCCGGGTTGGCCGGCAACCAGCGCCTCCAGCGATCCTTCCGGTCCCGTGGTGGGGCCGGCGATCAGGCGCACGTCGAGTCCGGGCCGTTCACGCAACCCCAGCACCGAGGCGATCGTGTTTTCCTGAGCGCCGCCAACGATCAGCCGGGTGATGACGTGCGTGACCCGCATGTGGCCGGCGGCTAGGCGCCGCCCTTCAATTCCCGGACGCGGTTCTGCACCTCCTTGTATTCCTCGGAAGTCTTGTCGCCATATTTGAGGTAAATCTCGAATTCGCGGAGCGCGGTCGCCTTGTCCTTCAGGCGGTAGGCGACTTCACCCAGGCCGTAATAGACCGCATAGTACTCCGGCATGAGTTTGCGCAGCGCCTCGTAATCGCGGCCGGCCTCCTGCAGTTTGCCGCTTTGGAGGTTGGCGATCGCCCGGTTCATCAAGGCGGCGCTGTTCTCAGGTTGCTGCGCCAGCAGGGTGTCGAGCGGCGGGATCGCGCGTGCGTAATCCTTCATCTGGATGCAAATCGCGGCCTTGTTCAACAAGGCGCGGGCGTTGTTGGGGTCGAGCTGCAACTGCTCCTCGATGCTCGCCAGGGCGTTGGTGAAGCGGCTGGTGTGCAGATAAATCTGCGTGAGCGTTTCCAGCACGTTGTCATCTTTCGGGTAGCGTTGGTGCAGAGCGAGGGCCTGTGACTCCGCGCCCGCCACGTCACCCAGACTGAAGCGCACCATCGACTCCATGCTTTCCTCCCACAATTGCGCCTGCGGATCGTCCGGGAGGAGCGCGCGCACGCGCTGAAATTCGGTCAACGCCTGCCGGAACAACGCGCCTCGGACATAGATCAGACCCAGCCGGTAGGAGAGCTGCGGATCGTCCACCGGCCCATCGTCGAGGAGCAATTGGTCCCAGCCGCGGCGTTCATCCTTGAGATACTTGGGCAGCGGGGCGTCCAGCGGCGGTATCTTCCCTGCGCCAAGGTCGTCATTAAAGGCCAGATTGCTCTTGGCGATGACGTTCCGCGGGTTCAGCCGCAGCGCGAGCTCGAACCAGCGCCGCGCTTTCTGAATCTCGCCCTGGCGCTCCAAGGCGGTGCCCCAAAACACCAGGCTGCGGGAGAAAGCCGAGTCCACGTAACGCACGTCGGGCGCCGCCTTGTCGGTGAGCGGCGGCAAGCGGTCGAGCCCCGGCAAAAGGGCCTCCCAGTACTGCTCGTTCGCGCTCACTTCGGACGCGGAAAGCACCCGCGGCTTGAGCGAATCGGCCGGCCGGGGCACCAGTCGGTAAACCATGCCCACGGGGACCGCCTCCACGGCCTCGAAGTAATAGCCCATGCTGGGGTGCAGATAGAAAACCTTGTTGGACTGCGCCAGTTCGCTCACCAGGCGCGTGAGTGTGCCGGTGTCGATCGTGTCACCCGCGGCTTCGAGCAGCGGGCCATACGGCCAGCGGGTGCCGTACCTCTTCGTCAGTTCCTGATGGTAGAGCTTGTACGGCATGAGCCGAGAGGCGAGTAGCACGTATTTGTCCTGGGTTCCGAGACGGTGCAGGACGGCGTCGAACAACAAGAGGTCGGTGCGGTTGTCGCTCATCACATATCCGCCTTTGGCCGGCACCGATTGAACCAACGACTGGGCGTATTGGTGCAACAAGCCGCTGCTGTTCTGCCGGATGGCCGGCATGTTCCGATACACCATGAAGAAGGGCGTGCCGGCGACCGCCACGATCGTGGCGCCGGCGATCACCCGATTCAAAAACTGCATCCCCGGCGAACTGCGATGCCGTGTCCGCCCCTTCGGTTCCTGGCACACCAACAGCAGGTAGCCGCTGTAGTACCCCCCCGCCAGGGCCGCCAGGTAGTAAAATGGCAGCAGCGGCAGGCCGAATCCCAGCGACCGCGGAGCCCAGATAGGCTCGAAAAACAGCGAGACGCTCGCCGCCAGCATCACGATGTGCATGAACCGCGTGATGAAACTCGCCATCAACACCCCCGCCCGGCTGGTGTCGCCTTCCGCCACCGCCCAGCGCACCCCCATCAACAGCACGGGCAGAATGCTGGTTAGAGACAACAGCAAGATCACCCACTGCGGAAACGAGACTAGGGCGGCCTTTTGGTTGGCGAGCACCGTGTGCAGGTAGGCCCAGAAGCCGACGCCCGATTCGGCGCCGCCCATCACCGCCGCGATCGGCAGCACGAGGTAAGGCACGAGACCAGCCACGCCGCAGCCCAACATCCGGCCCACGAAACCGAGGTTGAAGAAGCCCAGCCCCTTGATCCACGCCACCGACACCAGGAAACAAGGGAAGAAGGCGATCATGGCGTAGTTGTTCGTGACCGCCAGTCCGTACACGAACGACGTCCGCAGCAACCAGCTCTCGCGCCCGTCGAGGCGAAATTCGAGCAGGCACCGGATGACGTACGCGAACATCAGCAAATCCAGCATTTCGCCGGTGACGGCCGTGGCGTGCTCCCAGAAACTGAGCTGGAGCGCGCAGATCACGCCCGCAAAAACCGGCCCCACCCAGGCCAGGCCGGTGCTCAACAAAGCGCCCTCACTGTGCTCGCGGATGCGGGATTCCCGCGTGCGATCGTACGGCAAGAGCGAGACCGAACGCGCCAGCAAGCCGAGCGTGGCGGCGGCGAGGAACGCGGACAGTCCGTTCAACGCCAGCAGTTGGGCTCCGGTGGGCAACCACCGGAACGGGTAGGTGAGCAGAAAATGGAGCGGCGCGTTAAGCGTCGGCGTCCAATCCCATCCGGCGAATTTGGCCACCACGGGCAGGCTGTCGAGGCGTACCCACCGTTCGAGGGTGACCAGGTAAAGCAGCAACCCCGCGGCGGCGACGATCCAGGGCAGCTTCCGTTGAACGAAACCCAATGACGGTTGATCGGAGTCATCCATAAGGTCAGGCAGTGGTGCGCACAGTTGAAACAAAAAACTCTCGTCTGGCAAGGCTACATCGCCTCGCCCCACGGAGCGGAGGCTTCCGCAGCCCGGCGAAGGTCGGCCACGCACTCGACGTGCTGCGTTTGCGGGAACATGTCCAGTGGGATCACCCGCTCCAGCCGGTACCGGCCTTCGGTGCAAAGGGCTTTCAAGTCCCGCGCCAGCGTGGCCGGGTGGCATGAAACGTACAAGATTTGTTGCGGCCCGGCCGCGCGCAACGCAGTCAGCGAAGCCGGCACACAACCGCGCCGCGGCGGATCCAGGATGAGGCTGGTGTCCGCTGCGGGGAACCGGGTCAGCAGGGCGGGCAGCAGCTCTTCCGCGTGGCCGGCCAGGAACTCGCCGTTGGTCACGCCGCGCGCCGCGGCGTTGCGCTGCGCCGCCTGGATCGCCAGGCGATCCAGTTCCACGCCGGCAAAAGCCGTTACCAAGTCCGCCAGTTCGAGCGCGAAAAAGCCGACTCCGCAATAGACATCCACGAGGTGCCGCGTGCCCGCCGCCTGCAAGCGCTCGCGGACGGTGGCCACCAGCCGCGGCAGCAGGTGAAAGTTGTTTTGGAAAAAGGAATCGCGTGGCAGTTCCCAGCCTTCCGGCTGAAGGCGCAAGACCACTTTCAAACCGCCTTTCGGCGGCGGGTGCGCCCGGACGTGGCGGATTTGCTCGTTCAACGACGGCTCGGCGATGGCGCATTCCTCGAGGTCCACCACCAGGCCGCAATCGTGCCGCAAAAACCCAATCACCAGCCGTTGCTCCGGCTTGTTCCACTGGCTCCGGATCATGATCCGGTTCCGGTAACCGTAAGGTGCCGGGCACGGAATGACCGGGGCGACGACGTCGCTCGGGAAGCCGCCCAGCCGTTCGAGCAAATCGCTGACCTGCTTGTGTTTGACCCGCAGTTGCTCGGTGTAATCCAGGTGTTGGTACTGGCAGCCGCCGCACTCGCCGAAGTGAGGGCAACGCGGCGCAACCCGCAGCGGCGAAGGCCGGCGGACCGCGAGCAAGCGGGCGCGGGCGAACCGGCGCTTCACTTCCGTCAGTTCCACCGCCACTTCCTCCCCCACCAGGGCAAACGGCACGAACACGACGAACTCGCCCAAGCGGGCGACGCCCTCGCCACCAAAGGCGAGATCGCCCACGGTGACGACGTGGCGTTGGCCGTGGGTCCAAGGCAGTTGCGGTGCCAGATCCATGCGCGGCCGAGGATGCCAGACGCGCGCCGATCAAGCACGCAAGAACGGGTTTCGCGGCCTGGCTTGGGCGCGCACCGCGCCGCCGAAGTGGCGGACCTTCGTTTTAAGCTGGCGCGCGGCGCGGGCGACTCTTAACTTCGGAACGAACTCAGCCCGCAAACGCGAAACCGCTATGGACCTGACATTTCATTGTCCTCACTGCCAGCAGGAACTCATGGTGGACGCCGGCGCCGCCGGGCAGGCCATCCAGTGCCCGACCTGCAACACAGAGATCACGGTTCCCGTCCCGGACATCACGAACATCCACACGCACAACCCGATCCACGATTCCGCTGCCGCCAGGGTGGAGCATCACTTTGTCGTGCCCGTCCACGAAGGTCCGGCGGAGGTGCTGATCGTGAAGCCCATCACCGAAGAGGTAGTTGCGGTTGAGGGCCCCAAAAAGATCAAGGTCCGCATCTTCCGCCACACTGATTGCGTCGAGGTCGGCCACGACCGTTACGAGGAGTTCGTGGCCGCGTTTCTGAACAAGATCGGCGAGGAAAACATCATCAACCTCACCGCGCTGAACTACACGCACATCGACATCGCGACCCAGAAGATCCTCACCGACTACGCGATTCAAGTCATCTACCGCGGCTGACCGCGGCTGACCGTCCCCGTCGCGCGGCTGCTTCGCCGCCCGCGGCGGTTCCGACGTCGGTGTGGAGATCCGCTGCACTTGTTCTCGGGCTGTGGCTCTCGGCTTTCTCAGTTCCAGCGACTCGGATTCCTGCCGCGCACCGCATGGCCCTGGCTGCCAGCAGGAAAGCGGCTCAGCAGGGCCAGCGCAAAGATTCTTCGAGGCGGGAGGCCCTGTCACCTGGCCTTGACCCAAATGGGACTCGACCAGGCACGCGACGGATTGCCTTCCTCGTCCGCGTCGGCCTGGGTTACGCGGACGTAGTAGTAAGCCGCGCCGGCAAACGCGTTATCCCGCCACGTGAAACGGACCTCGTTGCCGGCGGGGGTGACCCGGTGGCACACAAGACCGTTGCGAACGACTGCGACTTCCGCCAGCTTGGCGGTGCCCTGAACGGCCACGTTAAGGTGCGGCGGGTTGGTGACGGCGATTTCTTCCCCCATCCAGTGGCCGTTGATCTTGAAGTCCAATTCAATCTGCGCTTGCGACACCGCATAGTTGCGGCGGTGACGCAAGGCTTCGAAGAGGGCTTCACGCGTCAAGGCCGTGGCCAGCACCGCCGTCCGTGCCGACGGCCGGCCTTCGTGGGTGTCGCTGCCGCCCACGAACCCGGTGCGACCGCCGCGGTTGAGAAAACCCCGCACCGTTTCTTCGCCCCGCAATGCGTAGGTCTTGCCCCCGTAACGCATCAGGTCTGGCAGCATTTCGGTGTTGGCGATGACCGAAAACCACCGGCCGTCGTAGTCGAATTGATCCCGGCCCTCGACCTCCGCCGAGGGATGGTTGTTCTGAATCAATCCGCCGGCGCGCTGCACGGCGGCCGCCAGCAGGTCCGGTGTCAAGTAGGCAACGTCCTTGGCGCTAAACAAGTAGTCCACCGGCTTCGGGAAATAGACGTTCTTGTGATTGTAATAGCACGGCGGCCCGGGAAAGAGGCCTTCCGACGCCGCGTTGGTGAAGCCGCGCCAATACTTGGGCTGCGACGTCCACTCATAACCCGCGATGGCGACGAACCGCCCGTTGACGGTGTATTGTTCCGCCGCGGCCTGCGTTTGCTGCCAATGCGCCTTGGGCATCCGCCAGGGCGCCTCGTGGCCAAAGTCGTGGTCCGTGACAATGACAAAATCCAAATGCGCCACGTCGCGGGCGTATTGGAAGTAGTCGGCCGCGGTGCCCTTGCCATCGGAGAAGATCGTATGTCCATGCACATCGCCCCAATAACGGTGATACTGCTCTGCGGCCGGGGCGCCGGCCAACTTAAGCGCGGTGAGCCATGCCAACACGCCCGCCCACCGCCACCGGCACCACTGATACCCGAAGATAGATGGCGCGTTTTGCATAACCAGCCTGTATCTCTCCCTGCCCGCTCGAAACACCGACAGGCCGGAGCGCCGGTTTGCAGCCGGCCTTAAATGTGGGCGAGCGCAAAACCGGCTCCCAGCCGGCGCTGCGTGCGCTTCGCGGTGAAACATGCGGGCCAGGTTCCTCACAACCGGAATATCGCCAACATTTTCAGAATGACCTCGTTTCCGTCGAGGCGAAAGTCGCCGGACTCCCGTGGATAGTTTTGGTTCAGAACCAGGTAGAGCTTGCAGCCCGGGCGGTATTCCCATTGCAGCCGGCTGTTGAAGCCAATCGAGTCGGACCCGCTGTCGTATTGGACCAGATGCGACCACACGAGGTCGGGCGTGAAGTTCCAAATCATGCGACCCGCGAGCAGGTGCGTGTCGAAATCGCCGCCGGGCAGTCGCACCTGGTTGAAGCTGTAGTTGGCGTCGAACCCGAGGTGTTTCCACGGCATGACCACCAGCCTTCCGCCGTAGCTCTGCCGGTGCCCGTCGTAGAATTCCCCCAACCACGCGGACACGTCGCCGGACACCGGTCGCTTGGCGGCGAATTTCACTTGCGCTCCCGCCTGATTCCACCAGTAGTCGCCCGCCGGAAGGGTGATGCCCTTGGCAATGTCGAAATCGGCCTGGAGCCGGTCAAAATTCCGGACGACGAACACCGAGAACTGGTCATCGCTGTCGAAGTGAAGGCCGAAGGGTCTCAAGAGAAACGCCGCGTTGTCGAGTGCGTTGTCCAAGCCGGTGTACCAGACGTTCTGCGTTTCGAAGACATAATTACGGATCAGCCGGGAACGTTCGGGGCGGGGCGCGTATTCGAGGCCGGCGCCATACCCGCGCACCCCGGCCTGCCGCACGTAACCCAGCGCGGGATGAAAGGCGTCGTCAATTGCGAGGTAGTCCAGGTGTGCCGACCAGGGATCATTGGGATACCGCACAGTGACGCCGTATGAAGAGCCGAAGGTCCGGGATTGGTGTTCGGTCCATGTGCCCAGGGCAAACGCGTGGGCTTCCAGCACGTGGCGGCCGAGAAACCGGCTGGTGCGGAAGTTGAAGTCCGGCCCGAACAACGCATTGTTCTCCTCCGAGTTGGGATCGCCTACCGTCGCCAGCGCCCCGACGGTGGATTGTTCGAGCACATTGCGCGAGAGGCGGCCGACAAAGGTGTTTTGCCGGCCGAGGTCAGCGTGGTCGTCCAGCACCGCATCCAGCACGCCGAGATTGTACTTACCCATTCGTCCGGCAACCTTTCCCGCCAGCAGAATGGGCACGGGCTCGCCTTCGGCGGACAACCCAATCCGCCGGCTGAAATAGGGAAGCAGGACCGGCCCCAGGCCGCTGCCACCGAGCCCGCCGTATTCGAAGATGCCACTGTCTTCTAGAAAGAAAGCCCGCTTTTCCGGCAAGAATAACGGGAACCGCGTGAAGTTGATTTGCCGAAGGTCCACCTCCGTTTCGGCAAAGTCGGTGTTGTAGCTGAGCGTGCCGGAGAGATACGGCGTGATGCGATAGCGCGCCTCGCCGCCGAGGTCGCCGGTCCAGTCGTCCTGGGAATTGCGCCCTGAGTAACGGCCTTTGAGGTAGGGCGAGAATTCCAGCCCCAATCCCTGCTTCAGCCCGTGGAGGCCCGTCAACTCGCCTGCGCCCGATGGCATGTAGCCGCCCACTTCGCGCCGCGGCGAGGCCCAGCGGCCGACTTCATATTTGCGACGGATTTGCCGCTCCAGGTTGAAGCCCCACGTCGAGTTGACCGGATTGAAACTCAGGGTCTTGAACGGGATGGCGATTTCAACCTTCCAACCTTCGGCGTCCCGGCTGGTGCGCGCCCACCAGAGGCCATCCCAGTTGCGATTCACTACGGTGTTGTCGGTCACGAGCGATTCCGAGCGTGCGCCCAGTGGCTCGACCGTGAACAGGTAGCCGTTGCGCCGGTCGTGAAACGTGTCGAGCAGCACGTAGCAGTAGTCGTCTGAAACGCGGCCATCGTGTTCCATCTCGCGGGCGAGGATCCCGGCGGGATCCGAGTCAAAACACCACACGCCGATGTAGAGGTTCTTGTCGTCGTACAAGACGCGGAATTCGGTGCGCTCGGTCATGAACTGGCCGGGATGTTGGTACGACTCATACAGCGGCCCGCCCACCGGAGCGCATGCCCAGACCGCGTCGTCCAGGCGCCCGTCAATCGCTGGACCATGCACGACCCGGACCGCCTGGATGGACGGACGGCGCCAACCGATTCCGGTGGAATCCACCGCGCCCGCCCCATCCCCATCCCGAGGCGGCAGTTCGGCCGCGACGCCAGACCAGTCAAAGCACTGGTTCAGCCATAGCGCCCAAAAGAGCAGAAATTGAGGGCGGCCCAGCATGGAAACCCTGCAAGCGAAGACAACCGGGCGTTCTATGTCCAGCGCAAACCCGGCGCGCCGAAACCCGGCGGCGGAGTATTCGGCGATCGCAACGGGGGGAGGCGCGCCATCGTCGGTTTCAGCGCGGTGGTTTCCCGGCTCGGTGGCCGATCCGGATCCAGCCCCTCGGGGCTGACGGTGAGAACCGAACAAGCTCATCGCCCCACGCCGTTCCCCAGCCGGCGGACTGCCGTCGTCAATCAGGTCTTGGGGTCAGCCGGGCCCCTTGCAGGCTCGCGACAGCCCGGTCGGTTTTTCCCGGCTGTGGCCCTGAGGGCGAGCCAGGGGGGGTGGCAGTTTCCAATTCTGAGGTCGGGACGAGCAGCTCGGTTTGGGTTCCAGAATCATCTATCGTCGCCGCCTAATGCGGTACTTCTTTTGGTCTCGCCTAACGCCGTTGGTTCGATCTAAGTTTTTGCCGATTTAACTGATTGAACAACATGAATGGCGTCACCTCGCTCAAAACCATCAAGGCCAACACGCAATCCAAGGTCGAAGCCGAACTGTCGCGCACCGGCGGTTTGTTGCGACTCGCACCCGCCTGGGTGCCGCGCTCGTTTCTCCAGCCGGGTCTGCGCCTGAAGCTCCATCCCGACGACACTTACGCCTACGGCGCCAACCGCGGCGGCATCGACGAACGCTGGTTCGCCTCCACCACCGAAGCGGCCAACGAAGGCCGCGTGCCGGACGAAGGCCTGAGCTACTGCGTCGTCGGCAAGGAACGCTTCACGCTGCGCCAGGCCGTGGCCGATTGCGGGGCGACCCTCGTCGGCGCCAAGCTGTGGAAGAAGTACGGTCGCTGGCCGGTGTACTCGAAGTTCTTCGACAACATGGGGCCGATTCCGCACCACATGCACCAGTCGGCCAAGCAAGCCAAGCTCGTCGGCCAGGAAGGCAAGCCCGAGAGCTACTACTTCCCGCCCCAGCACAACAACGTCGGCAACAACTTCCCCTACACCTTCTTCGGCCTCGAACCCGGCACCACCCAGGCCCAGGTCCGCAAATGTCTCGAAGATTGGAACAAAGGCGACAACGGCATCCTCGACCTCTCCAAAGCCTACCGTCTGAAGCCCGGCACCGGCTGGCTGGTCGGCCCGTGCATCCTCCACGCGCCCGGCTCGCTCTGCACCTACGAGCCGCAGTGGGGCAGCGACGTCTTCGGCATGTACCAGAGCATGGTCGAAGGCCGCTACGTGCCGTGGAGCCTGCTCGTGAAAGACATGCCCAAGAAGTATCACCGGGACCTCGACTTCATCGTGGACCAGCTCGACTGGGACGCGAACGTCGATCCGAGCTTCAAGGACAACCACTACCTCGAACCCGTCCCCGTGGCTGACACGCGCGCGGAAGGCCACGTCGATCGCTGGATCGTCTATGGCAAAGTGGACGGCGAACAGCTCTTCACTGCGAAGGAATTGACCGTCGAGCCGGGCGTGACCGCCAAGATCACCGACAAAGGTGCCTACGGCCTGATTTGCGTGCAGGGCACCGGCAAGATCAACGGCCTGCCGCTCAACAGCCCGAAGCTCATCCGCTTCACCGAGCTGACCGAGGACGAATATTTCTGCACCGAGGACGGCGCCAAGGCCGGCGTGACCTTCGAGAACACCAGCGAGACCGAGCCTCTGGTTTGTCTGCGCTACTTCGGCCCCGAGGTGAACCCCAGCGCGCCGGAGTTGGGCGCGTACCGGAAGAACAAGTTCAACTGAAACGGTGGCGCCGCCCGACCCCGTGTTGCTCCACTTCGAATGGGATCCGCGCAAGGCGGCTGACAATCTCGCCAAGCACGGCGTCTCGTTCGTGGAGGCCGCCACGGTGTTTGGCGACCCGCGCTCGCTGACCATTCCCGACCCAGAGCACTCCGCTGTCGAAAAGCGGTTCACCATCCTCGGGCGCTCACACACCGGGCGATTGCTGGTTGTGGTTCACACCGCACGGGGCGACAATCTGCGCGTCATCAGCGCCCGTCCGGCGAGCCGGAAAGAACGAAAGACCTATGAGCAAACCACGTAAGCCCAAAGCTGCCGGCGACATGGCCGCCGAATACGATTTCACCCGCGGCGTGCGCGGCAAATATCTGCGGCGTTACGCCGAAGGCACCAACGTCGTCGTCCTCGAACCCGACGTGGCGGAGGTGTTCCATTCTCCGGGGCAGGTCAACGAAGCGTTGCGTGGCCTGGCGGCTTTGATTCGCCGCCAGACCGAACTGGCCCCGAAGTGAACCTCGACGCGCCGGAGATGGGCGCGTACCGGAAGAACAAGTTCAACTGACACCAACCGGGCGGTGCTCCGTCGCCGTTGTCATTTGCCCGCAACGGCGGCTGACGGCAACATCGGCCGCCGCTCTGTTTTGTGGGCAAAAAGATGGCCCGCTTCCCATCCAACAGCCCCCAAGACTTCACCGCCAACCGCGGCTTCGAAGTCGAGCTCCGGCGCGTCGCCGGTGAGGGCGGTTACGCCGGCGCGAATGGCGAGGGCCAGGACGAATACAAAGCCGGGAAAACTTCTGTGGGCCGAAGGGAGCGGTCCCGCCGCGCCGACAACGGGCCCGCGTTCGGTTGCAGCGCATTGCAGACCTTGGGGAGTCCCAGGCGAGGGCCCGGTTGTCCTGGCACCAGCTCTCGACAGGACTCCACGGCGTAAAGGTCCGGGCCGTTTCGCCCACGCCGATCTCACGCGCCAACCGAGGGACCAGGTCACCCGAACGGAGTTGCATAGCTGATGTGATGGAGCGAGGAGGGCGCGCACAATCGATGCGTATGTCGCCAAGAGGCGAAAGCGTTCCGAGGTCCTGCGCCGGGAAAGCGGCAAACCAGGGGGCCAGCCAGCCGGGAGCAGGTTGGCGGGGTCACCGTGCTGTGACGCGGAACCGGCGAATGCCGGGGTGCTCCGCGCCGCTTGAACCGCACCGACCGCATCGCTACAACAAGCGGGTGAAAAACGCCCACGCCACCGCGCCCCGCCGGGAACTTGCCCCGGGGCTGCGTCGTTTCCTGCTGTTCACCGCCACCACGACGGGGGCGGCGGTGATGATCATCGAGATTCTCGGCGCGAAGCTGCTGGCCCCGTACTTCGGCACCTCGCACTTCGTCTGGACCGCCCAAATCGGCGTCACGCTGCTGGCCCTGGCGGCGGGCTACGCCGCGGGTGGCTGGCTGGCGGACACCTCGCCGCGGCTGGCCTGGATTTATGGCGGCATCGCCGCGGCCGGCGTCTGGCTCTGCGTTTCCGTGCCGGTGGCGGAGCCGGCGGCGTACTTCTGTTTGCGGTTCAGCCTGCCGGTCGGCTCGCTCCTGGGCGCGCTGTTGTTGTTCTTCGTGCCGCTGGCGCTGTTGGCGATGGTGGGACCTTTTTTCGCCCGCATGTTGACCGCCACGCTCGAAAACGTGGGGCGCATCGTCGGCCGGCTGATCTCGCTGGGCACGCTCGGCAGCGTGGCCGGCACGGTGTTGATCAGCTACGTGCTTATCCCGCGGTTGGCGAACTCGGTGACGATGTATGCATGTGCGGCAGCGTTGCTGGTCGTGGCGGCGATTTACTTCGCGATCTGGGAGCGCAAGGCGCTGCCACCGGTGCTGTTCTTCGGCGGCTTGGGGGCGTTCGGCGGCTTCATCGGCGCGGCGCAGCCGATGCTGGCAATGCAGCCGGGCTGGCATGAGTTGTACCGGGGCAACTCGAACTTCGGCATGCTCCAGGTCATCGAAGACGACTCGGGCCAGCGACGCTATTACCTGAACGACCTGCTTACCCAGAACAGCTACGAGCCGCAGACCCGGCAGAGCGTGTCGCTGTTCAGCTACATGCTGTACGGTCTGGCACAAACGTACGCGGTGGAAACGCGCGACGTGTTGTGCATCGGCATGGGTGTCGGGATCGTGCCCATGCAGTTCGCCCGTGAAGGCGCCAACGTGCAGGTCGTTGAAATCAACCCCGCGGTGGTGCCGCTGGCGGAGAAGTACTTCGATTTCGAGCCGGCGAAGGTGCACCTGGCGATCGGCGACGGCCGCCAGTTCGTGACGCTGACCACCAACCGTTACGACGTAATTCTGCTCGACGCCTTCCTCGGCGAATCGCCGCCGTCGCATCTGATGACGCGCGAGGCCTTCGCCGCCATGCGCCGCTGCCTGAAACCCGGCGGCGTGCTGGTCATGAACGCATTTGGCGACTTCGAGACCGGGAAGGATTTCATGATCGCGTCGCTGGCGCGGACCCTCGGGGCGGTGTTCGCCAGTCAGCGCATTCACGCCTCGGGCAACGGCAACGTCTTCCTGGTCGGATCGGATCAACCCGAGCTGACCGTGCGGCGGGGGATGGACTTTGCCCGTGTGCCGGAGGTGGTGCGGGTCGGAGCGGAAGACGCGTTCAACAGCCGGATCAGCGTGGACCCGGCGCATGGCCAGGTGCTCACGGACGATTTCAATCCGGTGGAGTTTCGCGATGCGGCCAACCGCGAGGAACTGCGCCGCCGCCTCGCGTTGAGCTACCGCCCGCGCTAAGTTTCGCCAACCTGCTCCGCTGGGAACGCGCGCGTCATAGCGCACTACCGGTGGCGCTGAACCGCTTGCGCCTCTCGCAGCGTCAGCGGCTTCTTGTGTCTTGCCGCTGTGACCGAGACCACCGCGCCGCACCGCTTTGTCGGTGAGCTCCCGAAACCACCGCTCCACCAAGTTCACCCAACTGGAACTGGTCGGGATGAAATGCGGCACAAACCGTTTGTGTCGCTCCAGCCACTGCCGCCTGATTCATTTGTTTGCGCCGTCCACGTGGGGGAACGTTGCGGGGCTGCGCGACAGCGCAGCCCTACCGGTGAGGGATTGGAATTTCAGGTGCAAATCCTCGAGGAACAGCGACCGGAGCACCTTCAAGCTAGAAGTCGTAGTTGACCTGATTCCGTCGCTGGGAACTTGCCCGCGAAACACGCCAAACACCCGAAAGTACCAAAGTATCGAACCGAGGTCTCCGCTGCGGTCATCGTTCACCGGCTGGGTGAAGCCGCCGTTTCGTCGCCGACCATCATGGTCCCTCTGTTTTCGCGTGTTTTGGCGTGTTTGGCGGGAGATTCAATTGCGGCTTCCAAGGTTGACAGGGTGGGAAGCAGGCGGGGAGCGAGCACCCACCCGCCCAATCCCTGACCCGAAACGGCTGGCATCACTCTCTGGCCTCGGGTACGGCCGGGGCTTCACCCGCTTCAATCGGTTTGCGCCGGAGCTTGGAGAGCAAGCCAACCACCAGCAGCACGCCGCCCAGCACACATACGATGGCCGCGCCGGTCGGGACGTCGGCCTGGTAGGAACCATACAGGCCCAGCAGACTCGCCAAGACCGCGGTGGCCCAACCGAGGGCCAATTGCGCGGGCAGCGATCTGGCGAGGTAGTTCGCGCACACCGCGGGCACGATCAGATAGGAGAAGACCAGCAACACGCCGCCCACCAGCACGAAGCGGGTGACGATCAATCCAAAGAGAGCGTAGAAGAGGAAATCCCACCACCGCACGCTCAGGCCGCTGGTCGCGGCGTGCTCGTGATCGAAGGAAAGCTTGATGAACTGGCGGCGGAACACGAAGTGGACGACGGCAATGATGACGTACAGCACGCCGGTCTTCCAGATATCGGTCCAACTCACCGTCAGCAGATCGCCGACGAGCGTATGCTGGAGTTCCTCCTTGCCGTGCGGACTCTTGCTGAGCAAGAGGATGCTGGCGGCCGCGGCGACCACATAGACGATGCCAATCAAGGCCTCTTGTGGCACACGGCCGCCGTGTTTTCGGGGGCGGGTCAGGGTAAAGACCAGCGCACCGACCAGCGTGAAGCCGATGGACCAAATTTCGTTTTCTGGGTCGCCCACGTCGTGACCCAGCAGCAGGCACACACAAGTGCCGAGAGTGGCCACCTGCGCGAGAGCCAAGTCCACGAAGATGACTTCGCGACGCACGATGTGCAGGCCGTAATAGACGAGAATACCGGGCAGCAATAGACACGCCACCAGCGGACGGAGCATTACTTGGAGCGCTTCGATCATAGGAAGAAGGGTCAAGGTTTCGACGCGTCGGCGGCCAGCACCTTGGCCAGTGTGTTGACGAGGTAATCCATCATGGGGATGTAACCCCCGTCGGTGCCTTTCACGCCGCCGGGGAATTGCGTGAAGTCGAGCACGGTCGCGCCGGTGTCCGCCGCCACCGTTTCCGCGGTCCGCCGGTTTTGGTAAGGCTCAACGATGATCGCGCGGATTTTCTGCGCCTTCATCTTGGTGATCACTTCGGCGAGATGTGCCGGGGTCGGCGGGATGCCGGGTTTGGGTTCCAGGAAGGTATCGATCACCAGACCGAAACGCCGCGCAAAATAGACCCAGGTGTTGTGGTAAGCCACGAGGCTCGTGCCCTTGTAGGGAGCGAGTAGCTTCTGCCATTCCACCAGTTTCGCGCTCAATTCGTCGATGAACGCCTTCGCGTTCGCCTGGTACGTCGCGGCGTTGTGGGCATCGAGCTTGGCAAATGCATCGGCGAAATGTCGGGCAATGATGATCGCGTTGGCCGGGTCCACCACGAAGTGCGGGTTGCCGGCGGCGTGGATGTCGCCCTTGGAGCGATCGAGCGTGCTGGGCACCTCCAGCATTTCGATGCCTTCGTTCGCGAGGATGCGGCCGGGCGCGCCGGCCTCGATCTTCGCGTTACGCGCGCCTTCCATCAATGGCGGCAGCCAGCCAATCTCCAGCAGCGCGCCGCCTTCGATGAGCGCGTCCGCGCGATTGAGTTTCACGATAAAGCTGGGCCGGGCATCGACGAAGTGCGGATCCTCGGTCGGCCGGGTCAGCGTGGTGATGGCCACCGCCTTGCCGCCAACGGCCTGAGCGATCGAGGCCAGGTCGGGTGTGGTGACGACGACGTTGATTTTGGCGTAGGCCGGAATCGCGGCCAGAGCCAGAACGAAGAGGGGAGCGAGTAGTCGTTTCATGAGCATGGAGTGGGTTAGAATTTGTGTGCGGCGTGGGCGCCAATCAGGAATTCGAACTGGAACCAGACCGAGTGGTCCGGGCCGATGTGTTTGCGTTCGTCGAAATTGTACTGGAGCCGCAGCTTCGAGAACTCGGTGGGATACCAGGTGAGGTTGGGTGAAATCCTCCACCGCTCCGCGCGTTGCAAGTCAGGACCGAGGATCGCCTCGTAGGCGGAGTCGCCGCTGGGGGTCACGTAATCGCCGCGCAACGCCGCCACCCAGCCTCGCCGGAAGCCGTAGGCGATTTCCGTGTACAGGCCCCAATCCGTGAGCGTTTCCTGCGGCAACGGCACGCCAGGCAGGCCGGCGGTGTAAGTGCCGTCCAGCGTCGCTCCGGCCTCGTAGCGACGCAGCATGGCCTCGGTCTGCCAGGACACGAACGGGAAGCCAGCATGGGCGTTTGCCGGTTTCCATTTCCAATACAGGTCGGTGCCGTAAACCTGCGTGGTGGTGTCGCTGCCGGAACCGTTCGGGCCAAAGGCCGCTGACACGCCGCCCAGCAGCGTCTGTGTGTCGCTCAGGTCGAACGACACCGCGTAGCGCGGGGTGAACATCAAATCGCCCAGCGAGTCCACGTGCCCCTGGTTGACCGGCCGGCCGAAGAGCGGCTCGCCGCCGTTGTCGTTGCGAAAGCTGTACGCGGTTTCGCCCTGGCTGTTTTGCACCGTGAAAAACAACTCCGAATAAAATGGTGTCGGCGTCAGCCAGGATAACCGCGCGCCGGGGTTGCGCAGGCCGTCGCCGCCGAGAAAACGTCCGTTGACCAGCGAAGTATCGACGAATGTCCAGGCATGGGGGTGCTGGGTGTTCAGGCGGCCGAACTCGGTGAGCATCTGGCCGGCCCGCACCTGGAGGTTCAGCGGCAACGAAATCGTTTCGAGCCAGCCTTCCTCCAGTTCCACCGAGGACTCGCCGTGCGAATCGAGCAGGTAAGCCAGGTTCGCGTTGCCGCGGAAGTACGGGTCCACCGCGCCCTGAAAGTTCGCCTCGACGCCTTGCACCGTGAAGCCGCGCTGGTTCGGGTCGTGCCCGCCCAGTTGCGTGCCTCCCTCGATGTCATCCGCCGTGGAAGAACCGAACACGAAATCGCCGACCAGGCCC
>JAKANS010000318.1 GCA_021823625.1 bacterium | reverse complement strand
TCATCGACTTCAGCTCGGGCGAGGCGAAGGCGGTTTGGCAGAACAAGAAGATGCGGAACCACGTCGCCTCCTGCGTGCTCTGGAAGGGCTGCCTGTATGGCTTCGACGAGAGCAAATTCAAGTGTCTGGACTGGGCGACCGGCGAGGAAAAATGGGCGGAGGCTCGCTACGGCAAGGGTTGTGTCTCGGCCGCGGGCGACAAGTTTATCGTGTATAGCGACAAGGGCCGCGTGGCGGTGGTCGATCCTTCGCCCGAAGGCTGCAAAGAAATCTGCGGCTTCCAAGTTCTGACCGGCAAGGACACCTGGGCGATCCCCGTGCTGGCGAACGGCCGGCTGTATTGCCGCAGCCAGCAAGACTTGGTTTGCCTCGACGTGAGCGGCAAATGAGTCAAGGTTCGCCGGTGATGCAAATGCTTCGTTCCTGGCCGGCTGGCGCGTTCGCCGCCGGCTTGCTGCTCGCCGCCAGTGGTTGTCGCAGCGTCAAGCCGGAGGCCGAGTTCGAGACGTTGTTTCCTTCGGACGGTCCACCGCGGGGCTGGGTGGTGCGCGCCTGGGACGACGTGGCCAAGCCGGCGGAGGGCAACCCGGTCTGGCAGGTCACTAACGGCATTCTGACCGGGGGCGAGCCGCGCGGAAGCTGGCTGCTGAGCGAGCGCGAGTACGGCGATTTCATCCTCGAATTCGAGTTCAAGCTGGGCGAGCGCGGCAACAGCGGGTGCGCCTTGCGCGCGCCGCTGGCCGGCGATCCGGCCTTCGACGGTCTGGAACTGCAAATGGCCGATCTGCGCTACAACCCGGAGGCGAAGGCCGATGAACTGACCGGCAGCCTGTATCGCGCCGTGGCGCCGCGCCACCAAGTGTACAAACCCACCGAGTGGAACAAGTACGAGATCGCCTGCGTCGGGCCGCAGGTGAAGGTGGTGCTCAACGACGAATTGATCCTCGACGTGAACCTCGACGCGGAGACGTTGCGGCCCAAACGGCACGACGGCACGGAGGCGTCGCCGCTCAAGGACCGGCCGCGGCGAGGACACATTGGCTTCCAGGAACTCAGCCGCGACGGCGGCCGCGTCCAGATCCGCAACGCGCGGATCAAGGTTTTGAACTGAGCCCGGACTCTGTTGGTTAGCGCGACCGTCCCGGTCGCTCCGGTCGGCGTCCCGCCGACGGGTTTGCACAAACCTCTGCCAATCCCAATGGTCTTGCCTCGCCGTGCGGAGCATTCCCGGCCAGAGGCCAAAAACTGCGGGCGAGACGCCCGCGTTCTTGGGAACGCCACGCCAGCGGCGTGTGCGCCCCGACGCCAGTTTGGGGCTACTTCGCCCGGCCGCGATCCGCGAGCGGCGGCAGGGCGGGAAACGGCGCGTGCGGTTCGGTCTGGTACCAATACGCCACCGACGCGATGTCGTCGCTGAGCCGCAGATACTTCCCATCCGGGCCCCAACCGAGCGCCTGGATCGTCACCTTCAGATCGCGGTCGAAACAGATCGGGTCGGGCACATGCCAGCGGTAAAGGCTCCAGTAATTCGGCGGGGGCTTGTCGTAGTTGCCCGGCAAGGTCGTGCCCGCGTAGGCCGTGGTGAACGCCTCCGGGAAGCCGTAACTGCCGCCGAAATAATCTTCCGTACCGGTCCCGCAAATCGTCGGGAACTTCCCGTCGCCGTCCAGGAAGAACTTGATCTCGCCCTCGCCGAACCAGCCTTTCGTGCGCTGTGTCCAGGCCAGGAACGTGCCCGCGTACCGGCCGCGACCGCGCACGCCATCCAGGATCACGTACGGATTCCCGCGGGCAGTATCGGCCCGCCGCCATTGGGCGTGGAAGTAACCGGCATCGCGCGGCACGGCGGTCAGGGCGTAAGTGATCTGGAAGGCCAGCAGATCAAGGTCCTTGTCGGCTTCGTTCGTGAACGTGACGCGCGCGTGGCGCCGGAACGGCATCGGCCAATAGCAGTTCAGCGCGTTCGCCGGGTTCACCACCACCACCGCGGAGTTGACGCGGGCGAACTGCTCGTGGCCCACGGCGAAGAAGTCCGGCGCCGGCACCTCCACGGACGGCGTCTCCTCGCCATCCCAGTAGAACCGCAGGACGTGCGCGCGGCTCAGGCCTTCGACCAGCCAGATGTGCTGGATGATCCCCGGCCCGTCCACGTCCATCAACGTCACGGTCTCGCCGGCGTTGACGCGTAGGAACGGCTTCACCTTCCAGCCCTGGCCCAGGTCATCGGCGGCGCGGGCGCTGGCGGCGGGTTTGGGTTCGCCGGGATTGGGAATGGCCATGCCGCCGCGGCCCTTGGCGCCGGTCAGGTTCTCCGCCGAGATCGACCGCGTTTGCGCCGCGCTCAGGATCGGCAGGCCGGTCAAAGGCGTGGTGACGCCGAGCGGCGCGGCCGGGGTCGAATGTGACGACGCAGAACTGGCGCAGCCGGTCAACCAAAGGACCAAGGCACCGACGCCGGCCAGCGGCAGAACCAGCTTGAGCGTGGTTGGAAGTATGGTGGCTTTCATGTCGCCGGGAGGGCTACCAAGTTCCGCCTTGCGCGTACAGCGCGGAAGTCGTGGGGCGTGGCAGCGGGCGGTCGCTGTGGCCGACAAGACGCTTGCCGATGACAGGTCGTCTGCGGTAGAAGCGCGTTGGTGGCGAAAAGGGCGCATCTCACTTTCTTGCAACTCCGGTGGGAATTCCAAGGAAAACCGGAGATTTGCCTTGGGATCTCTGGGTGAAATCATGTGAATTCCCTCGGAAAACGGAGGGTGTGCAAGAAACTGAGATGCGCCCTGGCGAAAATAGAGCATTGACTTCGGATTGGCGGTTCAATATCGGACTGGACAGTGCCAGGTTCCTGCGGCTGGGTCGGATTGAATCAAGCACCGCGGCGGGCATCTTTCTGGGGCGAGGCCTTTCTTGAGTGCGTCGGTATTGGGCAAGGACAAGAGCAAATCGGCC
>JAKANS010000317.1 GCA_021823625.1 bacterium | reverse complement strand
ACTCGCCGCGATGCTCCTGCACCATGCGCACCGCGCGTTCCCGGACCTCGGGGGAAAACTTCGTCGTTCTGTTCATGGCTCCATCTTCTCAAGAGTTGGAGCCTCCTCGAAACGCGGGGCGGTTCAAGTTGACCTTGGCCCGCCGCGGAAGATTGTCTTTCAACAATCGTTCCATGCCGTCCAGCGCCAGGTTTGCCAAGCAAGGAGAAATAGGCCCTCCTTGTGGTGTACCTGCATCCGTCGGAAACAGCTGGTGACCCTCCACAAACCCGGCCTTGAGCCACTTCGACAGCACGTGCCGGTCCATCGGCACGTTGCGCACCAGCCAGCCATGACTGATGTTGTCGAAGCAACCCTTGATATCGCCTTCCAGTACCCACTCCGGCGAATGTTCACGACTCAGTGCGTTGTGGCACTGAGCAATAGCATCCGCCGTTGCACGTCCGGAGCGAAAGCCGTACGAGTTGGGGTCGCCATGGGTTTCCGCGACGGGATCGAGCGCCAGCCAGTACAGCGCCTGCATCGCTCGATCCTTGATCGTCGGTATGCCCAGGGGCCTTTTCCCGCCATTGGCTTTCGGGATGTGGATCCTGCGAAGTGGCTTCGGGCGGTATCCACGCGAATCCAGCGTTGATACTGCCTTCCACTTCTCCTTGGGCGTGGACCATGTGATGCCATCCACACCTGGGGTCTTACGGCCTTGGTTCTCCGTGACTCGGCGCACCGCGACGACTCGTGCGGTGGTCGAGCGAACGAGCAACTTTTGCAGGCGATTGACGCTGCGCCAGTTGTCGTTCTGGGCTGCCTTCGCTATGCGTGCCTGCAACCTTGCGACGTGCTGAAAGGTCTCGGCCCACGGGATCGTGTGCCAATCGTTCCAGCGCGTGGGGGCGACATCACCACTTGAAATGGCGTCCATATCAGTCCTCCAGAGTTGGAGCGGGTGAAGGGAATCGAACCCTCGTCAGTTGCTTGGGAAGCAACAGCTCTGCCATTGAGCTACACCCGCCCATGACCCTTTGGGGATGGACGCCTCCCCGATGGGGATTCGTCACCCCATCGGGAGCTGGTTGTCAGGCCTGTCTAGCGACAGGCCACCTCGCAGAAGTCAGCACCCTTTCGGGTCGGGGCGATCGTTTCATCCCCTATCCCGGCGATTACAGCCGAGCCTTCGCTTTCTCCGCGATCCTGTGCCCGCTAGGCCTTCAACACTCCTTGCGGATGGTCTAGTCGTCACCGAAGTGGCGACAGCCTATCGGGGTTTCCACGTTCCGTACAAGTAACAGTGTGGCTAGGGTTCTGCCTTTTCGCCGGAGGTACTCCATCAGCGCATTCCCACCAAGCAGGGGAATGTCCGACCTCGTCCCTTTTGGGTAGGGCCTGTCAGATGCTTTGGCCCAGCTAGCTTGACGACGTTTAGAACGGCAGTTCGTTTGCACTAACCCTTGCTACACAGCCTAGCGCCTACTCGGATTCATCTTCCGAGGTCACGCCGGCCCCTTGCGGGATCGACGTACCCGCGAGGGTGGCTACATTGTCAGAGCGCTTGGCACGGAACAGTTACCCGTTCCGCACTGCTCCTAGGCTACCGGTGGCTGAACACCGAGTCAGTTCAGGCATGAAGACCCGACTGACAATTACTCGCACAGCCTTCGCCGCGCATGTCTGCATCCAAAGTCTGGACACAGACCTCCCTTACCTCGCTCACGGGATATAGCTCCTTGAGCACACCGGACATCGAGCCGGGACCGCTCCAGTTTACGACGGAGAGTCGGCCGCACCTACGGTAAGAGCGTGGGACACGCGGCTCGTGTCGCACGCTTGGGAAGCTACAGCTCTGCCATTGAGCTACACCCGCAATGAACGGGGAGCTTACGCAGCGGCGCCGGTCGCGGCAAGCGCGCACGCGCAGGCTGGTCGGCGTCGAGATCTGCACGGATGGTCCACCACGATCAACGACCGGACACATCGTGCATTGCGCCAAAACCGTGCAGGACGCGTTCAGGCACATGCGTCAAAGTAGTCGCCGAGTCCGGTAGGGCCGCGTCGTAACCGGCGGCGGATGCGCGCGCACCCGCTGCGGCCGGGAAGGAACAGGAATGAGCATGCGCAGACTGATGATGCTGACCGCGGCAAGCTGCGGGCTGTGGCTCGCTGCCGCGAACGTCTGGGCGCAAAGCACCAACGTCGCCCCGCCCGGCCGCGTGGCACGCCTGGCGGTGATCGACGGCAGTGCCAACCTGATGCCGGCAGGCAGCCGGAGCTGGGGCGATGCCTCGATCAACCGGCCGCTGGGCACCGGCGACAAGTTGTGGGTGCCGGAGGGCAGCCGGGTGTCGCTGGAGATGGGCGGCACCGAGATCCGCCTGGACGGCGGCAGCGGTTTCGGGTTCCTGCACCTGGGCAACGACACCGCGCAGGCGCAACTGACCTCCGGCACGCTCAATCTCAACGTGCGCCACCTCTACCGCGGACAGAACTACGAGATCGATACGCCGACCCTGGCGTTCGTCGCCGATCATCGCGGCCAGTACCGCATCGATATCGCGCCGAACGGCAGGGGCACGCAGGTCACCGTGTTCAGCGGCGAGGCCGTGGTCTACGGCGAAGGCGGCGTGCGGCGCCGCGTCAGCGCAGGCAACGCCTACCGTTTCCTCGATTCGACGCTGACGCAGGTCGAGGTGTTTCCGGTGCCGCGGCCGGACAGCTTCGACCGCTGGTGCTTCGCGCGCGATGCGCGCTACCAGCGCAACTACGCCAGCACCACCGCGTACGTGTCCAGCGAGGTGATCGGCTACCAGGATCTGGCCGACTACGGCAGCTGGCAGAACGAGGTCGACTACGGCCCGACCTGGTTCCCGACCGCCGTGCCGGTGGGCTGGGCGCCTTACCGTTACGGCCACTGGGCCTGGATCGCACCGTGGGGCTGGACCTGGATCGATGACGCGCCGTGGGGTTTCGCGCCGTTCCACTA
>JAKANS010000165.1 GCA_021823625.1 bacterium | reverse complement strand
CAGCGCCAGGATTTGCTGAAACATCTTTTCCGGAATCATCAGGCCGCCGATTCCTACCCTATCCCCATCCTTTTACCCACCAAAACTGTCGAGGAACCTCGTTTCTTGAGCCATCGGTTCAATTCTTCCTCGCCCAAGATCTCTGCCTGGCTCGACGCGACCAGTGAGCCGGGGAAGTAAACCCACCGGGGATGCGCGAGGATGACGCCAGCACGCCCTCTGCTCCGGCGTCGTGCGCAGCGCGCCCCAACGCTTGGCTGAGCGCCTCGTGACCAGCATCGTTCACCTTACGCCAGTCCTCCGCCAGCAGCTCCTCAAGGCCAATCCACGGGAGCATCCGCAATCCTCGTGGGTCCACCAAGTCCAATACCTTGGCCAGCCGCAGGCGCACGCCGACGAGCACTTTCGGGCGGACATCGCTGGGCGCAAAGTTGTAGTAGGTGAAGCTCGCGCTGCTTTCCTTCACCGCTGCCTCCTGACTGGTGGAAAGATTCACCGCGCGGAATGTCCCTGCCGCAGACCAGCGGCCCCCGGTCTTGAAGCTGCCCTTGCCGTCCAGGAGCTTCACCGCGTTGGCGTGAGGAAGCGGCGTGGCACGAAACGCGACGCCTTCCCATTTGGCGCAGGGCCGCTTAAGCTCCTGCAAGTTGGCGAAGAACGCCTCGTAACGTGGATTCGCTTTGACTTTCATGCCGTATTCATCTGGAAGAATCCTGCCATCCGAAAGACGCGCAGTCGCGCCCAAACGGATTGGAAATCGCGAAATCCCGGTTCAATCCGGCTTTCCCGAATTCGAGTCGGTTCTGATCCTCTGTGCCTTCGCATGTGCTCGGTGCGGGTCGCCTCGGTTTCCTGAAGTTGGCACTGCAACAGCCTGTTTTAAGTGACGGACTGCTAAGCTTGCATCGGCAGGCGGCGTTGCGTTGACCAGCGTGAGGGCGACATCGCGCTCGCGCGTGGACTGACCTTCGCTGTAAGTGCGTGGATTCATTCAGCGAGAAGCCCACCCCGCCTCCGGTGGGGAAACGATGCACTGATCCCACCCGCCGTCCGTTTTGTTTAGCGATGCGTGATGTGAGATAACCAGAATGCATCGTGGAGTCGAGACATGAAGCACCAACAATCTTCTGAATGGCAACCCATGCAAAACGCGGGGACAACGCTTCCACCAGCCCACCTGTCCGCGCTCACGCCACCCCGCTTCGTCGAAAAGACTTATCACGGCAGGCGAGGTCGCGACGGCGGCCCCGAAGTGTGGGTGGAGGAGTTCCGGCCCGCTGCCGTCCGTCAGCGGGATGCCACCACGCTTCGTCCGCTGCCGTTGCACTTGGAAGTGCGCGATCACAGTCCGACAGGGTTTGCGTGGGGTTATGGCGGCAGCGGTCCGGCGCAGTTGGCGCTCGCGCTGTTGATGGACGCCACGGGCGATGAAGACTTGGCACTCCGAAACTACCAGGAATTCAAGCGTCAGTTTGTAGCCTGGTGGAAGGAGGACTGGAGCATCACCGCCCGCGAGATTCGCGCGTTTGTGGCTGACCAAAAGCAACCGGATCGCCGGCCTGCGCGACCTTGGTTTGAGGTGGACAAGCAAGGGCTGGCCAGGATTCTCGAACGCAAGGGCAAGGAGTTCGCCCTGTTCGAGCTGAGCCAGAACGCCTGGGATGAACCGCGCGTCACCCAGGTAAACGTGACGCTCGAACGTCTGGGGCGGAACTTGGCCTGCCTGGTCGTCGAAGATGACGCGCCGGAGGGTTTCAAGGACTTGAGCCACGCCTTCACGTTGTTCGCCGACTCGGCCAAGAAAGCGAATCCCGAACAGCGCGGGCGCTTCAACTTGGGCGAAAAGTTGGTGCTCGCCATCAGCGATGAAGTGACGATTCGCACGGCCAGCGGCGGCATCCGGTTTGACGCTGCGGGGCGCCACAGTTTGCGGGTTGGCCAACCCAAAGGCAGTCGTATCGAGTGCGTGCTGAGGATGACGGCAGAGCAGTGCGAATGAATCCAAACGCAAGTCAGGACGCTGATTTCACCGGAAGACATCGTCACCGTTTTCAACGGCGTGGCGCTTGAACGGAGGGTCCCGCTCAAGGAGTTCAGGACGTCGCTGCCGACCGAGGTTGCGGCCGAGGACGGCTTTTTGCGCCGCGTGAACCGCGAGACGACGATCCGTTTCCACAACGTCCTGCCCGGCGAAACTGCGATGCTCTACGAGATGGGCATCCCCGTGGTAGAGACCGGCGACAAATGGCACTGCGACATCGGGCAGAAGGTGCCGCTGACGCTCAACCGGGAGAACGTCCCGCCGAGCTTCTTGCGGCAGGTGCGAGTCGCGGTCATGAACCAGATGCACGCGCAGCTTGGGCCGGACGATGTGAACAGCGAATGGGCGGAAACGGCCATTGCTTCCCCCGACTGCACGCCGGAGGCCGTGCAAAGCTACCTGCGCACGCGGTTCGGCGAAAAGCGGGTGAGCTTCGATCCGTCGGACCCGGAAGCCAACAAGCTCGCGGTCAGCCAGGGTTACACGGTGGTCCACGGCTCGATGATGTCGGCGGGCGCGTGGAAGAATGCTCGGAGCGCCCAAGCCATTCTCCCGGCAGGACAGGTCACGCCGAGTGCGAAGATCTGGACCGGCGAAGGCAATCCCGATGCGGCGGCCTTCCGCGATTGGATTCCTGAAGAGCGGTGGACGCCGGGGATGCGAGAAATCGCGGCATTCGCCAAGCGTGTTGCCGAAAAAGTGTTGTCGCGCACGATCACCGTGAAGTTCTGCGCCACGCCTCATCATTTGGGCGCGGCGTCGTATGGTCCAAGTGGGGAGTTGGTCTTCAACAAATTCCGGCTTGGCGCGGACTGGTTTGAGCGCGGGATCACTGACGATGTGGTGCAACTGCTCATCCACGAGTTCGGACACGAGCACAGCGGCGACCATCTGAGCAGCGACTATCACGAGGCGCTGTGCCGAATTGGAGCGCGCATGTTCGCGCTCGCCCGCAGAAACAACCTTTGACGCTTTCGTCGATGTTCCCGAGACGATGGGCCAACGAGAAGGTCCGGTGGTGCCGACAAGAACGTTCGGGCTGCACCGGCGCGCGGCGTTCCGGTGTCCATTGTATGGCGGGGCTGCGGGCGTCAAGGTCGTGCGCGCTGCCCGCGAGAATGCTGAGAGGCGCCTCCACCTTGACCCTCCTCGCCCCGCCAAGATTTTTGCCTTTAGGAATTGCGCGCGGAGAATTGCGGCTGCGTATCTATCACCCGAGACGCGAACTACGGCTTTGGATCACGGAGCCTATCCGCTACCCCGCCATGCTCTCTTTGCCGTCGTGCGGCATCCCGCTCCAGCGCCCCCTTGAGTAACTCGACGTCGAGGCGCGCATTGGTTCGGTGCAGCTTGTCCAGAGCTTTCCGTAAATCCAGCAGCCTCGTGAAGCAGCCATTTCGAGGATACCGATTGTGCCGGTAACCGCCAAGCCGCAACGCTGCGCCGCGGTCCGCCCAGCCCGGTCGTCCATCAGAAGGGCTGCGGCCTTGATTTCGAGGGCGAGACATATCGCCTCCAACTCGCCAGGATCAACGGCTAGCGACCGATCGAGCGTCGTCGGCGCCTGCACCTGCACCCACTCCGGGAGCGACTGCACCCAGGCGCGGACTGGGGCCGGAGTTCTCGGCTGCTGCAATTCCTGGAAGACCATCGGTGGGATCACCACCTGCCGAAACAGACGCGGCAGTGCTTCCACTGAGTCGCAGAGGATAAGGTAGTGAAGCGGACTGGTGTCTGAGACAACGACGCTCACATAGCGCCCAGGATCTTTTCCAGTGTGGCGCGGTCGGCGTCCAGGTCAGCCAGCGTATAATTCAACGGCACACCGCGCTCTTTGAGGAAGCTCTCGGTTTCCCAGTAGTCGAGCCGGAGCATGGCGCCCACCTGGCGATGCGACAGCCGGCCCGCGCGGTAGCCTTCGAGGGCCGCGTCCTCCAAGAGATGTTGGCCAATGTCTTCGCTGGTCTCGCCGAAGGAGCGAGCGACAGTTTCAGGCAGCTTGACTGTGACTTCAACCATGAGAACAATCTGGGCTTGCGTGGGCGTCTCGGCAATTCGAGAACCCCTGCAACAGCGCAATCATAATATCACACAGCGTGGATGGTCGGCAATGGAAAGAGCGGGAAGAGCGAGCCACCGAACCCACCTGAGCGGACAGAGCCGACCGTGAAAGACCACCTGTCCCAGCCGACTGATCGAGTTGGGATTGTTTCCAGGCTGAGAGGGATGGGATTGTTTGACGGCACAATCCACGAAAGCCGTTGGCTTTTGCAGCAACCATCGCAATAACCGCAAAACCCTCGGCCACCAGCGTTTCCGCACGGCAGAACCTCGAACAAAAACCGACGCGCCCTGGCAACACATCTTTCAGACCGCCAGTGCCACTGCCTCTGCCGAGGGCAACGTTTGCCCGTTGGCGAGGCTTTCGGCCAGAGTCCACAGTCCCTTGTTCAGGCTGACCTTGGCGTCGATGCCCCGCAACGCGCGCGCCGACCGCAGCCGGCCACGCCGGTCCCGATGCCAATCGGACACCCCGCCGCGTTCGAGATTCTCGGCGACCCGATTCATGGTGTGCCACAAATCGGTGCCTTCATCTTCCGGGCGTCGCGCTTTGAGGACGGTGTCCGCGTCCACCGGTGCTGACTCCAAGCTCTCATACCGCAACAGCACGGCGTGAGCAGCCAGGCTCAGGGACTCGCGCACGTCCAGTGTGCGTTCCCGAAACCTGTTCACCAACTCGCCTACCCTGGGCATGAACTCCACCAGACGCAGGCTCGCCTCGACGATCTCGCCCCCGAGAAGCCCCGTGTGGCGAAACCGAATGGCCTGAAACGACGTTTCGCTCATCACCAGGCCATTCGAGCAAATGCGCCGGTAAATGCCCGCATGGAGCTGGTACGCGCAACCCGTGTCGTGCGAGTTGAGCAGCACCAATTCCACGTTCCATTCGTCCAGCGTTTCCATCTGCTCCGCACGACGGAACCGGAGCAAGTGTTTCTGGAAGCCTCGCCGGGCTTCCTGTCGGATGCGCTGTTCTTCCACCGCCACTGGGAGCCAGTCCTGCTCGCGCAGTCCGTCCACTATCTCGGCGGTGGGCACGAACGTGTAGCGAGGACTGACGCCTGCCATCGGCCCAGGCGCAAAAACGCTGGGAGCCTGGCGGCGGAGGGTCTCCTCCGTCAAGGCAACCGCCTTGAAATTGGTGGTGTTTTGCAGGTTCATATGCAGTTCTCTTTCCAGTGCCGCCACCCGGGTTTGAACCGGTTAGCGCTGGTTTTGACTTTCCCTCGAAACGGGCGCCAGGCGGCACCTCAAGTCCGTCCAGAGGGATTCCCTTTCCTGATCAGTCCCTTGAGGACAACGGGAAAGGAAATTACGTAGCGAGAAAGAGGGCGGGCTGTAACAGCCACGCCGCGCACATGAAGTCCTGAACGACAACCTGCCAGAAGGCAGCCACTCCAACCAAGTTACACAAATGCCTCAAACGGCGTCCCTGAGTCAACAGGGCCGCAGTGAGCGGGAAACGACCGTTCGCAGCACTGTTCGCATCGGGCTGGATTGGTTCGCAATTGTTGACGGACCGGATGTTCGTTTCGCTGTTCCTTAAGAAATCAAACGGGAGTAGTATCCAGTGTCGAGGGAGGGGCCGATGGAGCCGCTGGAGCACGTAAACAACACGGAATTGCTTTTGACCTTGGCCGGTCGGCCAGCCGCCCAAGTACTCATGGAGCAGTTCGGCGGTTTGACCAACTTGGCTCAAGCGTCTTTGGACGAGCTCCAGCAAGTCAAGGGCGTCGGCAAGTCCAAGGCCGCCGCGATCAAGTCAGCTTTCCTCCTCGCCCAACGGCTAACCAAGGAGGCATGCCCAGAGGCGCCGTTGCTCGACACGCCGGAACGAGTTGCGGACCTGCTTCGCGAGCAGAACAGGTTGTATACGGTCGAGAACTTTCAGGTTGTGTTCCTGAACACGCGGCGGCGTTTGATCGGTGTGCAGAACATCAGCCAAGGAACGCTGGATACCATCCTGACCCATCCCCGCGAGGTGTTTTCCGCCGCCATCGCCCGGCGCGCCGCGGCCCTCGTTTTGGTACACAACCACCCCAGTGGGGACCCCACGCCGTCCGAAGCCGACATCAAAGTAACGCGGGACCTTGTCCGTGCCGGTCAACTGCTCAAGATCGACGTCATCGACCACATTATCCTGGGCCGGCGCACCGAGGAGCGGCCCCGGGATTTTGTCTCGTTGCGCGAGCTGGGTTACCTGTCCTGCTGAAAGCGTCCGGCCCGTGGCAATCACTCGCCGAACGGCTTCACTGGCCTTCGCCGCAGCCAGACCGCCTCACGGGGCACTAACTCCAGCCCGGCCGCTTTGCGCCGACGGTTGACAGCGCGCCGAAGGATGCGGAGTTGGTCGCGGACCGGGGCGTAGCGCTCGACCCCAATGGCCCGCAGTTCGCGGCCAAGCTCCTCGACCGAACAATGCGCGGCCAAAGCGGCGAATCGGACTCTCAGCGCGCGAAACGACGCTCGCTCGATGCGGACGGAAGGATGCCATCGCTGACCCTCCTTCCCCTTCCGGCAGCCGATCGAATAACCCCTAAAGTGGAGCGGCTGCCGGCGGAAATCGCGAATCTGCTTCGCCTCGGCAGCAAAGAACGGGTGTTCGCCGTGCGTCGCCAGGACGACGAAGAATCGGTGGTACCTGAGATACTGCACGTTGGCGAACCCCTGTTTCTTCCGGCGAGCTCGTATCCACTTTGAGACCTCGATGTCGTAGCGGGCGATGAGCTTGCGGTCGGTCGCCGCGGGGTCTTTGTGCGCCGGCACGCGGCCGGCGACATAGAACCAGTACCCGTTCCCCACATAGGTTACCGCCAATTGTTGGACAAAGCCGGCCACACTCGTGGCCACACATCGGTATGCCACTTTACACCTCCAAACGGTGTTATGGACGCCGGCCAACTTTGCGTTGCATTCGGATGTCCCACGGTGGTGCGACCGGGTTCTGGCCGTCCCAGAGGTGCCGGGTTGCGGGTCTGGCGCGATCTCAAACCTGCATGAGCCCCACGCCGATGGTTTGTGAGCAGGAACCCGCATCAAAGTGCGGCCTCGGCTCCCGCGGTCGGCGACGCCCCCAGTGCGGATTCTTTCGTCTCCTTGTTCGCCTTTGGTGCGTTCCGGCGACTGATTGCGCGTAAGGGGCGTAGCGTCGATCAGGAAATCGGCGCCCGGCCCCTGCGAGCAACTGTGGCGACCGACCAACCATTACTGTCCCTTGGGCGTGTTCGGGGGGAACACCGAACGGCGGCGTCAGCTCCCGCCGGCCACCGGAACGGCCGCTCGCTGGCGGTTCATTTCTCCTCACGCACAGATGACTGGGCCACGCCGGATTGGCTCTTCGAGTTGTTGAACGGCGAGTTCCACTTCACGCTCGATCCGTGCTCGTCACATGCGAATGCCCGCTGCGGGCGCCATTTCACGCGTGCAGAAGATGGCTTGGCCCAGGACTGGCGGCGGGAGGTGGTCTTCATGAATCCCCCTTACGGCCGCGAGATCGGACACTGGATGCGCAAGGCCTGGGAATCCGCGAAGGCGGGGGCGAAAGTGGTTTGCCTGGTGCCGGCCCGGACCGACACGGCGTGGTGGCACACCTACGCGCTCCAGGGCGAAATTCGTTTCTTGAGAGGGCGGCTGAAATTTGGCCATGCCGACCAGAGTGCACCTTTTCCAAGCGCCATCGTGGTGTTCCGCGCCAGCCGAGGCGCTGACCGCAATGGGACCATCAAACACGTGGGACCGACTCGGAGCAACACGGCCCGCCAGCCGTGGTGCGTTGCCCGGTGCTTCACGGCTTAGCGGCAGGTGGATGGAGGTTGCATGGTTGGGCGCGGCCTCCCCAAAAGCCCAAATCCTTCGGCAGCCGGTCCCCGCTGCAAAACGACGTTCAACCTTGCCCTTCCGCAAAACCTTGGATACGCGCGCTGCGCAGGTTTCGCGTCGGGCGACGTTGCCCGCGCGCGCTGTATTCCTGCATTGTTGTTGCACAATCCATAGCGGTTGCGCGCGTATCTGAACCTCTATCCTGTCATTGTCCGTTTCTCAGTATAGGGGCCTGCCCTCAGCCGAGCGTTGCCTGTCCCCAGACAACGTTCGGCTGAACGCAGTTCTCCTTCACCGAAATGGGCCGGTGGAGTTTGAATCCACCGGCCCACGACGTTCATTGAGACGGGTTCATCCCGTCGCTTCTTTCGTGTGTGCAATTGTGCCCGGCACCACCCGTTGGCACGCACCCGCCGCTTCAACTGCCTTGCTGAAACGACACCCCGCCCTCGGCCTTTGGACCGAAGACAATTGGGTCCAGGCATCGCCTGGTCCTACTTGAAGCACTCTCATCAGACTGCGGCTTTTGAATCACCGGTTGACGACCGGCACCGGACACCACTCCGGCGGCCACACTCCTTGCACGGTTAATCTGACTCTTCACTACAGCAGTCACGTAGGTAGGACCTGTTGGTCCGAACCTGCCAGGCATGTCCAAGGCTCCCGCCCCGGCATGGTTTCCAGTCCCGATAGATCGGGGCTGATTTCGAGGGCTAGAATACAGAAGCTGCTCCTCTACCCGCCCTGGTCAGGCGTTTCCCGATTCGGCTCCGTCTCTGCTGCGGCTGACTGGCAAGGGCTTGACGCCCCGTTCATCGTTGAGCTTTTCATGTTCCGCCGTTTGAGCGGATACCCGGATGTGATCAACATCCGGCTGGTCAGTGTCGCCACCGCCAGACTCCCGACGCCAGCGTGCGTTAAACGAACCTGTCGAGTCTTGCACCCGATTGGCCTTGCGGCTGTGGTCCGAGTCCCGCCGGGGGATTGGTCGTGCTCCTTGTTCACGACGCACCCGCTTTGAGCCAGACGACTCCGCCGATTTGCACGGCGAAGCATTTCCCGTTCGCCCGCATTCGCGAGTCCACCTCATGAGATAGAATCTGGAGATTACTCTCTGTTGGTAGCAGAGGATTACTTCCAGAAGCCTCTCTCGAACTGGACGACCCACTCTCGTGGAAATCCAGCTCTACGGGACACGAACGCGACGGCTGGTGAAGTCCGTCCCCTTAGCCGAATGGTGAGTTCGGTTTGCCGGGTGTTCGCGCCCATCTCAATGACGTCAGAGAACGCGCTGGGCACGCCCTGACAGTTGCGGTGAGAGCCCTGGGCCCCCACCGGGAGTGGTTCTAACACGGTTTGCCGCCGACCGGACAGGCTGAAGTGAAACCTCCCTCGCCGCCCACCCCTCTAGCCGCAGTTGCGGAGCCAGGCAGTCAGAGCTTCGACGACGATGTCCAGTTGGGTAAAGGGTTCCTGGCGCCGCAGTTTTCGCTCAGTGGACACCCGCACCAATTGGGCGGAAAGCGGCGCCGGCAAGCGGAAAGTCATGGAGACGCTGGCCGACACAACCGGCAGACCTGCTGGCGATGGTGCCGCCGGACCGCTTGCCGTGGGAACGCCGTTTGGATTCTGAAGCCGGGCATCGAATGAAACGGGTGCCGCCCCACTACTTCCCGCCACTGGTGGTGGGGGGGCAACCACGGGTATAGGAGTGGTGACCGTCTTGACAGCGCCGCCGTTGACGAACGCACGCGCCGCGTCATTCACCCTAACCGGCTGCAACGCCTGGCTCATCGGCCTGCGAGTCTTCTCCGAACAATCCATCAAACAACTCCTTGATTTCCCTGGCGGCAGGTTGGCCTGCCCGTCCCAACCGCCAGACTACTGTCCCCTGGCCCGCCGCCTCGGCGTAGGCCTGGCGCAGCCGCAGACCGCCCGCTGAGGCAATTTCCAGCGACTTTGCCGTCGCCAACAGTTCCCGGCTGAGCCTGTATTGCACCTGCAATTTGTTTGGCACCAGAATGGCTTGGGGATCCCGTTGCCGAATCTTCTGCGCCTGCTGGACCACTCGAATCGCCTCGGCGGCAGCGCGTAAGTCGATGGCGAACGACCCGCAGGGAAGCAAGGCCAGGTCCGTCACCAAAAGGATCGCGCGTGTCACTTCAGACATGGCCGCAGGACCATCGACAATCACATGGTCGAAGCGCCCGCGCAACTCGGGGACTTGGTCAAGGAGGTCATCGGGGGTCTGCAGCCGAAACACGGGGATGTGAGGTGCAGCTTCCTGAAGCCAGAGCGAGGAAGAGCCTTGCCCATCGGCGTCCACCAGCGCCACGTCGGCGCCCCGTTCCTGCCACCACACGGCCAGATGTACGGCCAGGGTCGATTTGCCGACGCCGCCTTTGGAGTTGGTGAGCGCGGTGATCATCTGTCCCTCCCCTACTGGCTTGCTAACATGCCAGCTTGCTTTCAAGCAAGACACCTTGTTTGCCAACCAGCCAGCTTGCTTGCTGGTCTGCTTGCTTTCCGGCCGAGTACCTCCGGACGGCCACAGACCAACGAGTGAGCCGGACGTTCCGCCGGACAGCAGATTAAAGGAACGATACGGCGCTCTGGCACGTCGGACCTTCCGACCGGCATGGGAGAGGCGGGCCTGCCGGTAATTTCAGTCCAGAAAGCCGTTATGACCTTCCACGGAACCGTGGCGCCACGGGCCGAACTGTCGAGCCCGGGGCAGTGACGATAGATGACGACAGGGGAGGGAGGGAGGCTTTTGCGCTACCGTGCTGGAGCGAATTGTGTCATACCGGGATTCGAGGCAGCCAGCTTCCGAACGGAGACAGGCTCTACCGGGATTTGAGGTAGGAGTCACCGGGAGGCGGGGCAGGTCCATACCGGGAATTGAGACAGCTTTTACCGGGATTCGGGGCAGGAAAAATCCGGCAGGTCACTGAAAGGATTGCCGGTTTCCGACTGTAACCTTCAACTGTGTTTTCTAACTTTGTAACAACAACGCCTGGATGCTGGTGAAGGAGGGGAATCGTGGAACCGCAGGAGCGCATCGAAACAGACTTGATGGCCACCACTGTCGCCGATGCGCGCGATGAACTCAACCTGGCGGAGTTCCCACTCTGCGCCCTGGCTCACCGGCTGCGCCCTGACCAGAAGACGCTCCAGTTCGAGGACCAGGTGTGGGCTGCGCAGCGAGGTGAGACGATCACCCGCCGACTCACCATCAGTGGTTCCGACGCCTACGGTCTGCCCACGGCCTTGGATGACGAGGTGCTGCTCGGCTTGATCCAAATCACCAAGCTGCGCGGCTTTGCCGACCGCAAAGTCCCGTTTACGCGCTACCAGTTAATCCGGCTGCTGGCGTGGCGCGACGAGAGCAAGAGCTACGAGCGCCTGGATGCATCGCTCAACCGATGGACCGGCGTGACTCTCTACTACGACAACGCCTGGTGGAACAAGGTTCGGCGCTGCTGGGTCAACGAGAAATTCCACGTGCTCGACAACGCCTGGCTCTGCCACCGAGCCGGCCGCGGCGGAAGCCCAGGCCGGGAAGGGCAAGATGGGCCGCTGTCAGCTTTCGTTTGGAATGAGGTCCTCTTTCGCAGTTTCCAGGCTGGCAACCTCAAGCGCCTGGACTTCGATTTCTTTCGAGAACTGGAGAGCGCCATCGCCAAGCGTTTGTATCGCTTCCTCGACAAACGGTTCTTTCACAAACCGCGCTGGGAATTCAACCTCAAGGAACTGGCTTGGGAACACATCGGCTTGGCCCGAGGCTACGATGCGGCCGGCCTCAAACGCAAACTGCGGCCAGCCATCGCCGAACTGGAGCGCAAGGGCTATCTACGACCGATGGCCGACGCGGAGCGGCTCCGGCGCCTGGGCTGCGGCGAATGGCAGGCCGTGTTCGAGGAAGCCAGGGGCCAAGCGGCGACGAAGGATTGCATGTCGGATTCGCCGAGGGCTGCACAACTCACGGTCGCACTCGTCGGGCGCGGTGTCACCGCGCCCGTTGCTCGTAGGACGGTCGCCAGATATCTACCGGCACAAATCCAAGCGCAGCTCGCGGTCTTCGATTGGATGCTCGCTCGGAATGATCCCAGGCTCGCCCGCAACCCGCCCGGCTTTCTTCTCTGCGCCATCCAAGGCGACTATGCACCACCACGCGAGTTTGTCCGCAGCAACGCCCAGACGAAACGCTCGCAAACAGTCATGCAGAGGCAGCAGCAAGCGCATCCGCCCCGCGAGCCGCGGGCGGTCCGGGACCACGCGAAGGAACGCGAAAACGAAGAGCGCATTCAGCGCGCCTGGGACTCTCTGTCGCCAGAAGCAAGGCGGCAAGCCGAGGAGGAGGCCCTGGCCCGCGCCTCCCGTTTTCAGCTCACCCTCATCCAGCGCGGAGGAGCCAGCGGCCGCGCCGCCCGGAGAGCAGTATTGGACGCCTACGCCCTCAAACGGCTACGAGGGGAGTAACGCCCATCTTCGGAGGCCGGTTAGTGACTGTGACCGTGCGACTGATCGTTCCGCCGTTTCCGGCGCTTCGCCTCCGTTTGCGCCTGCTTCGGGGCCTTCGGCTTGTGGGTCTGGCCCGTCGATCCCGCCTGGGATTGGACCTGCTGCTCGCGCAGCCACTGGTCACGCACGGCTTCGCGCACGCCGAGCATTTGCTTTTCGGTGACTGGATGCAGCTTGGCCCAGCCGCGGTGGAGCCGGTCGGCCAGTTTGCGCAGTTTCGCTGCGGATTCAGAAATGTCGTTGTTGGGCATGGTTCACGCTCCCTCCTGCACCAGCTTCTGGGCTAGTTGCAGGCACCGCTGTACCTGCATCCGTGCGCCGTCGTAGCTCGAACCGGACGCCACCGCGATTTCCGCGTAATCCCACCCCAGAATGTAATATTGCCAGAGGTAATCGCAACAGGGCGGCTTGGCCCGACGCAGCAGCTTCATGGCATACTCTAGATCGAGACGTTCGCCGGTGGACAACGGTTCCTCTTGCGTCGTCATCGCCACCACGGCCTCCAAATCCTCGAACCCGGCTGGGGCCTGTGACGGAGTCTGTCGCCGCTTGAGGTGATCACTGAGTTTGTTCCGGGCGATCCGATAACACCAGCTCCAGAACTCCGCGTCCGTCTGGCCGCGGAAGGTGTGCAGCGCACCGGCAATGGCCACCAACGTCTCCTGCCCAACTTCCTCCGCGCCGTCGCTGGGACAACGGTTGACAGCCCGTCAAAAAAGTCGCCCGGGGGAGTGAACATTTAAAAGGGGAGAGCGTCCAACGAGGAACTTCATTATGGCGCTGGGTCGACGCACCCCCAAACAGTCCGAGTTGTTCGTGGCCACGACCG
>JAKANS010000316.1 GCA_021823625.1 bacterium | reverse complement strand
GGGCCAAAGCGCCGCGTCCGGCGGACGGGCGGCTGGACACGACAAAGCTGGGGGGGATGCGCCGGTATGACGCTGTCCTGACGGAGTCGTTACATCCTGCCACTTGCAGCGTCTCTGGACCGTAAGCGGAATTTGGCTTGACAAGCCCTTGTGAATTCCCGACATTCGCAGCATCTGCGGCAGTAGGCACTTTGTTCAATAATCATACATCTCATCCGAGAGGGTTCGTTATGGTCGGCAAGAAATGGTTCGCCGGCGCTGTGCTGATTTCAGCAGCGTTTGCGCCAAGTTCGGTGCGGGCACAGGCCAAGGAAGACCTGATGCTCCCCGTTCCGACCTCTGAAGCCGCCATCGGTGGGCGATTTGGTCGGGCTTCTCCGGGCGTGAGCGCCAGTTCGCCGCTGGCCTTTGGACCGAGCTTCCGCGACGTCTTCGCGGGAGTGGGTTATCAGGCGAAGACCCGCTACGCCAACACGGACGATGCCTCGGCGTCGTTCGGGTTCGGGCTGGGCGATGCCCGGAACGCGATTGGCCTCGAGGTGGTGATCTCGTCGCTTTCGACGGTGCGTTCGGGGCTCTTTGACCGCACGGCCGCCGGCTTCAAGGCGCATCGCCTGTTGCCGAACAACGCGGCGATCGCCGTGGGCGTCGAAGGGGTGAAGGTCAGCGGCAGCAACTTCGAGACCACCGAGACGGTGTACGGCGTGGTCTCCAAGGTTGCCGCGCTGCGCAGCGGCGGCGATCCGTCGGTGCCCTTCAGCCAAGTGACGCTGAATGCCGGCGTGGGCAACGGCCGCTTCTGCGCCGAGGACCTGACGCAGGCCAATGGGCTCAAGGACTGCGGCATCAACTTCTTTGGCTCGGTCGGCCTTCGTGCCAATCAGTACGTCGGCCTGATCGGCGACTGGACGGGTCAGGACCTGAACCTCGGGCTCTCGCTCGCACTGTTCAAGCAGTTCCCGCTCGTGATCACGCCGGCGCTGGCCGATGTGACGGGTTCGGCGGGCGACAAGGCTCGGTTCACCCTGGGCGCCGGCTTCGGCCTGCGCTTCTAACTCAGGAGAAGGACAGATGAAGAGAATCTTCGCAGTTGGCGCGATGGCGCTGCTGATCGCTGGCACCGCACAGGCGCAGGGTGGTTCTGGCTCCGATCACTCGGGCCCCGGCGGCGCCGGCGCCGGCGTGGGCGGTTCATTGGGTGCGTTCCTGCCGACGCCTTCGACGGGCGGTGGGGGAATGGGCGGTGGCCCGACTGGTAACAACGTGAATGGCGTCTCGACCAGCTTCCAAGCTGGCGGCAACGTGACGACAACGGTTGGCGGGGCCACGGTGCCGGTGCCGGCCACGGCGGCGGCACAGGTGGGCGGCACGCTTAGCGGCAACGCGACGCAGTCCGCCGCATTTGTCTCCGGCCTGTCTGGTACGATTGGTTCTGGTCCGGCCACCGCCTTGGCGCAGGCGCTTCAGGCACTGGGCGCTTCGCCGAGCTTCTTGACGCTTGTGGCCGCCGTGAACGCCTACAACGCCGCGGTGAACGCGCTTCCGGCCGGCGCACAGCCGCCGGCGCAGCTGTTGGCCGCGCGCGCTGCGCTGCAGCGGTTGAGCGGGCGGTAAACTCCGTTCTGGTACAGGGGTTTTTTACCACGGAGGCACGGAGGACGCGGAGGTTGCACGGAGGATACAAACCTCTTGGAGTAACGCGCGCGCCACGCAACGTTCTGCGTGGCGCGCTGTTTTTCCCCAAGTAGTCTTTAGCCTCCGTGCAACCTCCGCGTCCTCCGTGCCTCCGTGGTGAAGAAAATCAGCGTGCCACTCGCTACCGTCCCCGAATACCGATGGCGACGAGGAGCACAGGGCCGCTGCCGCGGGTGGAAGCGACGGTGTTGGCCTGGAGGCGTACGTCGGCCGAGAGGTTGAAGGTGGTGGCGGGCTTGGTGAAGACCACGCCAGCGGCGACGCCGAGTCGAGCGCTTCCCTCGCTGCGGTGATCGGTGTCGCAGGCCACACGCCCGTTGGGGTCATTGTTGCCTGCCGTGCCGCACCCAATGCCAACCGAGGCCACCGGACCGGCGTAGGGCCACCACGTCGGCGTTCCGGGGCGGAGGTGGACCAGCGGGGCAATCTCGAGGGAATTCTCGTTCACTCGCGACACGCCGGTGGGGAACGACCGCTTGAACGCGGCCTGGGAAAATCCGCCTTCGAGATCGGTCACGCGGTGCGCAATGCTGATTTGCATCGCGCTCTGCACGCGGTATCCGTGGGCGGCCGCCTCGCCATTCTTGCCGCCGGTGGTGGTCCAGTAGCCGAGTCCGCCAGAGAATGTCTGCGCCGCGAGGGGCATCGGCGAGAACGCCATCACGAGCGAACCGACGGCGAGCACCAGCGATTTCATTGGCTTGTTCACGACGGAAGCTCCGTGCGCGGAAGGGTCGAGGCAGGTAAACTTGCAGCCATGAATATGGGCGGCGCCACGCGCGCGGGAGCACCCCGCATTGCCATCGTGCACGAGTGGCTGACCACGCTGGGCGGGTCGGAGCTGGTGCTGAAGGAAATGCTGGCGGTCTATCCCGACGCCGACCTGTTTGCGCTGGTTGATGTGATGGCGCCGAGCGACCGCGAGGCGCTGGGGCTTGCAGGGCGGGCGGTGACGACGTCGTGGATGCAGTCGCTGCCGGGAGTGGGGAAGCGATATCGCCTGTTGCTGCCGCTGATGCCGATGGCGGTGCGCGGGTACGACCTGCGCGGTTACGACATCGTGATTTCCAACACACATGCGGTTTCGCATCGGGTGAACGTGCCGACCGGGGCTCGGCACTTGGTGCATTGTTGTTCGCCCGTGCGGTATGCGTGGGATTTGCGGGAGCAGTACCTCGAGGAGTCCGGGCTGCATCGCGGCCTCACCGGCACGGCGGCACGTGCGATGCTCGAGTGGATACGGCGCGGCGATTATCGCGCGGCGCAGTTGCCGCAGGCGTATGCGGGGATCTCGCACTACATCGGCG
>JAKANS010000315.1 GCA_021823625.1 bacterium | reverse complement strand
TCCGCAAGAACGAGTCACTCAAAGAGCGCGTGCAGAGCGACCTCAACACGCTCAAAGGAAACCGGAAGCTCGTGCGCTCGTTCTTCGGAGCGAAAAGTGTAGCCTATGCCGGCGACTAGGCAGTAAGTCGGACCGGGTTCGGCCGTTCTCCGTAATGCGCGGCAGGGTGTACCCCATCCCATCGCGGCCGACCGTGAGGGCGTTCACATAGAGCGGACGCTGGGAGTTCTCGTAGAAGACCGCGCCGTGATCGGTATAGTGCGACTTCTCGAGGTCATAGGTGATGAGGTGCAGGTTCTCGAGGCCCCTGGCTTCACCCATGGCCGTCGTCGCCTTGCCTGAGAGCCGTTTGCCGTCGAGGTAGATCGGACCGCCGGTCAGGTAGTGAATCGTCCTGCCATCCGGTCCCAGCCCGAATCCCAGGTAGCCGTAACTGAACTGGTCGAACATGCCGGAGCGCTGCGACGGTTCCGAGGTCAACCGCTCCAGCGCCTCGATGCGCGGCGACCGGGGATCGAACCGGAACAGGTAGCCGCTGTTGCCGTGCACTCCGTAGATCATCCGGTCTTGCGCGCGCCAGAACGTCTGCCGCCAGTTGTAGCCCATGTGACCCGGCGAGGTGGAATCGTAGAGTCCGAAGTAGTCTTTCTTCATGTCCTCGCCCTCGACCGGTGCGACGGTGTCCGTAGCGGCGGCGTAACGCTGAATCGTGCCTTCGGATGTCGTGAAGTAAGCGGAACCGTCGTCCAGTTCGACCGCAATGGAGCGGCAGACGGTGCGGTAGGTGGCGCCGACACCAGCTTCACCATCAGCGCATTGCCGGCCGAAGCTCCTCTGGCTCCTGGCAGCCAGATCGTAGCGGTAGAAGATGCATCCAGCGGTCTTCGCCGACATGGACGTTCACGGCCAACCCCAGTTCCGCGCACTTCTCCAAGATCGGGTCCATCCGCGGATCGTCGAGGTGCATCCCTCCAGAGTTTCTCCGGAGACCACCCCCTTTGTCGCTGAGTTCACCCACGCCGGCTGCCCCCATCCGGGTGCTGCGTTCCAGTTCGGCGACTGCGGCCGGGCCATAGCCGGGTTGGTCAAATCCCGCGTAGTCAATCCCGCACCACACCTCGAACCGATCCGGATGCCGACGGTACAGGCGCAACAGATCGTCGAATTGCGTTCCCGTCGCGCCCGGCATGATCACCGACCTGGCGATCCCGACGGCGTCCATGGTGGCCACCCAGCGACCCACGTCCGCCTCGGTCTTGGCGTAGGCGTGCGAATGCACGTCAATGACCGGATACCGCGCCTTCTCCACGTGAGTCTCGGGCAGGTGGAAAATGGACCTGGGGCGGTAATCCCGGAGGAGCAATTGGTCCGGGCGCATCGCATCGCCGGCCTCCGGGGCTGCGCCACAGTAGCCATGGCCGGGGATCAGGATGGCGAGCACACCCGCCACCAAGAGGAGAGCGGTGCCGGCGGAGCGGCTCTGAGACTGCAACCGCCAATCCGCGGAACCGCGGCGAAATGCCCATGGCGGCCGGTGCCTGGGGACTTTCGTTGTTCCACGAAAACCGACGCTGGGAGTGCATGATGTTTCATAGCGATGGATCGAATGGCGCATTCTCGAAGACGGGACCAACCTGCCGCGGCCAGGCCGGGAGTTCAAGACGGGATTGGCTGAGCCGGATCCCCTCGGCAGGGGTGTTTCATCTGACAGAGCCGGAGGGGAGGTGGCGGCGTGGGAGCGGTCGGTCAGGCTTGGCCCGAAACCGGTGCCGCACGCGCCGGTCACCTCGCCCCCCGCTTGTTGGCAGGCGGATGCGGGAATGGAGTGAACCACCCGCTGGCACTCTTTTACGGTGGCGGGCATGAAAACGCCCAAACCGCTGTTGAGCGAGGCAGAGCAGAGCCGCCTCGCCGAGGTTCGGGTACGGCTCCTCGAACCTGGAGCGCGCGCGCGTTTCGATGAGTTGATCTGCCATGAACACTATCTGCCCAGCGCCGATCTGGTCGGCGAACAACTGCGCTACGTGGCGGAGGTGGACGGCCAGTGAGTGGCGCTGCTGACGTGGAACGCGGCGGCCTTCCACCTGAAAGATCGGGAAGCTTGGATCGGCGGGACGGAGCGCCAGAAGCGGCGCCGGTTGACGCTGGTGGTCAACAACAGCCGGTTCCTGATCCGGACCGAAGGCCGGGTGCCCAACCTTGCCAGCCGGGTGATGCGCTTGTGCTTGGACCGACTCGCAGTGGATTGGCTGGGCCGCCATGGGCACGAGGTGCTGGTGGCGGAGAGCTTTGTCGATCGCCAGTTGTTTCGCGGCACCGGTTACAAGGCTGGCGGGTGGACGCTCCTGGGGCAGACGCAAGGCTACCGCCGAGCCCGGCAGGATTATTACGTGGCCCATGAGCGGCCCAAGCCACTTTGGGTGCGGGAGCTGCGGCCGGGGGCGCGGACGATCTTGCGGGGGCGCAACCTGCCGGCGGCCTTGAAGGTGCTGGAGGCGGGACCGGTGCCGGACTGTCCGCAGAATGCGGAGGAGGTGGGCCGGATGCGCGGGTTTTTCGCCGGCCTGCCCAACTGGCGCACCAAGCAAGGGGACTATGCGCTGGCCAGTCTGGTGACGATCGCGGTGGGTGCGGCCCTCTGCGGGGTGCCACCCTCCACGACAGGCTACGCTCCAGGGGTTTTACGATTTCATGGCGCCCCGAAATGGCCGAAAGGCCTTCGCTCTCGTATCCGCCTCCAAAGCCGCTTGGTTACCCCAATGAGAAATCAGCGCTGCGGCGAAGCGAACGTGGACACTTACTGCCTAGTCGCCGGCATAGGCTACACTTTTCGCTCCGAAGAACGAGCGCACGAGCTTCCGGTTTCCTTTGAGCGTGTTGAGGTCGCTCTGCACGCGCTCTTTGAGTGACTCGTTCTTGCGGAGCGGCTTCTTGCTCAGCCCGTGGGGCTTCATGTCGCCCCAGACAAACTCGTCCGGGTTGAGGTCGGGCGCATCGGGCGGTAAGCA
>JAKANS010000164.1 GCA_021823625.1 bacterium | reverse complement strand
CCGCCGGCAACGGGCCGCTCGGCGTTAGGGCAGCAACCGATTCGTTCTTGGCTTTCGCTTTTGTCATGTGCGCTTTCTTTGTAGCGCCCCGCCCCCAGGGTGTCCATCAAACCGGGTCAACCCCACGGCCGACTGTTTCAGGGTGCCTTCCTCGCGCTGGCCGGTGTGGTCCTGCAGGACGAAGGCGTGGGTTTCATGACCCCAGTCCAGGCCGATCCAGGCGCCGGGCGCCGGGCCGGCGGCGTTGTTGACCGGCTGGTGGGTCGAGCAAAGACGGCGGCTCGGCCCCAGCCGGTGAACAACGCCGGAGAGGCTATACGGGGGCTACACCGGCGAGGCGTTCCGCGGCTGGGGGAGGGAGCCGTGGCCCCGTCTGGAAGTTGCGGTGGTCAAGCGCTCGGACAAGGTCCGTGGCGGCGGCGTCCTCCCGCGGCGCCGGGTCGTCGAGCGGACGTTGGGTGGGTGGAGGCGGCCCCGACGGTGGGTCCGTGACGACGCGCGCACCGAATCGCGTGCGGAGGCCTGGATTCACCTGGCCAGGCTTCGCCTTCAACTCCGCCGCCGGGCCTGAGCGACCAATGCCGTTCGAGAGTTTTCAAACAGGCGCTGAGGGAGTTTTTTCTACAATAAGGCTGGCCCGACGATGCCGCATTCGTTCCTCACTTGGTTGAGTTCCCGATTTACAAGCGAGAGCGGAACAAATGCCGGTTGCTTCTCGAAACGTTGGAACGCCACACGGCCATAAAGAAGAAGTGAATCTCAAGAAACTGAGTGTGGAGCATGTGCTGCCGCAAATGATTGACACCGATGATGGCGATGGAGAGTCGTGGCAGAGAATGCTTGGAACGAACTGGCGCACTCTGCATGAGAAGTGGCTTCACACGCTCGGGAATTTGACACTCACTGGTTACAATCCAGAACTCGGCAACGGAAGCTTCGCGGACAAAAAAGCTGAGTTCGCAGGGAGCAACGTTTCTCTCAATGGTCACTTCGCTGGGCATGAGCAGTGGAGCGAGCAGGAAATCAAACAGCGTGGTTTGGAACTGGCTCGAATCGTCGCGGGAATTTGGCCGCGTCCCGGCGGCGGCCCTGGCTATATCGTTCCCGCTCCGACACCACCAGAGCCGGAAGAATTATTTGGGCGCCCGAATCTGGTGAAGCGGGGCGAGGAGGTGGAAGCAAACTTCACATTCGCGTGTGGTGGTCGAAACTCGGCAAGTCTGAGCCTGATGAGGAAATCTGCGAAAAGAAAGCGACGACAACAATGGCCGTGTTTCTGGGGAGGCTCATTCGCATTTTCGGAGAGCCGATGGCTGACCGGCTGACTCGAACTCGATTCGTTCGCGGCAAGTATTCGCTCTCGACGAATCCTGCTGTGGACTTCCTGAATCCACGGAAAGGCAAGCCCTTTGGTCACAAGCTGATTCCCGGCACTGAACTTTACGTGTTCACAAATACGGAAACCGAGGAAAAGCGCGACGACTTGCAAGGTCTTGTGCGATTGCTCGAAATTCCACCGGACGGCATCAAGGTTTCGTTGACTGATTGATCATGCACGGTCCGAGAATCCCAACGGGATTCCGTCCCCAAGCCCAGGGTTGCGAGGCACGAGCTACCCTGGGTCACCGTCCGCAAATCATTTCCAACCGCAACGCGGTTGCGGCCATTTCGTTTCCACCGTCCGCGCACAAACGGCCACAACCTCGTTGAGGTTGTTCGATTCGTTTGATTCGTAACCCAACGTAGCAGTGGGCCACAACGCCAACGGCGTTGTTTTCATTTCCGAACGCGCACCCAAGGTAGGCGCTGGCGCGCCAACCTTGGGCTGGAGGCCGATGCCCCGTTGGGGCATTCAAATCGCGGCGCGCGTGTTCGCGTCGATGGACACAATCCCTTTGGGATTGAACACCGATTCGCAACGCCGATTCACGCTGGCGAACCGCTTTCGATTTGGCATCCTTCCGCCAGGCCACAATCCCTTTCCGCCGTTTACATACATCTCGTCTTCTCCACCAAAGACCGCCGACCGTTCTTGCGCGACAAACCCACGCGCGACGCGCTCCATGCGTATCTCGGCGGCGTCTCCAAACAACTCGATTGCCCGCCCCTCCTCGGCGGCGGCGTGGAAGACCATGTCCATCCGCTCGCGCGCTTCGGGCGCACCCTCACCCAGGCCGAATGGGTGAAGGAATTGAAACGCGTCTCGAACCTCTGGCTGAAGGAGCGCGGTCGCGATTACGCCGACTTCGAATGGCAAGGCGGCTATGCGAATTTCTCCGTGAGCCAATCCCATCTCGAACCGGTGAAGCAATATATCGGCGGGCAGGAAGAGCATCATCGCAAGGTTGGTTTCCAAGACGAATTGCGTGCGTTATTAAAGCGACACGAAATCGAATGGGACGAGAAATATGTTTGGGATTGATTGGGGCGTCGCGAAAGGACTTGCCGCAACCGCGTTGCGGTTGAATTCATTTTCGAATCGTGACCCAAGGTAGCTCGTTCCTCGCAACCTTGGGCTGGAGGCCGCAATCCCTTTGGGATTGGCCGCCGCCCCGCCTGTTGCCCCAGGTAATCGGCCGGCAGAATCCGCCCCGGCAGCCGCGGATCGTTCGTCACCGCCTCCAGCAGGAGGAGCGATTCCACATCGATCTTCCCGCCGCCGAGAACCTGCCGCTCCTCCGCCAGCGGATCGGGCGTGATCCACACGCTGTTTTGCAGGCAGCCGAAGCCCTTGTCGCGCAGGTAGCGGCGCAGCCGTTCGCGCCGGGCGTTTTGTCCGGTGGACGACGCTCGGGGGGACGGTCGCGGTGTCTCCGCCGGTTGCCAGACCTTCCGCGAACTCAGCCAATGAATGGCGGCGTCGGCTTTGTCTCGCCGGTTGGACACCGGCGCTCCGTGCAGGCGGGCCGCGTTGGGAAAACCGACCAGGCTTTGCCCGCAAGGAAAGTCTCGAAACCCGCCAGGCGCGCCTTTACATTAGTGGCGTGTCTGGCTTGACCGACCGCAACTTCTTTCTGCTGGCCGTGGTGCTGTACGGCATCGCCACGGTCTATGCCGTGTTTCTCTGGCGGCGGGGATTCCGGCAGGACAATCGCATCCTGTACATCCTCCTGCTCGCCGGCATGGGCCTGCACACCATCGCCATGATCAAGCGCGGATTTTCCTTCCAGCGCTGTCCGGTCACCAACCTCTACGAGGCCAGCACCTTCGTCGGCTGGACGGTGGTGACCGCCTACCTGGCGTTCGGTCTGGTCCGGCGGTTTCGTTTCATTGGGGCGTTTGCGGCGCCGCTGCTGTTCGGGCTGGGGGTGTTCGCCTTGATGCCGGAGTTGGACAAGCACGGCCCTGAACCGATCTTTCACGCCCCGGCCGCGAGCCTGCACGCGTCCTTGACCTTGCTCGCCTACGGCGCTTTCGGGTTGGCGGGCGTGGCGGGCCTGATGTACCTGACCCAGGAGCGCGACCTGAAACTGAACAAACTCCGCGCCGCGCTGGCGTTTCTGCCTTCGCTGCAGCGGCTCGACGCCATCACCTGGCGCCTGCTGCAGGTGGGGTTCGTTCTGCTCACGCTGGGTTTGATCCTCGGCGCCGGCTGGTTGAAACGCGAGAAAGGCGTCTATCTCAAACCCGATGCCAAAATCGTCTGGTCGTTCTTCGTCTGGTTGATGTACCTGACCCTGCTGGTGGCGCGCGCGCGGGCCAAGCGCGGCGGCCGTAACTTTGCCTGGGGCGTCATGGGCACGTTCGCGTTCGTGATGCTGACGTTCTGGATCTCCAACGTCTGGTCGGGCATCCATAACCCTTGAGCCATGCCGGTCGTCGTTGTTGGACTCAGCCACCGCACCGCGCCGGTCGAAATCCGGGAGCGGCTGGCGTTTGCCGAACCCGCCATCCCGCCGGCGTTGGCCCGCCTGCGCAGCGACGGTCTGGCGCAGGAGGCGGTGATCGTCTCCACCTGCAACCGCGTCGAGGTCTATGCCGTCACCGAGCAGGAGCCGGCTGCGGCAACGGCCGCGATCCGCCAGTTCCTGTTCGACACCCACGCCTTCCGCGAACCGCTGACCAGCGAGGTGTACGCGCACAGCGAACCGCACAGCCTCGAGCACCTTTTCAAAGTCGTCAGCGGCCTGGACTCGATGGTCCTCGGCGAAACGGAAATCCTGGGCCAGGTGAAAAAGGCGTACGACCTCGCGCTCCAGTGCCAGGCCACGGGCCGGCGGCTCAACAAGGCCTTCCAGCGCGCCTTCAACGTCGCCAAACACATCCGCACCGAAACCGGCATCCAGCGCGGCACCGTGTCGGTCGCCTCGGTGGCGGTCGATCTCGCGGGCAAAATCTTCGAGACGCTCGCCAAGAGCACTGTGTTGATCATCGGCGCGGGCGACACCGGCGAAAAGGCCGCGAAGGCGCTGCTGTCGCGGGGCGCGAAAGGCATCGTGGTGACCAACCGCTCGTTCGAGCGTGCCGCGGCGCTGGCCACCGAACTGGGCGGACGCGCCGTGCCGTTCAACGATTGGTCCGCGGAGTTCGCTGGCGTGGACATCATCATCAGCAGCACCGCCGCGCCCGGTTACGTGATCGATCCGGCCCGGCTCGCGCCTTTGCTGCCGCTGCGCCGCGGGCAACCGGTCCTGTTGATCGACATCGCCGTGCCACGCGACATCGACCCCGCCGTGAACCGCCTCGAAGGTGTGTTCCTGTACGACATCGACGACCTCCAGGCCATCGCCAGCGACGCGATGCGCCAACGCCAGGAGGAAATCGCGCGGTGTGAAGCCATCATTCGCGAGCGCGTTCAAGGCCTTTTGAGCGCGCCGCAGAATCCAGCGACGCCACCCGTCGCCCGCCTTGCCTGTAATGGCTGAACGCGACGCTGTGTTGGCCGCAGCGCCGGCGGCAAACTGGCGGGTGGGCGCGTTCTGGCCCGCGCGGGTTGGACACCCGCGCTTCGCTCGCCTTGCGTCTCCAATCGTCTCCGCAAACGCATCTTTGCTTTTCGCCGACGCGTCCATGGCCGCCGGCACTCTCGCTTGATGTCCACTGAAGCTCCCATCCGCATCGCCACCCGCGGCAGCCCGCTCGCGCTCGCGCAAGCCAACATGGTCGCGGCCACCTGCCGCACAGCGTTTCCGCACCTGCGGTTCGAACTCAAGATCGTCAAAACCACCGGCGATAAACTTCAGAAGGCTTCGATGGCGAAGGCAGACCCGTCGTTGCCCAAGGGACTTTTCACCAAGGAACTCGAGGTGGCGCTCCTCGCGGGCGAGGCCGACCTTGCGGTCCACAGCTTGAAAGACCTGCCGACCGATCTGCCAGCCGGCCTGGAACTGGGCGCCGTGCTGGAGCGGGCCGATCCGCGCGATGTGCTGGTTTATCGCCGCAGCCCAATGCCTTCGCCAGGAACGCCGCCAGCCGGTCGCGGTTTTGCGCCGGGCCTGACCCTGGCCGGCTTGCCCGCCGACGCCACCGTGGCCACCAGCAGCACGCGTCGCCGCGAGCAAGTGTTCGCCGCCCGGCCTGGGGCGACCGTGGTCGAGATTCGCGGCAACGTCGGCACCCGCCTTCAAAAGCTCGCCGATCAACCGCAGTGGGACGCCACGCTGCTGGCGGCGGCCGGCCTGGCGCGGCTGGGTTTTGTCATCCAACCCGACGGCCGGCTAACCGGTCCCGTGACAAGCAATCCCGGCATTCCGGCAGGCCTGTTGGCGGTGCCGCTTTCGCCGGAGGAAATGCTGCCGTGCGTCGGCCAGGCCGCCATCGGCCTCGAGGTCCGCGTGGGCGACGAACGAACGGTGACGCTGGGCGCACGGCTCAACCACCGCGACACGTTCCGCTGTGTCACCGCGGAACGCGCCTTCCTGCACGCAATGGGCGGCGGGTGTCAGAGCCCGGTCGCGGCCTTTGCCGAGGTGGCGGGCGAAACGCTCCGCCTGCGGGGCGTGTCTTTCCGCAACGGCCCGGCCCGGCGCGCCATCCTGCGCGGATCGCCGGACGAAGCGGCGGCGCTGGGCATAAAGCTGGCGGCCTTGCTGGGCTGAATCACTGCGTGGCCCAGGCTCGCGGCCGCCTTAAAGCAGCACGAGTTCAAAAACGCCGAACACGCGGAAGTCCTCTGCGTTGTTGGTCAGGAGGCACCGGACTCCGCTCGCGTGGAGCAAAGCCGCGTATTGCGTGTCGAGGATTCGCTTACGACCCAACTGAAACTCGTCCATCCAGCGTAGCCAGAGTTCGAGGGCCAGATCGCTGGTCGCCAACCACAGCGGGCCAACTTCCGCAGTCCATGCCCGGGCCAGGTCACGGCCTCTGGCATTTCGCGTGCGGGTTCGATCCGCCGCGGGTCGGTGACGACATGTAAGAATTCCGCGGCCACACCGACACTCAGGACAATCTGTTCCCCGGCGGCCAGTATTTGCTCGAACGCGCGCACAGCGCGGGCGTGATGGGGATGCCCGGCAACGGCCAGTGCTACCAGCACGTTCGCGTCAATGCCGATCATCGACGGGCAAACATTTCCTCCGCCAAATCCCCACTTTGCAGAACGGTTTCACCGGTCCACTTGCCCGGCAGAGGCGTGAGCTGCCGGACTGAGCGCCGAGGGCTGCGGCGTGGATCAATCGGAGGCACCAGGCGGGCGATGTCTTCGCGACCGCGTCTGATGACAATTTCATGCCCGGCGCGGACGGCCTCCAGAAACTCCGGCAGGTGCTGGGTCAGCTCTTCGATTTCCGCAGTCTTCGTCATGCCGGGAATGTACTCGTGCCGCGGGAGCGAGTCGAGTCGGCGATTTTGGGGAAAGGACCTTCTGGGCCTGTTCGGCCGAGCAAGCGTCACCTTCCACGTTAACAGCCGGAGTCCGAAGCCGCTGCCCAGCCGCTGTCTGCCCTCAAGGCGCTGGCCCCATCACGGCGGCGAAGCGCAGACCGCGCGTGGTCACCCGCAAGGTGTCGAAGCCAAAGCTCGCCATCACCGTGTCGTAAATCAGCGTGCCGGTCAGGATCACGTCGGCCCGTTCCGGCGGCAGGCCGGGCAACTGACGGCGGCGCGCCAGCGGCCAGGACCAGAGTTGCTCCAGCCGTTCGGCGACCTGGCAACGCGCCAGCGTGAAGCCGTCCAGCGCCTCGCGGTCAAACTTCTCCAACCTGAGCGCCATGGCGGCCAATACCGTCGCGGTTCCGCCCGTGCCGACGAGTTGGACGCCTTCGCCGCGCAGGCTCGCCAAGATGGGTTCGAGGTTGGGAGCCACCTGAGTTGCCAGGAAATCCTTTACCGTCTGTTGGCCGCGCGTCAGATCGCCAGGCCGTGGCGGCTCGGACGGACGCAGGCTTTCGAGCAATCGCACGACGCCGAGCGGGTAGCTGCCTTGGTGGCGAACCGCGCGACCGCGGCCCAGGATGAACTCGGTGCTCCCGCCGCCAACGTCGAGCAACAAGACCGTGCGGCCGGCCAGCCGCGGATCGGACATCACGCCGGCAAAACCCCAGCGTGCCTCCAACTCGCCGGGAATGATTTCGAGTTCTTGTCCCGTGGCTTCAAGCACGGCAGCGCGGAGGTCGGTGGCGTTCCTCGCCTCGCGCGCGGCGCTGGTGGCGACGATGCGGACGCGCCCGGCGCCGGCTTGCGCGGCCAGCTTGGCGAACCGCGCGATGGCGCGCACGGTTTCGGCGATCGGCTCCGGCTGGAGCACGCGCGTCTCGTAAAAGCCCCGACCCAACCGCGTTTGCTGGCTGTGTTCGCTGACGGGGGTCACGCGCTCGCCCGCCACGTCGGCGACGAGCAGCTTTACCGAGTTGGTGCCCACGTCGATGACCGCCCGCCGGACCGCGGCGGCGCGGGCGGACGCGGGTTCGCCGCCTTTGCCGGCTGTTTCTAGCTGAACCTGCAGTCGCTCGGCCGCGATGGCCAAGGCCGCTTCGACGCCACGCGCGGCCAGCGGCGAGAGCGCTTCGCTGAATTCGAAGTGTTCGGCCGGGATGGTGAGCAACCAGGCGGGCGGCAGTTGCCCGAAGGCTTTCCGGGTGAGCGCCAGGAGCGTGGCGGGTGCGGCCGAATGTTCGAGGCGCGAGTTGTCCGGGTCCGGCCGCACTTCGCGAAGGCTTAAGGCCGGAGCGCCGACGGTGGCATCCACGAACAGCACCGCGCCAGCCCGGGCGATGGCGGCGGCGAGTTCGGGCGTGAGCTGCGGCACCGCGAGCGTTTCGACGCCCGGCGCCTGCCAGGCGGCCACGCGCTCGGCCACGAGCGGGCCCGCCGCGTCGTCGCCGCGCAGGGTGTTGCCGTAGCCGATCACCAGCCAGCGGGTTCGCGCGACTGCACTCGCCGGACCCGCGTTCACGGCTTTTCCCAGACGGCCACCGCGGTGGCGTAGTTTTCGGTGTGGCTCAGGCTGAGGTGGATTTCACCGCCGCCGCGCTCCGCGAGCAGACGCTGACCGCCGTCGTGGAGGATCAGGTAAGGCTGGCCGGACGGGTGCCGTGCCACCTCCATGTCCTGCCAGCCCAAGGCGGCGCCGATGCCGGTGCCGAAGGTCTTGGAAATCGCTTCCTTGGCGGCGAACCGCGCGGCGAGGTGCGGCGCCGGCCGGCTGAACGACCGGCAGTACGCGATCTCGGCCGGTCGCAGAATGCGATGCAGGAAGCGGTCGCCGAAGCGCTCGACCGCCGCCGCGATGCGCGCCACTTCGATGATGTCAATGCCCACGCCGGCGACCATGTCAGCTCAGCCGGGATAGGACGCCATCAGCGCCAGCATGTCTTTCACCGCGCGCTCCAGGCCGGTGAAAACGGCGCGGCTGATGATGCTGTGGCCGATGTTCAGTTCGACCAGATGCGGCACCGCGTTCAAGGCGGCGAGGTTGAGGTAGTTCAACCCATGCCCGGCGTTCACGTGCAAACCCAGCGCGTGCGCCTGGTTCGCGGCGGCGATCAACCGCGCGAGTTCCTGGGCGCGCCGGGTGGCGTCGGCGAAGGCCTCCGCGAAAGCGCCGGTGTGCAGTTCGATGAACTGGCTGCCGGTGCGCGCCGACGCCTCGACCTGGGCAGCGTCGGGCGCGATGAACAGGCTGACCTCGATCCCAGCGTCGTTCAGGCATTGACGCGTTTCGGTCAAAGCCGCGAGGTGGCCCGCCACGTCGAGCCCGCCCTCGGTGGTGACTTCCCGCCGCCGCTCGGGCACGAGGCACACGATCTCAGGCTTGAGCCGCAGCGCGATTTCCACGATCTCCGGTACGTTGGCCATCTCGAGGTTGAGGCGCGTCCGGATCGTTTCCCGCAAACGCCAGACGTCGCGATCCTGGATGTGCCGCCGGTCCTCGCGCAGATGGGCGGTGATGCCGTGCGCGCCGGCGGCTTCGCACACCCGCGCGGCTTCCACCGGGTCCGGTTCGCCGTGCTCGGACCCGCGGTAGCGCGCCTCGCGGAGCGTGGCGACGTGGTCGATGTTGACGCCGAGTTTGAGCATGGTGGGTCAGTGTTTGGCCGGCGGCACGCTGGCGCGGCGCAGCGGTTTGGGACTGTTGGGCCGTGCCGGGGCGGCGTTGGTGCGCGGCCCCGCCTTGCGCATTGCCGCCGCGGGTCGGGGCGGGGTCCAATGCGGGAACCGCTCGCCGCCCACCCAACGGGCGAACTGGAGGATTTCGAAGGCGGTCAAACCCACGGCCGAGGTGCGCACGGCGTCGAGCTCACGCGGCGAAGTCCGGGTCACTTCGGTCACGGAATTGCCAAGGTTGCCGGTGACGTTCGTGTCCTGCAGCCACGACAGAATCACCCGGTTGGTCAGCGGGGGCGCGTAGCCGGCAACCATGCCTTGGAGAGTCTGGAGCACCAGCCAGTCCGCGAGTCGCGGCTGGGTCAGCTCCCAGTCGTAATACGCCAGTTCTTTCCGGCCGAGGATTTGCGCGTAAAGCTCGGGGGGCACCGTCGCCTTCGGATTCACGACCGGGAAAATCCCGGCTTCGACGAAGCCAGCGTCGGGGGCGGGATTGAGGAACGGCACGATCACCGGGAAGCCCAGCCAGGAAACGCGATGCGAGTTGGTGTCGTACTCCACCCGGCCCAGGTTCAACCAGGGAACGTGCGCGCGGGCGACGGGCAGCAGCCGGGTCCGCAGCGCGGCGATGCGCTCCACCGCGTTGGGCATCGCCCAGGCGAGCTGGGTCTGGTAAGGCACCTGCGACTGTGCCCAGACGAAGACTTGGTTGGGCGCCGGCAGTCCCAGTTCAGCCAGCACGGACTGCCCGGTCAACCAAGGCCGCAGACCCTGGATCGCGGTGAAACTCAAAAGCGGCTCGCGGACCGTGTTCGTGGGGATGCGCCACGCTTCGAGCGGCAGATCGAGCGTGTGGTCGAAGGCCAGCCGCGCCGTTGTGCGCACGTTCAGGCCGCGACCCGTCACGGCGAAGTGCGCTTGAGGCCAGGTCACGTTGGTTGGCCAACCGAAAGTCCTGGCCAGCCGCGGCAAGTTCGCCTCGCCTTCCAGCCAGGCCTCCGCCCGGCCGGCCTGGGCCACGCGCGCGCGCAGCGGCTGCAAGTCCGGGGCCGCAGCGTTCGCGCCCACTCCCCCCACCAACCAGCCGCCGGCATACGAAGCCTGGCCCTTCGCCATGCCCAGCGCGCGGACCAGCGCCGGCCAGTTCGTCGCCCAGTGCTGGCCGCGCTCGGCAGGCAGGCGCAACGCCAGCAGCCATTGCGTGGGAACCCCGGTGCCGCCACGCACCTCGCCGAACGACTCGGCTGCGAGCAGGTCAGCGAGCAATGGACACGTCAAGGTCGTGGCCGCCGCGGCGTCAGTCGTGGCGGCAGCGGCCAGGCGACTGGTGGCATGCTCCAGAACGACGCGGGTGGTGGATTGGGCGAGCACCGCCCGCAGCCGGACCGCATTGGTGTCCTGCGCCAATCGGGCCGTGCCTAGGAAATGCCACTGGACCAGCCTCGGCGCCGCGGCCGCGGCCGCGGCGGTCGTCCGTGCCGCGCATCCCCAGGCAATCGCGGCCACCACGGCCGCCAGAAAGTGACTACGCATACTGTGCCGGGTGAATGCCAGAGAACCGCGCGCGACGCAAACCGAAACATGGCCGCACCAACGGCTCATGCCTGCTCGTCCCCGAACCAAGCTACGCGGGTTCGCGTCGCCAGACCAACCTGGCCATACTTGGTGGATTCCGCGGCTTTCGCTTTGAGGTCAGGATGTGGCCAGGAGGGCGCTGCGGAGCCGGGCCTGGTGGACCAGCAGGTGGGGATGGCGCCGGCGCGAATCTTTCGGCCCCTCATCTCCCATCGCTTCCGATGTGCGGTGAAAAGACCATGTGAAACCCGCCATGTCGCGCTTGATTTTCCGTGCCCGCGGCGCAGATTTCGGTAGTTCGCCTGAACACTGCTATGAAACTAAACCGTCAACGTACTCAGCGACACGGCTTCACACTGATCGAACTGCTCGTGGTCATCGCGATCATCGCGATCCTGGCCGGCATGCTCTTGCCGGCGCTGGCCCGGGCGAAAGCCAAGGCCCAAGGCATCGCCTGCATCAGCAACAACAAACAGCTCATGCTCGCCATCCACCTCTACACGGGTGACTTCACGGAACGCTATCCGAACAACTTCACCATCCCCGGCACCGAGGAAGCCATCACCAGCAAGAAGTTCAACAACTGGGTCAACAACGTGATGACGTGGGGGGCCGGCACCAGTGTGGACGACATCAGCAACACGAACGTGGACTGGGTCAAGAACGGCGTGCTGGCGAATTACACCGGCAACGCCTTGGGCATCTACAAATGCCCGGCCGACAAGTACGTCAGCCCGGCACAGCGAGCCAAGGGCTGGACCCAGCGGCTGCGCAGCAATTCCATGAGCGCCCTCTTCGGACGGTCGAACAACGACCCGAACGACTACACCGCCCGCGGGCAGAGCTGGTACTCGAACGGTCAATACCGTCAGTTCATCCGGACCAGCGACGTGCCGAACCCCACGGGTACCTGGGTCACCGTGGACGAGCATCCCGACTCGATCAACGACGCGTTCTTTATTGTGGACATCAACGCCAGCCAGTGGGGTGACCTGCCGGCCTCGTATCACAATGGCGCCTGCGGCTTCTCGTTCGCCGACGGCCACGCGGAGGTCCACAAATGGCAGAGCGCCACCTCCGTTTACCCGGTGAAATTCTCCTTCTCCACACGACCTTTCGACGCCAAGGGCCGCCTGGATTTTGCTTGGTACAAGGATAAGACCCAATACATCCTGTACCGCTGAGCCACCGCGCCGACGCCAAGTGTCGATTTCGCCACGCCCGGAAGTCTTCCGGGCGTTTTATTTTGTCGGCCTGGACGCGCCAAATCCGGCAGGAGCGCGCGGCGATGCTTTTGTGCTTGGAGCGCGGGCGTCCCGCCCGCAGGTTTCGGCAGTTCGCCGGAACCTCCTCGGTGCGCGCGGCTCGGTTGGCGAGACGCCAACCGCAGCGACCGGGACGGTCGCGCTCCCCACTCCACGCACGGCGCTCTTCATTGAATTGTTCTGGTGTCACGGCGTTGCGGATTCGCCCGCTGGCGCCCGGATGGCGTGGTAGCGGTTCAGCGCCGGTCCCCGCAAAGTCAGCGTCTGGCCTCCCGGCCAACGGATCGTGACGCGATCCACGCGAGCGGCCTGGCCCAGGCCGAAATGCACCGTGTTCGCGGACTGCGAGCGGAAGCCCGCGCCGGTGGCGATTTGTTGCACGGCCTGCCGGTCGCCGTACTGGATTTTCACGCGCACGCCCACCGGGGATCGTCCGTCGCCTGCTTCGCGAAACCGGAAGCCGATCCAGTTGCCCGCGTCCGGGAGCGTGTTCCGGTAGATCCGCAAGGTCTGCTTCACCGCGGGCCAGACCTCGTACGTCGTCACCAGCAGATCGGGCCGGCCGTCGCCCTCGAGATCGTCGGCCACCGCGTTGCGCGAATCTTCTTCCAGCGCCACGCCCAGCAAGTGGCCGATCTCGAGGAAGCTCCGACCCGCGCGGTTCAGGTAAAAGCGGTTCTTTTCGTACCCGCCGTAAGACCAGCCCGCTGCGCGCGTGTGCGTGAATTTGTCGAGAAAATACGCGCTCGCCGTGACGTCATCGACCGATTCGTCGATGTAAATGTCGTGCAGCCAGAACTCCGGCTCGAAGTCGTGCACGGTCTGTTTGCTCTCCTGGCCATTGGCGATGTACACGTCGGGCCAGCCGTCGTTGTCGAAGTCCGCCGCCGCCGGCCCCCAAGACCAGCCGGAGCGGGCAATCGAGTCGTTGAGCGCGGTTTGCTCGAAGCCCCCGCCCGGCCGTGCCAGGTACAGCCGATTGCCAAAGGTCATCGCCCGCCGCATCGCCGGATCGTC
>JAKANS010000314.1 GCA_021823625.1 bacterium | reverse complement strand
CTGACGGTGTCGCCCGGACGCCATTCCAGAGGCAGGCACAGCCGCGTGGGCGCCGCCACGCAGATCGGCGGAGGCTGGCTCTTGCGCCCGCGCTGGTGCGGGTTGTAGCCCACGGCGGCGGCGGCCTGATGACCGTAACGGGGGTTCACCGTCGAATCCCAGTCGGCAATGAAGCGTTCCGGCCGCGCCGCATAGAGTTCGGTTTGCGGCCGGTTCAGCCACTGGCGGAGACGTTCCCGGTCCCGGCCCTTGCCCAAGCGGGGCAAGGCCTCTTCGCCGCGCCCCCGGTCCCGGCCCCTCAGCGTCGCCACCGCCGGATCAGCCCTCCCCCAGCGCACCTGGCAGAAGCGTTTGCCTTCCACCAGCGCCCCCCGCAGAAAGCTGTGCAACACCTCGCGCCCCGGCGGGGCATTGGGACTGGTGCGCGCCCCCGGGCAATGGTCGGCGAGACGTTCAATGAGGCCCCGACGTTTGAGAAAACCGCTCCCCGCCGCCAGGCCGCCGTAAGGCGTCAGCGCTGCGTCCGGGCGCGTCACCGTGCATTTGCCCGGCAGCGTGTCCAAGGAAATCCCGTCTTTCCCTTCACCCGCCAGGTGAACCGATACCAGCGATGCAAATGAGCTCGTCGCCCCCAGTTTGGTTCACTCAATCCCCCTTCGACCCCCACCTCAATTGCGGAAATTGGGTTGAGAATCCGCAACCGCACACGCCTCTGCCGGCGTCGTTGCTCCGCCATCTCGACCGCCGGCTGGACCGTTCCTGCTGGCGGGCCCTGCCCGGACATCGCCGCGGGCCGGATGAACTCTCCCAGGCCCTGACCGCCTTCACTCGTGCCCTCCGGTGTCATCGGCGACTGGCCAAACTCGCCCCGCGCTTCTTCGACTCTGCGGTCGTGGACCGCGAGGCGCGCGAGCGGGAGGAACAGCGTCAGTGGCGGACCCTATGTAAGCTAGCCTTGGATCAGGTGTATGGCTGCGATACCGATCCCGCGCCGAGCCCGGACCCCGCCGCGGAGAGCCCCCCGTTGCCGGGGGTGCGCACGCAGCGCGCGGTGGAGCGGGAATTGGCCGGTTGGGATTTTTGGATGGCATTTGGGCGCACGGCCCTGGCCCGCTACCGGCGGCGTTGTTCCCACGTGCTCCGCAGCTTGGGCCGGATTGTCCGCATGTTCCGGATCGCCTCTGAGTTCGGAAACCTGGCCGTCGGAATCAACCGCGCGAAACGCAAGCCCGCAAAGCTTTGAATTGGACTCTGACCAGCGGCGATTCTCACACCGCCTGCAGGATCTTCGTCCCCGGGGCCGCGTGGCCTCCGGTTTTGCTCGGCGGGTGACCGTTTGAATGGTAGGCGGTAGCCATGAACATCCGCGCTTTTTGCTGGCTGCTCTCGATTTGCACCGCCACCGCTTTCCGCCTGCCCGCGCTCGCGGCGGCGACCGCTGACCTCGCCGGGGCTGGCGTTTTCAACGTCCGCGATTCGGGTGCCAAAGGTGATGGCACCTCACTGGACACCGAGTCGATCAATCGAGCTGTCTCTGCGTGCGCCGAGGCCGGTGGCGGGCAGGTGCTTTTCCCGCCCGGCCGGTACGTTTCCGGCACGGTCCAACTTCGGAGCCATGTCGCATTGGTGCTCAGTGCCGGCGCGACGCTGGTCGGCACCACGAACCTCGCCGAATATCGTCAGCCGATGCCGCCGGATTTCATGCCGGAGGCGCGCTGGGGCAAGTGGCACCGTGGCCTGATCATCGGCGAGAACCTCGAAGACGTCGCCATCACCGGCCAGGGCATGATCGACGGCAACAAGGTGTTCGATCCCACCGGCGAGGAGCGGATGCGTGGCCCGCACGCGATCGTGTTCGTCAACTGCCGGCGGTTCACGATCCGCGACGTGTCGATCGTCGATGCGGCGAACTACGCGGTGTTCTTCCAGGTCAGCGACCAGGTCGAGGTGCGCAACGTCAAGTTCACCGGCGGCTGGGACGGCGTGCACTTTCGCGGCGCGCCAGGTCACGATTGCCACGAAGTCAGCATCATTGGTTGCCAGTTCTACACGGGTGACGATGCGATCGCCGGCCGCTATTGGGACAACACGGTCATCTCGGACTGCCTCGTGAATTCGTCGTGCAACGGCATCCGCCTGATCGGCCCGGCCCGGCGATTGATCGTCCACGACTGCCTTTTCTACGGGCCGGGCGAGCAGCCGCACCGAACCTCGGGCGCCGCGCGGCGGACGAACATGCTCAGCGGCATCATCCTCCAACCCGGCGCCTGGGACGCCACGCGCGGGGTGCTCGACGACGTGCTGCTCGCGAACAACACGATGCGCGATGTCGCTTCGCCCGTCACGTTGTGGACCAAGCCCGGCAACCCCGTCGGCCGCGTGACGGTCAGCGGACTCAACGCCACCGGGGTTTATCGCTCGGCGATGTCGGTCGAGAACTGGGGCGACGCGCCGATCACGAACGTCGTTTTCCGCGACGTGAACGTGGAATTCGCCGGCGGCGGAACGGCGGAGCAGGCCACGCGCCCGGTCAAAGGGCCGGGCGTCGATGCGCGTGTCCTGCCGGCTTGGGGTTTCTACGCGCGGAACGTCGAGAGAGTCACAATCGAGGACGTGCGCTTGAGTTGCGCTCAAAACGACTTGCGGCCGGTGCTGCTCGCGGAGGGCGTGAAACAACTCACGCTGGATAACTTCAAATTCACCCGCGTGCCCGGCGTTGCCGAACTGCTCGTGCTCACCAACGTGGCCAGGGTCGATTTGCGCGACTCCGTGTGGTCGGGTCGTGGTGCGCCTTGAATTCGCGAAGCGGAGTAGGCGCTGACGCCTCGGCGCGATTTTGAGAACGTCACCACGGCCAGAGCCGGAACGAAGCGTGCGTTTGGGGAGCGCACGCGGCTGGCACGGGGACAGGACAGGGTTGACACGCGGGAGACAGGTCATGGTTTACACTTCGAGGTTGCGATGGGGGTGTCGGAGCCAACGGGCCGGGCGCAGGCCACCGAGGGCGGAGTCGTGA
>JAKANS010000313.1 GCA_021823625.1 bacterium | reverse complement strand
GGCCTCAAAACCTATCAAGCCAAAGTCATCGAGACGGAAGCTCGCTGGCTGCGCAAGCTCGCCAGGAAACAAGGATTTGAGCTCGTTCCCAAAGTGCCTTGAGCGCGCGCTGGTTCATGGGGAGGGGCCGGGTTCAATCCCTTGTCCCTATCCCTATCGGCCAACCGCCAGGGGAACGCGGGGGCGGGGCGCACGCCGGGCTGGCGCAAGCCGGGACGCCCAACGCGGCGAGCGCGCGGGCGGAGCGCCGACTGGGAGTCGGCTTTGGGCGCAACGAACGGCAGCAAACCGCTGGGAATGGCCAACGTCAAACCCCGGCTCAACTCTCAACCCAAAGCGCGCCATGAAACCAAATCCGAAAGCCGGAGGGCGTCCCTCGCGACCAACAGTTCAGGCCGGACGCAAGCGGATGCGACCGGCTTCGATGATGGCCAGCCGACCGGGCAGACGCGCGAGGATTTTCGTCTGGCGCACAAAACTCTCGATCAGGCCGAGAATGAACGCCGCGCTGGCGTCGCGCGGCAGTTCCAGAACGGCGAGGCCGGGATAGGCTGCGGGCGGATAATTGCGGATGTCGGCGAAACCGAAATCGCCGGTCAGCAGGCACGCCCGGTGGTCTTGCGCATACCGGGCGATGATCAGGTCTTTGGCCTTTCGCAGCCCGACGTCTCGCGCGTCAATCGCTTCGTGCCCGTGCTTCTCCAGCAGGGCCTTTGCGGATCGCGGCAGGTCGGCGTCAATCAGGAAGCGCACAAACAGGGGTCAGGCGGGGCAGGCAGGCAACGGATAGTGGGCTTCCTGTTCCACCAATTCTTCGGCGTACCGGATGGCCGCCCGAATGTCTTCGGGGGCCAGGTCATACTCCCGGCAAATCTCGTCGAAACTCATCCCGCCCGCCAGGCCGCCGAGAACGCGGGCCACCGGCACTCGCGTGTCTCGGATCACCGGTTTGCCGTGCTGCACCTGCGGGTCCATGACGATGCGCTCATTCATGGCCGGAGCTTAATGCGCTTGGAGAAGCTGGGCAAACCATTCGTCAACGACGCACGGGCCAAGCCTGGCTGCCCTAACGGTCAAGGAGGCGCCTGCCTCCGCAGCGCACGCTGGAACGGCTCAAGCCGGGACGCCGAACATGGCGAGCGCACGGGCGGAGCGCCGACTGGCAGTCGGCTTTGGGCGCAATGAACCGCAGAACACCGCTGGGAATGGCCCACGTCAACAGCCGGCTGCCTGCCTGTGCCGACACTCATGAACGCGGAGCCGCCCGTTTGCGCACTTCCACGCTTTCGATCAGCGGCACATCCACCATGTCAGCGCCGCCTTCCTGGCTCAGCCACACAATCAGCGTGTCTCCATCCGGCGACAACGCGGCAAACTCCGGGTGCGGGACCGAATACGTCTGGTTGCTCCCCATGCGAATCGTGAGGGGACGGAACGGGCGCGCCTGGAGTAATTGCCTCAGTTCGTTCGCATTCATGTTCTCTATTTGCCACAGGCCCCATCCGCTGGCAAGCACCGGCTTCGAGTTCCCCGCGCTCCGGCCAACCGCCAAGGGAACGCGGGGGCGGGGCGCACGCCGGGCCGGCGCAAGCCGGGACGCCAAACGCGGCGACCGCGCGGGCGGAGCGCGGACATTCTGTCCGCTTTGGCGGTCAGAAGCGGGTGAGGGTTGGAACGGAGGGGCCACATGCGGTGACTTGCGGAGCGGAAAACGAGCGGGACACCCGCGCTTCGCCGACATGCCGCCGCCGCCGCCCGGAAGCGAACCCCCGTGGACTTCCGGCTCAGAACTGTTTCGCCCGGAAGTTCAGCGGATTGGCGATCTCCATCAGCTCACCGGCGGACTTCAGCACGAACAGCCCCTTGCGCGCCGCGTAACGGGCCGATTCCGCCCGATACTCCAACGCCGCCACCGCCCCGTAGAGGCGGTGCTTCGCATACAGCGGAAAACCCTTTCGGAACCGCTTCAAGTCCTCCAAGACATCCTCCACGTCCTGCACCCGGCAGGCCGACTTCACCTCGACCAACACGACGTCGCTCCCGTTGATCAGCAACACGTCAATTTCCAATTGTTGGCCCTCCACCAACGCCTCCACGCGTCGCATGGACTGGTTCACCACGATCCCCCGCTGCTGAAAGAGCTTCAAGCAACTGGGTTCCACGAGCGCTTCGACGAAGCGGCCAAACTGCATCCCGACGGAACCTTCCAACCGCCGGAGTTGCCGGTCGGTTTCGGCGGACTCTTCTCTCATCCCGGCGAACACCTCCGCCAGCTTGCGATCCGTCTCGGCGGAGGCCTCTCTCATGCTGGCAAACGTCTCCGCCAGCTTGCGATCCGTGTCGGCGGAGGCCTCTTTCATCCCGGCAAACGCCTCCGCCAGCTTGGCGTCAGTCACTTTCGATTGCGCCGCCAATTCAGCCAAGGCATCACCCAACGTGCGCTCGGTTTCCCGGTGCTCCCAGGCCAAGCTCGCCACCAGTTCTTTCAATTCCACGTCGCTCACGATGGCAGACTGCGTCCCGCAAACGACCTTGTCAACACCTCCGGTGAACTACTGAGGCTGGCGGCTCGCGGGCGCGGGGCGCGCGCCGGGCTGGCGCAAGCCGGGACGCCGAACGCGGTGAGCGCGCGGGCGGAGCGCCGACTTGGAGTCGGCTTGGGCGCAACGAACGGCAGCAAACCGCTGGGAATGGCCCACGTCAAAAGCCGGGTGCCTGCCTGTGCCGATCGGCGGATAGGCAAGCCGGTGCTCCGGCGTCTGGCCGCAGCGGGCGAAACCATATAAACTCAGTCTCACGGAAAGGAGCGAAAGACCACTATGACAACGAAACTCTTTAATCCCACCGGGCTTTGTCTTCTCAGCATCCTCTGGGCGACGACTGCAAGCGGACAGACCACGGGCAGAATACTGATCAGTCCTTAGCATAGGCTACACTTGGGGCGCCAAAAAAGGAGCGCACCAGCTTGGCATTGGCCTTGATGGCTGATCGATCGCCCGCGACCCGTTCCTTGAGCGACTCGTTCTGCTTGAGT
>JAKANS010000163.1 GCA_021823625.1 bacterium | reverse complement strand
TCTCGGCGTAGTTCCCCATGAGTTCAAGGCAGTGGTAAAAGTACGTCGTGCCCAGGATTGTCGGATTCGTCTTCCGCATCGGATCCTTCGAGTGAATCAGCTTTGGGTCTTCCGGCGGCACGCACCAGTCGCCGTAAGTGTCGCGCGGCATGAGGTCGTCCTTGATGAAGGTGGCCATGTGGTCCACCCACAGCTTCATGCTCGGATAATGGCTCGCGATGAGGTCGGCGTCGGCGAACTGGGTGTAGAGGTGGCCGGGGATGATCACGGTGCTGCTCGGCCAGGTGACGTTGTCCGAGTAGATCGGCCAATAGGAAGGGCAAACGTCGGGCACGCTGCCGTTGTCTTTTTGCGCGTCGGCCATGTCCTGGACCCACTTCGCGTAAAGTGCCGCGGTGTCGAACAGGAAGGTCTCGCCCTTGGATTCCTCGGAGCGGTCGCCCAACCAGCCCTGGCGCTCGTCCCGTTGCGGGCAATCGGTGGAGATGCTGCGGTAGTTTCCACTGACGCCCCACCAAATGTTCCGGTAAAGCTGGTTCAGCAGCGGGTTCGAGCAGGACCACTCGCCGGCGGATTCGAGGTCGTCGTGAACGACGCGGCCTTCGAGCGTTTCGAGGTCCGGCTTGCCAGGAAAGCCGCGCAGTTCCACGAAGCGAAAACCGTGGTAGGTGAAGCGCGGTTCGTACCCCTCGGTGCCTTTGCCCTTCAACGTGTACAGGTCCGTGACCTTGGCGCTGCGGATGTTGTCCAGGTAAAGCGAGCCGTCGGGCTTGAGCAACTCGGCGTGGCGCAGCGTCACCACCGTGCCGGCCTTGCCGCGGACCTTGAGCCGGCACCAGCCGACCATGTTCTGGCCGAGGTCGTAAATCCACACCCCGGGGCTGAGTTCCTTGAACGACACCGGCTTGATCGTCTGGACGACACGGATGGGGCGGATCATCTGGGCCACCAGTTTGCCGCCCGGCGCGGCGACGGTTTGCACGGACTCCCAACCCTCGTCTTTGAACCCAGCCTGCGCCCAGCCGGGCATCTCCTTGCGCGCGTCGTACTCCTCGCCGTCGTACTCGTTGTTCGCGCGAATCGGGCCGTCCGTCGTGAGCTTCCAAGTGCCGTCGCTGACGACTGCCGCCGTCGAGCCGTCGGTGTATTCGATCCGCAATTCGAGCAGCAGCTTCGGATAGCCGTAGGTGCGCGTGCCGGTGGGCACGGTGCTGCGCGGCGCATAATAACGGCCGTTGCCGAGCCAGGTGCCGACGCAGTTCGCCCCGCGCTTGAGCAGTTCGGTGACGTCGTGCGTGACGTAGAACACGCGCTTCGGATACTCGGTGAGGCCCGGCGACAACACCTCGTCACCGACTTTCTTGCCGTTCAGGTAAAGCTCCGACAAGCCGAGGCCGCTGAAATAGACCATCGCCCGGCGCACCTTCTTTTCGACCGCGAATTCCTTTCGCAACTGGCGGGCCGCCAGGCGCCGTTCTTCTGGACCGGCCACCTGGCCCCAAGGCGCCATGCCCGCCCGGCCGAGCACCCTGGCGTAGGACCATCCAGCTTGGTTGAAGCCACGGTCCGTCCAGCCCTCGACCGCGATCCGCGACGCCTTCCAATCCTGGTCCGTGGCGATGAGGAAATGGCCGCCGGGATTGAGCGTGGCCTCCAACCGGGCGAGCAATCCGGCCGGATTCGGGCTCTCGCCCGCGTTGTTGACCGACACCGCCAAAACATTCTCGCCCGTGACGAGCAGCGCGGCCACGTCGTACTCGGAAGCCGCTTTGAACGTGCTGCCCGTGCCGAGCCGATGACCGTTCACGAACACGGTGAACTCGTTGTCGCCGGCCACCAGCAGCCGCGCGGCGCTGACCTTGGTTTTCTCGGGGATGTCGAAATGCCGCCGGAAATAGCGCACACCGACCGGCGCGGACGATGCAGGTTCGCCTTCGGGAAACCAAATCCAGGACGCGTCGCTCAGAAACGAGGCCTGCTCCGTTTCATCCTTGCCGATCCAGACGCCGTGCCAGTCCGCCGGTTCGAGCAAGCCCACGCTCCAATGCGCCGGCCGGCTCCAATCGCTCGCCACGCCCGCTTCGTCCCAGACGCGCACTTTCCAGAAACAATCCTGCCCCGAGGTAAGCCGGGCACCTTCGTAGTGGACCTGGATCGACTGGTCGCCCGCCACCTTGCCGCTGGCCCAAAGATCGCCCTGGTCCGCGGCGAGCCGCGCGGCGGTGCTCGCCACAATCACTTCGCTGGCCGTTTGACGTGCGCCGCGGGTTTGCGGGTTGCGCGGTTCGAGAATCCAGCTCAAGCGCGGCCGGGCGGCATCGATGCCGAGCGGATTATCGAGGTACTCGCAACGAAGTTGAACCGGGCGGACGGTGCTGGCGGCCTGCACAGTCAGCGCGGCCAGACAGAGGAGAGAAAGCCAGGATGTCTTCATGTGTGGGGGCGATTGTTAACCGTTGCCCAGCGCGGAGGCCAGACCGAAACGCGCGTTTCGCCGGGTGTGAACTTCCCAAACAAGGCCCACTCGCCCAGCCGTTGGCGACGAGGCCTGGCACGCGAGCCAACTACGAGTTTGCTTTTCGGTGCGGGCGCCCCTCTGAATGGTCCCGCAACTTGCCAACTCGCGCTTCCATCTTTAGGTGCCGCGTTCAGCAGCCGACGAAGAGGTTCCCGGCCGGCGTACCAGGTAGTTCCCAGGCGTTGCTAAACCGCACCTCGTGACTCCGCCAAGGCCCGAATCGCCTGCGCTCGACGCCGGTCTGAACCGCCGGGTCTTTGCCGCGGTGCTCGCCGCCCTGCTCGCGGCCGCGTATCCGGCGGTGATCTTCGGCGGACGCTCCTTCTTTCATCGCGACTTTGGCGTTCTGGCGTATCCGACGGTCGTCTTCGCCCGCGAAGCGTTCTGGCACGGGATGTTGCCGCTCTGGAATCCACTCAGCGATTGCGGGGTGCCCTTTCTGGCGCAGTGGGGGACGATGGCGCTTTACCCCGGTGCGTTGCTTTACCTGCTGCTGCCGTTGCCGTGGTCGCTCAATTTGTTCTGTCTCGCACATCTCTGGCTGGCGGGCTTGGGAATGTACCGCCTGGCCCGTGACTGGACCGGCCAGGACCTCGCCGCGGCCGTCGCGGCGGTGGCCTTCACGTTCAACGGCGTTGCCCAATCGTGCCTGCTCTGGCCGAACTACACGGCTGCGCTGGGCTGGATGCCCTGGGTGATCTGGTTGGCCGGAAAAGCCGTGCGCCACGGCGGCAAAATGGTGGTGGCGGCGGCGTTGGCGGGTGCCCTGCAACTCTTGACCGGCGTACCCGAAATCGCCGGCCTGACCTGGTTGTTGGCCGTGGCGCTCGCGTTCGGTGATAGTCTTGGGGTGGGTCAACCCGGCCGTGGCGCGGCGCATTCGGTGACGGAGACCACCCGGGACGGGCTTCATTTCACCTTCAAAAAACCCACGGCCGGCAAGGGGCTGGGGCGGCTGGTGCTTGTCCTCATGCTCACGATCGGCTTGTGCGCCGCCCAGCTTCTGCCCTTCTTCGATTTGCTCGCGCAATCGCAACGCGTGGCCGCCGGCGCACCCGAGAAATGGGCGCTGCCGGGCTGGGGTTGGGCGAATTTCCTGGTGCCGCTGTTCCGGTGCGATCAGACCGTGCAGGGCACCTGGTTCCAACCCGGACAGGAGTTCCTTGGTTCGGTGTACTTGGGTGTGGGTTCGATCGGTCTGGCGCTTTGCGGCTTAACTTGCGCCCGCGGAAGCCGACCGTGGCTGCTGGCCGGTCTGGGGGGGCTCGGCTTGACGCTGGCGATGGGTGAGGCCAGCCCGGTTTACCGCGGCCTGCAGGCGCTTTGCCCGCCGCTGGAAATGGTCCGCTACCCGGTGAAGTTCGTTGTGCTCCTCGCGTTTTGCGTTCCCTTGCTGGCGGCTCTGGCCGTGGCCGGCTGGCAGGCGAAAGCACCGGACTCGGCAGCGCGACCCGGACCGCGGTTCCTGTGGTTGTGTCTCGGGCATGTCCTGCCGCTGCTCGGCGTGGTGCTTTGGCTGGGCTTAACTTCCAGAGGCATCGGGTCCGCAGGGGCGGGGCTGTGGACCAATGGCGCGATCCGGTTGACCTTTGCGCTCGCCATCTGGATCGCGTGCGGCGCGGCGTTCGCAGCGAGAACCGGCACCGCTGCAAACCTGGCCGGACTCGCGGTGGTGGTTTGCCTCGTCCTGGACTACCGGACGCACCTTCCCAACCTGACCCCCACCCTGCCATCCGCCTTGCTGGCACCGCACCTGGCCGCGGCGACCGATCTTCCGCGGCCGGGCCAGGGCCGGGTCTTCATCACCCCGGAAGCCGAGGCGCGCCTGCTCCACAGTCGCGTGGCCGATTTCGCCCAGGATTATCTCGGCAAACGCCTCGCGCTCTGGTCCAACCTCAACCTCCTCGAGGGCGTGGCCAAGGTGAACGGTGCCGCCACGCTGCGTCTGCGCGCGCAGGCCGAACTCGAGTCGGCACTCTACGCCGCGACCAACGCCGCTGACCTGCCACTGCTGGATTTCCTCGGCGTCACGCGGCAAAGTTCGCCTGCGAACGTGACCGACTGGCGGCCCCGGCCGGGAGCGTTGCCGCTGGTCACGGCCGGTGCGGAACCTCGATTCGTCGAGCCTGCCAAAAGCGTGGGCGAGCTGCTGCGGCCCGGCTTCGATCCGCGCCGCACGGTGATTCTGCCGATCACGGAGCGAGCGTCGGTCGGCGCGCGCGGACGGACCGAGGCCGTGGTGACTGACGGGCGGTTTGGAGCCGGGCGGGTGGAGTTCGAAGTGGTTTCCGTGGAGCCGACGCTGGCCGTGATTGCGCAAACCTACCATCCCGCCTGGCAGGCGACCCTCGACGGCGAAAGCGTCCGGTTACTGCGGGCCAATTACGCGTTTCAAGCCGTGGAAGTCCCGTCTGGCCGGCACCGGATCATCCTGCGTTACGTGGATCGAGCCTTCTGGTTTGGGCTGGCGATTTCGGGGATGTCGTTGCTGGCGACTGGTGCGGGCTGGTGGCGCACGCGGGGCTGTCACGGCGGCTGAGTGCTCGGGGGTGAGGTCGGTCCAAGACTCTCCCCCCAAGTCCTGGCTAAAACCGCCACCGCTACGCTGAAGATTCGGTCTGGGCCAATTGCTCGCGCAGCCGGGCCAGGTTCCTTTCGATGCGTTGCAGGTACCGGTTCGGGCCGCCCGGATACGGATCTTCGAGGAAGTGATAAAGCCCGCCGAAATCCTGGTTCAACCGCGGCCAGACATATCCCCGCCAGAACTCCGGGGTGTGACGCATCAACGCAACCGCGCTGGGATACCGTGTGTTTGCCGGGTGCCGGTTCGGGTAATAGGCGGCCGCCTCCGCGAATTCCTCGTAAAGGACCGGCAGCTTGTCCACGTAATCGTCGGCGGCCATCTGGCCCAGCAGGTCCGCGGTTCCCAAGGCGTACCCCACCAAGCGTTCCTTGTCGGTCTGAAAGGCTATCGCCGCGAGGTTTACCCCCATCCCGGTGCAACGGATCATGTTTTGCACTGCCCGGATGTCGGGGCCGGAGAAACCTTTTTTCGCCAGGCATTCGGCGGCGAACTCGGCGCTGCGGATGACATGCACGGCCGTGTACTTGGCCCCGGTGCCCTCGCTGTCGCCGGGCCGCTTCAGATAGCCCGTGTCGTGCAGGAGGACGGCGAGGATGCCGAGTTCGAACAGGTTCCGGCTGAACCTGGGATCAGCCCCGGCGAGGTGGCGATGGTGAAGCAGTCGGGCGAGGCACAGCGCGCCTTGGAGCGTGTGTTCGAGGTCGTGGTAACGGACGTCAAGAGCCTGGTACTTCGGGTTGTCGCCGCGGAAACAACCGGCGAGGTAATTGAAGGCTTCGCGCAGCAGCGCCGGGCTCTCGCCCGGATACATGCCGAGGTAGAGCCGCGCAACCTCGCCGGCAACGGCGGAGGCATCCCTGGTGTCCACAGGCTGCCACATCACGCGCAATGTAGCGGCAGAGCGTTCGTTTGCACGTTTTTTCCCCGCCGCCATCGGCTTCAAATTCCGCCAGGCGGAACCGCGTAATCCGGTCGATTCAGCCGCCGCAGGCGGCGGGGCACCTGCTGGTGCTCTGAAGTCGCCGCGGCTCACGCCGGTCGCCATCGCCCCCGCCCGGCCTATTTGAAGAAACCGGTTCTTTCCGCGGCCAAACCGGGTTCCCAAATGCGAACGTGAGTCACCTTGCCGGTATCGTCGAACGAGCCAAACCCGATCAGGCCGTAGTCGAAGTGCGTATCGGTGGCGACCATGATCGGCTTGGCCAGGTCGTCAAAGAACACGCGGATGGCACCGTCGGCCAGCGTCCGTTCCAGCCGGACCTTGTGCCAGACGCCCAATCCCCAGTTGACGCCGGCAGTCGTTTCCTTCGCGATCTTGATCCGCGGTTCGTCGTTCACAATGAAGACGTTATGGGCGTGCTCGTCGGCGGCGGTGGCGAGGTGGACGTAGTAAAAGTTCGCCGGGTCCTTCGCGCCAAAGAACAGGCACATGTCGCGGTGCCCGTATTCGCGGCCGGTCTGGACCAACTCGGCTTCGAGCACGAAATCGCCGAAGCGCTTGCCGGCGATCAACGCGATGTTGAACGGCGAACGCACGCGCGGCGTGTACTGGCTTTGCTGGACCAACTCCAATCCCGGCCGCCCCTCGGTTTGCGTGACGCGCCACGCCGCCGGGTCGCTGAAGATGAAATCGTTCAGGGCCGAGGCGTCGGTGAAGTTTTGTTCGTACAACAACCGATAATTTGCTGGCAGCGGACTTCCAAGAGGTTCAGCCGCCGTCGCGGGCCGAGCGCTCGCCAACAGGTAGCAAAGCACGACCGCGGCGCCGCAAGTGAGGTAGGCGCATCTCATAGCCGCTGGAGTTTTATGAGCGGCGCGGGCATGGACGCCCGCGCTCGCGCCAATTGCGGTCTAGACCTTCTCGGGCACGACGAACGGCTTGCGGTAATCGCGCGTGAGCAGGGCGTTCGCCTGGTCGTTGCCCTCGAAACGCTCGGTCTTCGGGTCCATTTTGAGCACCATGCCGAGCGTGGCCTTGGTTTGCAGGAGGTCCACCTCGTTGATCTGGAGGTGTTCGTAGGCGCGCTGGCAGGCTTCCTCGGCCATGGGATCGTCCTGGATGCGCTCGCGAATCTCGTCCGGCTCCAGTTGGTGGCCGATCCGGTACGAGGTGTTGCCCGTGTGGCACAAAGCGCTCGACAGATGGCCTTCGAGAATGTCGGCGTGCAGGTCGCTGACCTTGCGACTGCGGACGGCCTTGACGAAGTTGGCGTAATGGCTTTCCGAGCCTGAGAACTTCTTGATTTCCTTGCCGTCCTTGTCGAAGGCAATCGCGGTGTTGTAGTCGGGCACGACCACGTAACCGCCTTCGTAGTCGATGACGATGCCGATCTGGGCGCCGCGGTAACGGTCCATCTTGTTGCTGCCTTTGGCCTCGGGCAGGCCGCGCACTTCAAAGATCAACGGCGCGCCCGGATAATCGTGATAGATCACGAGCGTGTTCGGCGTTTCGCCGTCATCCACGTAACCGAACCGCCCGCCCACCGAGAAGACGCGCGGCGAGAGTTCGTTCACGCCCAGGAACCAGCGGGCCACGTCCATCTCGTGAATGCCCTGGTTACCGAGATCGCCGTTGCCGGTCGGCCACACCCAATGCCAGTCGTAATGGAGGTGTTTCCGCATCAGCGGTCCTTTGGGCGCGGGCCCGCACCAGAGGTCGTAGTCGATGTTGGGCGGAATCGGCTGCGGGCCATCCACCTTGCCGATGCTGGCGCGGCGTTTGTAGCAAAGACCGCGCGCGACCTTGATCTTGCCGAGGTTGCCGGCGCCGACCCACTCGACGGCACTGGCGATGCCCTGGCGGCTGGACCGGCTTTGGGTGCCGGTCTGCACGATCCGGGCGTACTTGCGCGCCGCCTCCACCATGCGCCGGCCTTCGGACACGTTGTGCGACACTGGCTTTTCCACATAGACGTCCTTGCCCGCCTGGACGGCCCAAATCGTGGCCAGCGCGTGCCAGTGGTTGGGCGTGGCGATGGTCACCGCATCGATGTTCGGGTCGTCGATGACCTGCCGGACATCGGTGTAGCCTTTCACCTCCTCGCCTTTGTCGCGGAATTGTTTGACGCCTTTGTCGAGGACTTCCTTGTCCACGTCGCAAAGCGCCACCACGCGGACTTTCTCGCCGGCCTGGCGAAGCTTGGTAATGCCGCCGATGTGATCCGCACCGCGACCGTGGAAACCGACGACGGCAAAGCGGATTTCTTCGTTCGGGCCGATGACCCGGCCGCGACCTTCGGCGGCGAAGACGGTGCGGCTGAACGCGGGGGCGAGACCCAGCCCGGCCGCGGCCAGACTGGTCCCTTTGAGGAAGTCACGACGTGTGATTCGGTGCGATTTCATAACGTGGTTTCGAAGTTCGATGCGATCCCGCGCGTTGGAATTCAGGTCTATTTCGAGCCTTCGCGAAGGTACTCGGCGTAGTGGTCGGCCACCTTCGCTTCCTTTTCGTCGCCGCGGTGAAAGTAAAACCGGTATTTGAAGTCGAGGCTCTGGCCTTTGGGCACGGTCAGTTCGCCGGTTTCCTTCGCGTTGCGATCGAATTCGCGGATGCCAAACGGATTCGCCGCAAACAGCCCGTAGTCGCGGACGTGCCACCAGGTCGGGTAACGCGGATTGGCGGGGTTGTCGAACATGGCGACGCCAACCAGTTGACCTTCGACGGGCCCATAGTAATCCACCCACTTCGCGCGCTTGCCCCAGGTCGCGCCGTCGCGCACGCCCTCGCTGTTCACGATGTGGCCGGTGGGCTTGCCGACGTTCTCCTTGTTGGGCTGGAGCCGCATGCTTTCCGCGAGGCGCATCCCCATCGTGCCTTCCTTCGTGTCGCCGAACTTCAAGTCGCCTTCGTCGGCGAGCACGCGCGTTTCCCAATCCATCGTCCGGCCGTCCTTGTGGCTGTAAAACGTGATGGTGAATTCCAGCGTGCCGAGCACCTGGCCATCCTTGGTCACGAGCTTGTTCAACGACTTGATCACGCCGGTGTCGGGGCCGGAAGTGACCGCGAGGAACTTGTCGTGGACGGTCCGGCCGGCCTTCGCGGTTTCCGACCAGAAGTCCACGCCGTTGATGGCGCCGTGCGCCCACCACAGCGACTTTTGGTGCGGGTGATCGTGATCCTCGCCCGGCACGGTCTTGATCGGCCAGTTGCGGGTCATGGCCACGCCGCTGGGCCCAAGCACGGGATAGAGAAACGGCCGCGAAACGTCTTGGTAGTGGTACTCGGTGAACAATTCTCCGTTGATCTCGACGCGCAGTTTGCCGTCCTTTTCCGCGATACTGACACCGTCCGCGGCGAAAGTGGTGGCGGCTCCGGCCGAAACGAAGGCGGCCATCGCCGCGGCGAAACAGAACCCTCGGAAGTGGGTGTAGCAGTGGCTCATGTGGGCAAGGTTAGGAGGTGTTGCCCGGCGGTCAACCTCAAAGCCAGCGAAACCAAAACGGCCGAATCGTGCTCCCCATCGGCAGATCGGCGGCAAGGACGGCCTTTTTCGCGTGACACGAAATTCGCTGCTCCTAGACTGCGCGCCGACGGTTGACCCTATGGTCTAGCGGTTAGGACACCACCCTTTCACGGTGGGAGCCCGGGTTCGAGTCCCGGTAGGGTCGCCACTCGCTCCGGCGCTCAGAATTTCTCTCCCGCCACTCCCGGAAATTCCGAAGGGATTCCAGCGGCCCCCTCGCCCGACAAGTGTGTGCGTTGCCGCCGTCAGTTCAAGCCGCCTGCAATTCCCGCGCATGGGTGATTTCCCGCCCGCGAACCGGGCGGACTTGCGCCGCTTCCACCGTCACCACCGCCGCCGTGTGGCCATCCAGGGTGGTGAATTCCAATTCATAAGCCTTTCCGTCGCTGTAAACGTGGACCACCGTGCCCACGTCACCCGCTTCCAAGCCCTCGGCAGGAACGGCGGATTTCAAAACCACGCGGTCATGTTCTCGGATCATCGTGTCTTTCATGCATTGCGCGGATAGGCGGTCACCAACCTACCGGCTTCCCGGCCCTTGTCCACAATCCAGACGGTTTGCACCCAGGACGACTTGCCGCCGGGCGATTTGATCCGGCCAGAGAGGACATACTTCTTCCCGTGCGGCGACTCGCAGGCCGCCAGCACTTCCGACTCAATGGCCAGCGCCTTGAGCGCGGCGGCCAGGATTTCCCAGCGTTCGCGTCGGAAACCAAGCCCGGTAAAGAACTGCGCCTTGCCGCCGTTGTCCGGGTGCGTCGGATTCAGCAAATAATCCGCGATCTTATCGCGGTCAACCACGGCCTTGGCTGCTTTGGGAAACTCCCCGGTTCGCTTTGCAGATGCTTTAGTAAACGAAGCCGGCCGGCAAGACCACGCAGCTTTGCCGGCCGGACACGAAGGGTTTTGTCCGCCAACCCGGGCCAGCACCTGGCTGCTTCACCCGTTCGCCAGAAAAACGCGTTACTGCCAGATCATCTCGTTGACCGTTTTGCCGGCCGGGATGAACGGTATCACGTGCTCGGTGTAAGGCGTGATCACGTCCAGCACGTACGGGCGGTCGGAGTCCAGCATCCGCTGGATGGCGGCGCGCAGGTCGCGGCGGTACATGACCCGCTCGCACGGGACGTTGAACGCCTTGGCAATCGCCACGAAGTCGGGATAGACCTGCTGCCGAAGCTCGGGATCGCCGAGGTAGGTGTGGCCCCGGTTGCCGTGGTAAAAGCGGTCTTCCCACTGCATCACCATGCCAAGGTGCTGGTTGTTCAAGATCATCGCCTTGGCGGCGATGCCGTCGATGTGCGCCATCGCCAGCTCCTGCACGTTCATCAGGAACGACCCGTCGCCGTCGATGTCGATCACCTGCCGGTCCGGGCACGCCACCTTGGCCCCGAGCGCGGCCGGGTAGCCGAAACCCATCGAGCCCAACCCGGCGCTGGTGACGAACTGGCGCGGCTGGTTGAACTGGTAAAACTGCCCCGCCCACATCTGGTGCTGGCCCACCCCGGTGGTGATGATCGCCTCGCCTTTTGTCAACTCGTACAGGACCGCAATGGCCTCCTGCGGCAGCACCACCTGGCTGGCGTCGCCGCCCATGTGATCGCGCACGTGCTGGGACTTGAGCACTTCCTCGGTCAGCCGCCAGTTCAGCGGCGCCTTCGCCTTGAGTTCGGCCACGCGGTGGTGCCAGGCGGTGAACTTCTTCTGAACGGGCCGGTCGGCCAGCATCGCGTTCAACCGGCTCAACGCGTAACCGATGTCGCTCACGATGGGCAGGTGCACCGAGCGGTTCTTGTTGATCTCGGACGGGTCGATGTCCACGTGCACGATCGTTCCGTGCTCGCAAAACTTGTCCACCTTGCCCGTGACGCGATCGTCGAACCGCACGCCAAAGGCCAGCAGCAAATCGGCCTCCGCCACCGCCCAGTTCGAGTAGGCGGTGCCGTGCATGCCCAGCCATTTGAGCGAAAGCGGGTGCGTTTCCGGGAACGCGCCGCAGCCCATGATCGTGGTGGTCACCGGGATGCCGGTCGCCTCCGCGAACTTCCGCAACTCCGCCGCGGACCCGCTGCTGAGAATGCCGCCACCGCAATAGAGCACCGGGCGCTCGGCGCGCTCGATCAACGCGAGGATCTCACTCAGGGCCGCATCGTCCGCGCGGCGGTCCGGGTTGTAGCCACGCAGCGTGACCTCGGTCGGGAACACCGGTTGCGCGCGCTGTTGCTGAACGTTTTTGGGCAGGTCGATCAACACCGGGCCCGGCCGCCCCGTTTGCGCGATGTGGAAGGCTTCCTTGACCACGCGCGGGATGGTGTTGATGTCGGTGATCAGATAACTGTGTTTCACCACCGGCAGGGTCATGCCAAAGATGTCGGTCTCCTGAAACGCGCCCTTGCCGATCATGGCCTGCGGCACCTGGCCGGTGATGGCGACCAACGGCACGGAGTCCATGTAGGCGTCAGCGATGCCGGTCACCAAGTTCGTGGCGCCGGGACCGCTGGTGGCCATGCAGACGCCGGCCTTGCCCGAGGCGCGAGCGTAGCCTTCGGCGGCGAACACCCCGCCTTGTTCGTGGCGCGGCAGGTAAGTGCGAATCTGGCGCGACCGGGTCAACGCCTGGTGGATTTCCATGCTGGCGCCGCCGGGGTACGCAAAAATCGCTTCGACGCCTTCGCGTTCGAGGCATTTCACCAGGATATCGCTGCCCATCAGGGCGGGACCGGTTTCGCCCGCGGCGGGGGTCGCCAGCGGCGTTGTGCGGGGGTTCGCTTTCGTCGTGTTGCTCATGTGTGCTCTTGCGGTTCGGGCCGGCCGCCGGGGTAACAAAAAACCCACGACTGGCGACCAGCCGTGGGTTCTTTGTTCAAATCTTCGCTTACGCGCAACAAAGCCCAGCGGCGACGCCGTGGCCTACGACGACTACTACCAGCAGGGCTTGTCGAACAATCACCGTCATGTTGCAGCGGTAGGCTTAGCGGGCCACGGAACGGAGGTCAAGCGCACAGTTGCACACAACGAATGCGGCATCTCAGCCGCGGCGCGGCTTCGGGGCAGCTCCGGCGAAACGTGTCAGCCTCTCCGGCAAACCTGCGAAACGTCCAGTGCATTTCCGGCTTCACGGCAGGCGACGCACCCCCATCATCGCGCGCATGGTTTCCGACATCCGGTCCGTTTACTTCGTGGGTATTGGTGGGATTGCCATGGCCTCAGCCGCGGCGGCGTTGAAGGCCCGGGGCTTTACGGTGGCCGGATCGGATCAAGGCATTTACGAGCCCGCGGCGGGGATTCTGCGCGCCGCCGGCATCGCGCCGCAACCCGCTTACCGCGCCGAAAACCTGGAGCCGACGCCGGACTTGATCGTGATCGGCAACGCCATTTCGCGCGGCAATCCCGAGGCCGAGGCCGTGCTCGAACGGCGCCTCCGCTACTGTTCACTGCCCGAACTGCTGCGCGAGTTTTTCCTGCGCGACCGGCGCTCGCTGGTGGTCGCCGGCACCCACGGCAAGACCACCACCGCGTCGCTGCTGGCCTGGGTGTTCGAGTGCGCGGGCCGCCAGCCCAGTTTTCTGATCGGCGGCGTGCCCAACGATTTCGGCGTCGGCGCGCGGTTCACCGACAGCGAGTGGTTCGTCATCGAAGGCGACGAGTACGACACCGCCTTTTTCGACAAGCGCAGCAAGTTCGTGCATTACCAACCCGAGGTCGCCCTGCTCAACAACCTCGAGTTCGACCACGCGGACATCTTCGACAACCTCGCTGCCATCCAAAAATCCTTTTCGCATTTCATCCGCCTGGTGCCCCGCAACGGCCTGGTACTGGCCAACGGCGACGACCCCAACCTCGCGCCGCTCTTGAACGTGGACTTCTGCCCCGTCACCCGCTTCGGCCTGGGAGAAACGAACGGCCTGCGCGCGCGCATCGGCATAGTGG
>JAKANS010000312.1 GCA_021823625.1 bacterium | reverse complement strand
TGGAATGAGGTGTGGACGTTTCGGGGTGCGGGTGGAAACGTCGAGATTCGTCGCGGTGCCGTGCATCGGCTCTGGCGGTTTCACGCCATCTGCGGGGCGGGGATTGGGCTGGCGATGCTGGGGCTGCACCTGTTCCACACCGGGCTGGGACTCGACTTGTATCTGGCCAATCTGCTCGCGATCGGGCTGGTCACGTTGTGGAACTTCGGGCTGAACGCGCGCTGGAACTGGGGTTAAGCCGGCAAGACACCGCGTCTTGAGTGGCGCGCGGAGGTGCGAGCGGTCCTTGGATTCGTTCTTGGCCGCCTTTGGGCGGCCTGAGGAGGCAGACCGGCCCTTGAGCCACCGGCAGGAAACCAGGACGTGGCTCGCAGCCTCGTGCCGCCTGGCCAAGGACGGTTTGACACCGCTTCGCCGCTCCTTACCTTTCGTGGCCATGCAATCGACCCGACAACACTTGTGCCGGACCGCCGTCACGCCGGGTTGGTTTCGCCAGTTCTTTATGAGCCGATACCCAGTGACCCGGCGAGGTTCTGCAACGGCCTCGCCACGAAGCCTCTTGACCCGAGCCGTGATTGGCGGCGCAAGTTTACTCACGATGATGTCTAACCTCGCAGCACCCACTTCGTCCCCCACCGCCGAACCGCTGGTCGTCGAATGGCAAGGCCCGCAAGGCGGCGTGCCGCCGTTCGATCAGGTGCAGGTGGCGCAATTCAAGCCGGCCTTCGCGGCGTCAATGGCCGCTTATCGCGCTGACATCCAGACCATCGTTGATGACCTGGACGCCCCGACCTTCGAGAACACCATTGCCGCGCTCGAGCGCGCCGGCCGCGCCTTCGACCGCGTGCAATCGGTGTACAACGTGTGGAGTTCCACGATGAGCACGCCGGAGTTCCAGGCCGTCGAGCAGGAGATCGAACCGAAGCTGGCCGCGATCCGCGACGAGGTGTTCCAGAACGAAAAGCTCTTCCGGCGCATCGCCGCCGTCTATGAATCGCCGGAGAAGGCCAGGCTCACGCCCGAGCAACAGCGCCTCGTCTGGTTCGACTACACCAATTTCGTCCGCGCCGGCGCCAAGCTCGACGCCGCCGGCAAGACGCGCGTGGCCGCGATCAACCAGCGCCTCGCCACGCTTTACACCACGTTCAGCCAGAATCTGCTCGCCGACGAGGAAGGTTACGCCACCGTCATCACCAACGCCGCCGACCTAGCCGGCCTGCCGGATTCGTTCCGCGCGGCGGCCGCGGCCGAGGCGGAGCGGCGGGGATTGAAAGGCCAGTGGGTCGTAGCCAACACGCGGTCGAGCGCCGAGCCATTCCTCACTTACTCGGCCCGGCGCGAACTTCGTGAGCAGGTCTGGCGGAACTTCATCAACCGCGGCGACCACGCCGGCCCGCGCGACAACAAGCCGCTCATCACCGAAATTCTGCAACTCCGGGCCGAGCGGGCGAAGCTGCTCGGCTACCCCACCCATGCGCATTGGCGGCTCGAAAACACGATGGCCAAAACGCCCGAGCACGCGATGGAACTCATCGAGGCGGTCTGGAAACCGGCCGTCGCGCGCGTCCGCGAAGAGGTCGCCGACATGCAGCAAATCGCCGACGCGGAAGGCGCTGGAGTCAAGATTGAGCCGTGGGATTACCGCTATTACGCGGAGAAAGTCCGCAAGGCGAAGTACGACCTCGATGAAAACGAGCTCAAGCCTTACCTCCAGCTCGAAAAGCTGCGCGAAGGCATGTTCTGGGCGGCCGGCCAGCTTTATGGCTTCACCTTCACGCAAGTTACGAATGTCCCGGTCTATCACCCGGACGTGCGCGTCTGGGAGGTGAAGAACACCGACGGCCGGCATGTCGCGTATTTCTACTTCGATCCTTACGCGCGGCCCGGCAAACGCTCCGGCGCCTGGATGAACGCGTACCGCAACCAAGAGAAATTCGACCGCGACATCACTACGCTCGTCTCGAACAACTCGAACTTCATCAAAGGCGCGCCCGGCGAGCCGGTGCTGGTGTCGTGGGACGACGCCAAGACGCTCTTCCACGAGTTCGGTCATGCGCTGCATGGCCTGTGCTCGGACGTGAACTACCCGTCGCTGTCCGGCACCAGCGTGCCCCGCGACTACGTCGAGCTGCCGTCGCAAATCAACGAGCGCTGGCTGCCCACGCCGGAGGTGCTGAGCCGGTTCGCGCTGCATTACCAAACCGGCCAGCCCATGCCCGCGGCACTGGTCGAGCGGGTCAAGCAGGCCGCGAAGTTCAACCAGGGCTTCGCCACCACCGAATTCCTGGCGAGCGCATTGATCGACATGAAACTGCACCTCGCCGGCGACCGACCGATCGATCCGGCCGCGTTCGAGCGCGAAGAACTGGCCAAGGCCGGCATGCCGCATGAGATCGTCATGCGCCACCGGATACCGCAATTCGCACACATCTTCGCCGACGAAGGCTACTCTGCGGGCTATTACAGCTATCTGTGGGCGGACACGTTGACGGCCGACGCCGCGGAAGCCTTCCGCGAGGCAGGCGGATTCTATGACAAAGCGGTGGCCGCGAAATTCCGCGCGAACGTCCTGTCCAAAGGCAACACCGAGGATCCGACGGAAGCATACCGGGCGTTTCGCGGCCGGGACGCCGGCATTGCCGCGCTGATGCGCGACCGCGGCTTCCCAGTGCCGGCAGGGGCGAAGTAAATGGCTGGCGGCAGAAGCGGGCCCGCTGGGTCCAAATGAAATTGCCGCCGACCGGCGGTTGCCTGCCCCAATCCGCGCTAGGCGATGAGGCGGACGACGGATTCGGGGTCGTCGGCGGGGTTCGGGTCCTTGGCAATGCCGCTGCGTTGGGTCATGCTCATAATCATGGCGTAAGCGGGTTCTCCCTGCCGCCTTGGTCCGTTCGCAACGCGCGGACGATCTTTTCCAGTTCCCGATCAAACAGGGCGTGGTCCTTCGCCCAGCCGACGAAGTTGGCGGCCACGCGGCTCTTCTTGCTCTCCGCCTTCTTGCCGCGCTCTTTCAATCTGCGCCTCTTGACCGCCTTCTTCCGAGTTCATCAAGGGTAAGGTCGAGCTTGCCAT
>JAKANS010000311.1 GCA_021823625.1 bacterium | reverse complement strand
CTGCGGCACCCCGATTCATTCGCCCCGAATGTCGTTGCGCGGGATGGTTGTGACGGCCCTTTGCGGGAGCCTCTTGCTTTCGATCCTCATTTCAGCGTTTCTGATAGCCGAACCATGGTTCGAGGATGCAGGCCACCCATTCGTCGATCGAATGGTTTGGCACGAGCCACTCAACAGTTGGAATCTGTGAGCGATTCATTCACGGCGTTGCGGTCGGACCGCCTTATTCCGCCTTATTCGACCGCCTTATTCCGCCTTATTCGGGTTCCCCGTCCTCGGGCCTTGGCGCTGCTGCGAGGAACCACACAGCACCCCGACCGTGTCCGCGGGAGTCGATCAAGCCAAGCCTTTTCAAATGAAGCAGGTCGTCTCGCAACGTGCGGTCAGCCACAGACGAATTGATTCGTGTGCGGATAATGGCAAACGAGGACGCTTTTCCCCCGGCGATTGCCTGAAGAATCCGGCGCTGCCGGTCGGAGAGATCGTGAGCGACGCGGAGAGGCGCCACATAGCCGCTAGGGAGGAACCGAACGCCTACCGCCCCGGCGACTTCCAGGAACTGAGGTTCGGGATGGCCTGCACGGAGGCATAGTTCAACGATCTTCTGGGTGCCGCGTCCCCAGCGCTCAACCAGTCCTCGCCGGTAGAAGACCTCCGCGATCAGCGGGTTTCGCGGACGGGACAGATGCTCCCTCCTCAGATCCTCAACCTCGATGCCGAAGGGAAGGCCCCCGGAACTCCAAATCTCAAGGCGGTCATCGTAAATTGCCACACTGACGGCCCCTCCAGCTTGCGCGTAGTCCCGGTGGCAGAACGCATTGACCAGCGCTTCACGCAACGCGATGGGAGGAAAAAGAGGCTCGTCCACGCGCTCGAATAATCCGGCTTCGACCCGACCAGCCACTGGTAGATGCCGGGCAAGAAACTGCATGGCCTCGGACAACAAATTAAAAGCATGCCCATGAAGTTGGCGCTGGTCCAGGAACTCGTTCTTATCAACGCCACGGAATCTCGCCAGCCTCAATTGGCATTGAGGATAGTGAGGCAGGAAATCGCGCCCGAACACTACTACGGCCGCATTGACGAGAGTTCCGCGAAGCCGCAGTCCCAGTCGGTCTAAAACGTCAGTCAGATCGTCTGCCGACGTGTCGGCCGGCAACCGTCCGCTTGCGATCCCGGTTTGAATCGTCCGGCGAATTTCCGCGGTGTCCAATGCGTCGATGGTTACTTCGGCAATCTCGTTCTCCCAGCGGTGCCGCGAATGCGCGCGCTCAAGCAAGATTCTTTGATACGTCTCCTGCGGCATGACCGATGTGGTCGTCCCAATCCTCTGATATGGCCTCCCATCGTAGGTACACGGCAAGCTGTCGGTTGTTGGCGTAACACTCAGGACCAAAACCTCAAGGCCATCTGTTCCCGCCGATATCCGCTCGGTCTCAACTGGAATGGGAGGATCAAAGCGGCGCAGAACCTGAGCCAGTTCCTGAAAAGTCTTATCCGCGATTATTTGGCCGATTACCGAACCATCCGGCCGAACCCCAACCAGCACTTGTCCGCCGCGGCCATTCATGAAGGCGCAAAGGGTCTCGCCAGCCCGGGGAAACTGGGCCGAGCTCTGCTTGAATTCAAGCTGTTCGGATTCGCCTCGTCGAACGAGGTTCTGCAACTCCAGGCTTGTCACTTGAGAAAATTCTACTCGCCTGGGACAGAGCACCGAGTTTAGAGGTAGGCTCACGATGCGCATCGCTGGCAGCTTTCCGCTGCCCCGACTTGGAGCATTGCCGGACCGAATGGTGTGGCACGAACCGCCTAGAAAACTGGAAATTATGAACAAGCGATAGAATCAATCGAGCAGCAGTACAGCTTCTTTTGACAGAAGCCAGGAATGGATTCATGATCCGCTGGTCAGCTGGCCTTGAGTTCGGATCCAGCGACGGTAGCCGCAGGAGGAGAGATACAGCACACGGCGCTAGCGAAAAGGGCCGAGCGGGAGGCCGGAATTCTAGCTGCCGTTAAGCTGCCAATAAGCGAAAAATGGGTGCTAAAAAAGCCGTTTTTGGGAACTTCGCCCAGCGGAAGTACCCTGTTTTCACAATGACTTAGGCGTGGTCCGGGAAACTGCAAAACCTTTATGCGCCGGTTCGATCCCGGCCCGCGCCTCCAAATCCTTCAACAGCATAAGCTTCGCCGGCAACTTAACGAGTAGAGGGCGGCCCTTTTAGGCAAGCGAATGCATTTTTTTGCTGCGGATAATCGACGCACGCAGTCAGCACCACATTTTCCGGCATGACCGTGGCGTAGGAGTGCTGGGCGGGCAGGCTGCCGGTGTGGGCCTCCACCTGCTGGGCGTGGAGTGTGTAGTTGTACTCGTAGCCGTGCCGCACGGTGAGCGCCTGCTGCCAGTCACCGGCATGCGGATAGAGCGCGTAGGTGAAGTGCTGGTGGCCGCGGTCGGCTTCAGGATCAGGCCAGGTGGGCGAACGCAGCAGCGAGATGCGCAGCACGTTGTCCTTGTCGTCGTAGCCGTACTTTGAGTTGTTGATCAGGCTGAAGCCGTGCCGGCCATCGCCCAAGTCAGCCCAGCGCAGGGCCGGCACTTCGAACTGCGCCTTCTCCCAGCTGTTGTTGCGCGTGGTGGGGCGCTGGATGGCGCCGTAGGGGATTTCGTAGGTGGCCTTGTTGCTGGTGGCGGCCAGCGGGAATGCAGCCTTGAGCAGGACATGCGTCTCGTGCCAGTCGATGTCGCTGACCACGTTGACCTGGTCCGCGCCGTCGTCCAGGGTAATCTCCTGCGCGAACCTGGAGCTCTGCCAGGTGTGCGTCACACGAATCGCCGCGCGGAGCGGGCCCTTCTGCACCAGCTCAACCGAATCGGCCTTCTCGATCGGGACAGCGTGATCGAGCGTGCCGTAGTCGATGTTCCACGCGTCGTATTCCTTGGGCAGGTCGTGGAAGGTCTGCAACTGGTTGCCGCAGGCGCCGGCGGCAAGCGACTCGAACTGCGTTTTCTTGTCGTAGAGGCTGGTGATGCAGCCGGTCTGCGGGTCAACCGTGACCTTGAGGGCCGCATTTTCCAGCGTGAGGCCACCGGCC
>JAKANS010000162.1 GCA_021823625.1 bacterium | reverse complement strand
CTCAAGCAGAACGAGTCGCTCAAGGAACGGGTCGCGGGCGATCGATCAGCCATCAAGGCCAATGCCAAGCTGGTGCGCTCCTTTTTTGGCGCCCCAAGTGTAGCCTATGCTAAGGACTGATCAGTAAGATCTGCGACCAATCGGGCGAACATGCAACCGCCGCATCAGGAACGCGTTGATCCTGGCCAGAGATGGATCACCGACATAGACGGTGTGGTTCGTGCCGTAGGTAATGCCGAGAAAGCGTAGCTCGTAAGGCGGATCGCGTTGGGTGGACACCTTTGTGGTGCAGCTCCTGAAGAACACAGCAACGCTGAGCAGAAAGATAGCACCAACAACCAGAACGGCCCGGTGCCGTATGAGCGCGCTAAGGCGGAATGAATGCATAGCGACCTGACAGTGATTATACGACCAGCCGTTCGTATATTGAAGTACCGGTCCGAACTGGGCGCCTGATCTTCACCACCAACGTTTTTCTACCACAGCCTATAGGCCATCGGCAAGCTGTCTATCGGCTCCGGCGGGGGCGTTGCTGAGTTACCAAACCCACTTCGATCCCGGATCGCGACTTCAGGAGCGGCATTGCTGTTCGCCCCCGCGTCGCACGCGAAAGCGCAAGCACGACGGGCGCGCTTTCCCCACGCTGGTTCTGAGTTCCCGTTCAGTTCAGAAACCGATCGCGAATCTCGGCCGTCGGGAGTTCGCACTGTGGATTACGTCCGAACCAGCGGTGCCGGTTGCACGCCACGAAGTCATAGACCGCGTCGCGGAGCGGATGGGGAATGATCCGGAGAATCCCCAGCAATCGCCAGGGCCAGGTCAGGAAGTTGACGATCCGCAGCGCCGCCTCGCTCTTCGTGTAAACACCGCCATCAACCAACAGCACCACGCTGTCAAAGGCCTGCGAATCCCGCCCCAGCGGATCCAGCAAACGGCGCGCCGCCTCCGATTGCAGGGAGGCAAACCGGCAGCGCCCGGCCGGATCGCGGCGGACAATGAACCGAACCGTCCGGTCGCACAGGTTGCATTCGCCGTCGAAGAGGATGACTGGCGCGTTGGCCATCGCAAGTTGCGCCGTTGCGTTCTGGGGCACTCTGCCGTCAGGCCGGGGCAATCGCAAATGCCCGACTGGCGGCGGACTTGGGGCCGGCATTCGGAGCGCAGTCGTTTTTCCCATCGCCGCCCGGCGCACCCGCGGTTACACTGCGCGCATGAACCACTCCATTTCCCGTCGAGGTTTCCTGGGCACCTCCACCACGGCCGTCGCGGCGTTGGGCCTCGGCCTGGGTGCGGGCGCACCCGTCACCCGCGCCGCCGAACAGCCATTCAAGTCCCAGATCAAGAAGGCGCTCATCATCAACGAGCCGACCGAAGACGATTTCAAGCGGCTCAAAGACGCCGGCTTTGACGGGGTGGAGGCCGGTGTGCTTTCACCGGAAAAGGCCGAGAAATGCCGCGCCGCCGCGGACAAGACGGGGATGCGCATCCATTCGGTCATCCGCGGCTGGGCCGAGTTCAACAGCCGCGACGCCAGCAAGGTCGAGAGCACGTTCAAGATCACCGAGGACGCCTTGCGCGCCGGGCAGATCTTCGGCGCGGACGCCGTGTTGCTCGTACCGTGCCGGATGGGGGGGATGAAGATGCCGCTGCCGTGGGAATTCGAGATCGACTTCGACGAAGCCACCGGCCACCTGCGCCGCGTCGTGGTGGGGGACAACGCGCCGTACGCCGACTACCTCGCCGCGCACAACCATGCCATCGACACCTCGCGCGAGCAGGTGAAACGGCTGATCCCCATCGCCGAGAAATGCGGCGTGGTCATCGCGCTGGAAAACGTCTGGAACAACCTCTGGGTCCGGCCGGCGATTTTCCGCCACTTCGTCGCCTCTTTCCAGAGTCCGTGGGTGAAGGCGTATTTCGACATCGGCAACCACGTGAAATACATGGCACCCGAGGAATGGATCCTCGAACTCGGCCCGCTGGTCGCCAAGTGTCACATCAAGGATTTCAAGCTGAACCCGTCGGACCCCAACGGCGGCGGCGAGTTCGTGAACATCCGCGACGGCAGCATCCGCTGGCCGGTGGTACGCACGGCGCTGGATCGCATCGGTTACAACGGCTGGGCGACGATCGAAGGCGGCGACCTTTCGCTGGCCGAACACAGCCGGCGGCTGGACCTGATCCTCGCCGGGCGCTGAGGCGGATCACTTGATCCACCCCATCAGGCGCATCAATTCGACGAACACGTAGGCCAGCGCGCCGCTGACCGGGATGGTCAGAATCCACGCCCACACCATCCGCTCGACCACCGACCAGCGGATGGCATTGAAGCGTTTGGCCGCGCCGACGCCCATGATGGCGGCGGAGATATTGTGCGTGGTGGAGACGGGGATACCGAGCCGGGTCGCGACGCCGATGACGATGGCCGACGCGGTTTCCGCCGCGAAACCGTTCACCGGATAGAGCTTCACCATTTTGTGACCGAGCGTCTTGATGATCCGCCAACCGCCCACCGCCGTGCCCGAAGCCATGGTCAAGGCGCAGAGCACCTTGATCCAGACAGCGATCTCCAGCGGTTTGCCAGCCACCGGCGCCGGCGTGTGCAGGAACGACAGCCACGACGGGAGGCGATCGAAGGTTCCCACCTGGGTGGCCGCGAGCAAGGCCAGCGCGATGATGCCCATCGTCTTCTGGGCATCGTTGGTGCCGTGCATGAATCCCATCGAGGCGGCGCTGAACAACTGGGCCTTGCCGAACAAGGCGTTGACCGCGCGCGGGCGCCAGTTGCGGAGCAGGAAGTAGAGCATCCCCATCACGAGAAAGCCGATGATGAGGCCCGCGATCGGCGACGTGATCATCGGCATCACGACCTTCCAAAGCACGCCACCGCCCAGCCACCAATGCTGCGGGCTGGGTTTGGACCAGATGATCACGCTCCAATCGTTGTGCGCCGCCGCCAGGCAACCGCCGCACAAGCCTCCTACCAAGGCGTGCGAGGAACTGGAAGGCATCCCGAACCACCAGGTGATCAGGTTCCAGACCACTGCGCCCCAGAGCGCGCACAGCAGCACCTGGGTGGTCACCACCTGCGCGTCCACCAGTCCTGAGGCGATGGTCTGGGCGACCGCAGTGCCCCAAAGCGCTCCCCCCAGGTTCGTGATCGCGGCGAGCACGATGGCCTGCCGCGGCGCCAGCACCTTGGTGGCGACGACGGTGGCGATGGAATTGGCGGTGTCATGGAAGCCGTTGATGAACTCGAACACCAACGCGATGGCGATGACGGCGAGGATCAGTGTCATCCGCGGAGTTCGGTTAGGAGTTTTTCAAAATGATCAACGTCACGACGTTCCCGGCATCGCGGCAGCGGTCGATGATTTTCTCCATCAACTCGTAAAGGTCCTTGACGATGACCGCCAGGAGCGGGTCGCGTTTGCCGCTGTAGAGATCGCTCAGCAGACTCACCATCAACTTGTCCGCCTCCCCCTCAATGTACTGCAGGCGGTCATTCAGTTCCTTGGACTTCTGCAAATCCTGCAGGCAACGCAGTTGCTTCACCATCGCCACCACCACCTCGGTGGCCCGGGCCAGCAAGTCGGCCTGGGGCGCGAAGTCGATGTTGCGCAACCGCTCGGACGCGATGTGGAACCGCTCGGCGAACTTCTCCACCGCCTTCGGGATCTTGTAGAGCGCCCGCGACAGCGCCTCGATGTCCTCGCGCTCCAGCCCGGTGACGAACGTGTTCACCAACTCCTCGCTGATCGTCTCGGCGATTTTCTTCTCCTTCCGTCGCGTGATGACGAAATCCTCCAGGCTCTTCTGGGGCGACCTGAGCAAATCCCCGAGCAACCGGACGCTGGCGTGCGCCTCCTCCGCGCTGGACTCCAGGAGCGCGATGAACCGATCTCCTTTTCCGAAAAGCTGTGTCAGCGAGAACATCCGCCGGTTGTCACACAATCGTAACGCCCATGCACGCAGAAACTGCGCGCCAACCGATGCAAACCCGGCAGAAACTAACCCGAAACCAGGCCTGATCGACCGCGGCTTACAGTCCGCCCCGGCTGGCGTCAGCGCGCAAGCCGGTCAGCCGCGAGCCGTCCGGCCTCACGAACCGGGCGCAGCACTCCCAGCCCAGATTGTTCTGCGTGAGCTTGAGCAAGATCGAGTTCCAGCCTGGGCGCAACGTAACCCTGGCCTTGTCAGAGCCGGGCGTCAGCGGCCGGGCGATGTTGTTGGCATAAACCTGCTGGCCGTTCAGCCAGACCTTCACGCCGTCGTCGCTGCCCAGTTCGAGCACCGCCGGCTGTTCCGTTTCGGAATAAACGCCGGTCCGCAAGTACGCGACGCATTGCTCGCCGCCGTAGAGTTTCAGCAAGTCCAGCAGCCACGGCCGGGCCGGATCGGTGCCCACCGGCATCAACCGCCAGTTGGCGCTCGCCGGCGCGGTCTCCGGCGCGAATGCGATGTCGAACAGGGCGGCGTAGTCCTTGCCGTTTTCGCGGTACGGACCAGCCACCTGCCAGGCGGTCACATAATCCGCCAGTGCCTCGATCTGCTTCAATGCCGCCTCGACCGCCGCCTTCTGACCGGCGTCGGTCGTCACGGCCAACACTCTTTTCAAGGTTGTCTCGGCTAGGTCGCGGTTGGCGCCGGAGACGGCCTTGGCGATTTGCGTTGCGGCCAGTGCGGCCTCGGCTTGCACCACGGGTTGGTCCAGCAAAGGGCTGACGATGTCCAAAGCCGCGGGATCGACCACCGTCCCCAAGCCCGCCAGCACCACGCGCTTTTCCTCCGGCCGATCCGCCACGGCCAGGATTTGCTGCAACAACGCGAGCGGCGACTTGCCGGTGGCGTGCGCGGTTTGCTCGTCGGTGGCAAGGCGAACGTAACCCCGCACCGCCAGCGCGCGGAAATTGACCTCCGCCGCGTCGCGCGCCAGCGCCAGCAAATCCGGCAGGACCTCGGGATCGCGACTGTCGCACAACGCGCGCACGCCGCCTTCGCGCATGACTGGGTTGGCGTCTTTGACCGCAGCGCGTATGGCGGTGCGGATTCGCGGTTCCACCAGACCGCTGCAAACCTGGAGCAACGCGGCGCGGCCTTCAGCGCTTCCCGAGCCGCGCGCGCCTTCCACGATCGGCGCGACGTCTAGTTGGCCCGCCGACCGCTGACTAATCGAAGCCAAGGCGTCCGCCGCCTCAGCGCGTGCGCCTTCGCTCTTCGCCGCCAAAACCAGCCGCGTCAACGCGCCGACCTGCCGGGCATCGGCCAGCACCGCCAAGGCTCGCAGGCACGCCCGCTGGCTCGCGTCGTCACCGGAGCCGGCGAGTTCGAGCAGTCTGGGCACGGCCGCGGCGTCGGCCCGGCCGCCCAAGGCGCGGACCGCCTCGGCCTGAATGGCGGGTTTCGCCGAGGCCAGTTGGGCGAGCAAAGCCTGCGTCACGTCGCCGCGACGAAGAACCAAAAGAGCTTCGCGCCCGGCCTTCTGGATCACGGCCTCGCGCGAGGTAGCGGCTTCCAACAGCGCACCCGCAGCTTCGGCCCCGGCCAGGTTGCCCAAGGCGGTGACCGCCGCGAAGCGCACCGCCGGTTCGGTGCTCCCTGCGAACGGTAAGATCGCGCCCGCGGCGGCCGGATCGCCCCGCTGATCCAACGCCCCAATCAGCGAGGCTTGGACCGGCACCGGCACGTTGGGCAGCAACGCCGCAAGTTTCATCGTGGTGTCGTCGCCCGGTAGTTCGCGGGCAAGTTGCAGCGCGGCCACCTGCGCCGGCCCGTCATTGCCTTGGATCGCAGCGAGAGCCAGGCCGGTGCCATCGGCACCGGCGGCGAGGATCAAGCCACGAAAGGCCGCTGTGCGGACAAAGTCCTTTTCTTTGGAACCGGCCAGCATCTCGAACACCGGTCGCGCGGCGGCGCCGTTGCCTTCCTCGACGAATCGCTTCGCACAGGCCAGCAAGCCGTCCACAACCGCGCCGCGGACCGGTTCCTTCGCTGCCGGCAAGGAATCCAGCAAGGCCGGGAGCGCCACGGCGCCGCCAATCTTGCCCAATGCCGTCGCCGCCGCCCGGGCCACCTCGGCGTCAGTGTCGCGCAACAAGTCCCACAGTGCCGGGATTGCCTTGGCTTCGCGCCGCACGCCCAGCGAGGTGATGATGCCGACCTTGGCCAAGCCCTTGGCCTTCCACAACGCGTCGATCAGCGCCCGGCCCGCTTCGGGCGCGGGCATGGTTTCCAGCACTTGCCGCGCCGATTGTGCCAGTTGCGACTCGCCGGTGAGCCACCGGGCCACCGCCGGCACCGAGCGCGCGGTGCCGATGCGCTGCAAGCGGTCGAGCGCAGCGCCGACGACTTGCGGATTGCTGCTGGTCTGCAGCGTCTGGATCAACTGCGCCTCCTCGCTGGCGTCGGCGGCACGGAGGAACACCGGTCCGGCCAGCACGGCCAGGCCAAATGCAAGGACCAGTCCGAAGGAATGTTTCATGGAAAAGCTGAATTTCATGGCAGGTGTAGATTCGAGATTTTCGTCAGTGCTTAAACCCGCCACGGCGGACGTTGGGAGAGCGACAACAAGCGGTTGGCCTCGTCGTCGCCGATAAATTCCATGCGCTCCGGATTCCACTTCAGTGGGCGCTGGAGCTGTTTGACCACGCCACCGAGCAGTAGCGCCGTCGCCGAATGTTGCGCGATGTCCGCGTCGCAGATCGTCTTCTTCCGTGTGCGGACGCACTCAAGGAAATTCCCGGAGTGGCTGTCCGCGTGGTAGAGGTGCAGGTCGTCCGGCTTGATGGGCTCGCGGACGATGTCGGCCGGCGTGGACACGAGGTTGCCGCGGTCCACGGTGATCCGGCCTTCGGTGCCGACGAAACTGACGCCGCCATCCATGCCCACCTTTTCGTCCGGATGCGGCCGGCCATAGACCTCGACGCCGTTCGGGTAGCGATAGGCGGTTTTGCCTTCTTCGATCCACAGTTCCGCCGGTCCGGTCGCGTCGGTGCCCGCGCCCCACTGGACGATGTCGTAATGGTGCTGGCCCCAGTTGAGTTCGCCGATGTCGAAGCGGTGCGCGCCGGTGTTGCCGTCGTAAGGCAGCGCCGGGGCGGGACCGAGGTAAAGATCCCAGTCGAGGTCGGGCGGAATGGGCTGGGCCGGACCAAAGTGCGTCGGCCAGGCGATCGCGCCGCCTTCGCGGTAGGCGTAAATGGATTTCAGTTTGCCGATGCGACCGTTGCGGACCAGCTCGCAAGCGATGCGGAACCGGCCTTCGTACTCGCTGCGTTGCTGTGTGCCCGCCTGGTAAACGCGCCCGTAACGGCGCACCGCGTCCAGCATCGCCTGGCTTTCGCGCACGGTGACAGCGCTGGGTTTCTCGCAATAAACGTCCTTGCCCGCCTCGACCGCCATGACGGCCATCGTCGCGTGCCAATGCGCCGGGGTGGCGATCAGCACGGCGTCGATGTCCGGCCGCGCCAGCACGTCGCGGAAATCGACGTACGCCTCGCAAGGCTGGTATTTCCCGGCGCCGTAGGTTTCGGTGTAATGCTGGTTGACGCGTAGCTTCGCCTGCTCACGCCGCGGGCGCCAGGTATCGCACACGGCAAGGACCTGCACATCTTTGCGGGCGGTGTAGCCGCCAGCGAGGTAGGTCCACGCGCCGCCCAGCAGGTGACCGCTCCCCTGCCCCCCCACGCCGATGAAGCCCATCGCGACGCGTTCGCTGGGCGCGATGAGAGCGCCGCGGCCCAGCGCCGAAACGGGAATGAATAGCGGCGCGGCCAGAGCGGCGCCGGCGACCGCGCCGCTGCGGCGCAGGAATTGTCTTCGCGAGAGATGGGCAGGTGCTTTCATGATGAAATGCGTCCGCGATGGCATAGCGGGATGTCGCCCGGCGTCAAGCGCGACCTCAACCGCCGGCATGACTAACGATGCCATTGGAGCGCGATCGCTCCCCGGTCGCAGCACCGCGGTGGGGCTACGGCGCGAGCGTGGATTGCGGGTTGGCGTTCGCCGGAGCGTGAGGGCTCGGGACGGAGTTACACCTGAACAAACGGCAGCTTGGTTGTCTTTGCATTGCTGCGGCCGGGAACCGGCCGCGGTCCGGTGCATTTCCCAGTTTCGCGTGGCGGTGGACCCACGTTATCCTGCCGCCCATGAACGGAACACCAGCCACTCTCTGGCAGCGATTTCAGAAGCACTACGCGGTTTACCCAGGCGTCGGCCTCGCGCTCGATGTGAGCCGGGTGAACTTCCCGGATTTGTTTTTCAAGAAGACGGAAAAGTCCATGCAGCGCGCCTTCGCCGAGATGGCGGAGATCGAGGCGGGCAAGAAGGTCAACACCTCCGAAGGCCGGTGCGTGGGCCACTATTGGCTGCGCCGGCCGGAGTTGCTGGCGGACCACCCCGACGAAGAACTGCGCGCGTTCGCCAAAGAAATTCCTGACACGCTCGCGCGGCTGAAGGCGTTCGCGGCGAAGGTCCATGCCGGTGAAATCGCCGGCCAGGACGGCGCGTTCCAGAACCTGCTCGTCATCGGCATCGGCGGCTCGGCGCTCGGACCGCAATTCGTCGCCCGCGCGCTGGGCCACCCGTCGCGCGACCGGCTCAAGCCGTGGTTCTTCGACAACACCGATCCGGACGGCATGGACAAGGTGTTCGCGGAACTCGCCGCCGCCGCGCCGGACCAGACGCTGAAAACCGCGTTGGGCCGAACGCTGTGCGTGGTGATCTCCAAATCCGGCGGCACACCGGAGACAGCCAATGGCATGATCGAAGTCACCCACGCTTACGAGCGCGCTGGTCTGAAGTTCCCAGCGCACGCCGTCGCGATCACAATGGCCGGCAGCAAACTCCACGGCATCGCGACGGACCCGGCGAAACGCTGGCGCGACGTGTTTCCGATGTGGGATTGGGTCGGCGGCCGGACCAGCGAAACCTCGGCGGTCGGCCTGTTGCCCGCAGCCTTGCAGGGCCTGGACATCGACGGCCTGCTGGCCGGCGCACGCGCCTGCGATGAACTCACCCGCGTGCCCGACGCCGCCCGGAACCCGGCTGCCCAGCTCGCGCTGATGTGGCTGTTCCTCACCGAAGGCCGCGGCGCGAAGGACATGGTGGTGTTGCCTTACAAGGACCGGCTGGAGTTGTTCTCGCGCTATCTTCAGCAGCTCGTCATGGAGTCGCTGGGCAAGGAAGCGAACCGCGCCGGCGATTTGGTAAATCAGGGCATCACGGTCTATGGCAACAAAGGTTCCACCGATCAGCACGCCTACGTGCAACAACTCCGGGACGGCGTGGCGAACTTCTTCGTCGTCTTCATCGAAGTGCTCCGCGACCGCGCGGATGGCCAGGCGCACGTGCCGGTGAGCGAAGGCGTCACCAGCGGCGACTACCTCTCCGGCTTTTACCAGGGCACGCGGCGGGCGCTTTCGGAAAGCGGCCGGCAATCCATCACGATCATCCTCGACGTGGTCACGCCGGCGCGGGTCGGTGCGCTCATTGCGCTTTTCGAGCGCGCGGTCGGTTTGTACGCCGGCCTGGTGAACATCAACGCCTATGACCAACCGGGCGTCGAAGCGGGCAAAAAGGCGGCCGGCCAGGTGCTCGAATTGCAGAAGCGCGTGGTGGATTACCTGAAAGGCCACGCCGCCGCGCGACGGTCGGCGCCGCCCACGGCGGAACAAATCGCAGCCGACCTCGGCCAAGACGCCGATCCGGAGACCGTGTTCAAGATTTGCGAACACCTCGCCGCCAACCCCGGCCGCGGCGTCGTGAGATTGAGCGGCACGTCGCCGGCCGACTCGACCTACGGCAAGGCGTGAGTGCGGACTGAAGTCCGCGGCTACGCCCGCCGTAGCCGCCGTCGTCAGACGGCGCTAACTCCCGGTTCCACGTCTGGCGGACTGCCGGCCTGCCTAGGGCGCATCTCAGTTTCTTGCACCCCCCTCCGTTTTCCGAGGGAATTCACATGATTTCACCCAGAGATCCCAAGGCAAATCTCCGGTTTTCCTCGGAATTCCCACCGGAGTTGCAAGAAAGTGAGATGCGCCCCCTGCCTACAAACCAGTCAGCGCGGACTCACGTCCGCGGCATCCCCTCATTCCATCTCGCGGGGCGGAAGCTGGCGCTGTTCTGTCCCAGGCTCGCGCAGCTCGTTGTACCGTTCCCAGAGCCATCGCCAGTAGCCGGCCTCGAACGGATTCGACAGCGGATACCCGGGAACCACCGTCCCCGTGAACGGCCACTCCGCGGGCGCCTTCACCAAGCCGGCCCGCAACGGGTTGAGGAGCACGTAATCCGCGCAAGCCAGGCTGAAGGCGTGCCGCCGCCGCTCCGCGGTGGTGAGCACATGATCGTGCGCCTGATGCTGGAATCGCGCGGGTTCGAGGAAGCGGCCAAGCTGGGCACGCAGGAATTTCATACCGTTCCGCTGGTCAGTCTGCGCCCGCAGGCCCATCCAGACCAGATGCAGGTGGTCGGGCATTAAGCAGTAGGCGGGGCAGAGCAACCCTTCGCGGGCGGCGGCGTGGAGCATCATTTCGCGAAACGCCGCGTGAAACCGGGCGTCCAGCCAGCCGCGGACACGACCGGCCACCGGCAATGTCCAGAAGATCACGGCGTCGCCCTGGTAGAACTCGCGTCTCAGCCTGGGCAGATAATGCGAGAACGACGAGCGGGGCGAGGCCGGAGGACAGCTCATGGGCGGCGTTCCAAGGTTGGGGTGGATTTCGCTCACGTCAGAAGATTAACGGGCCGGAAAATCTGGCGCAATGAGCACACCGGTGTCGACACCAGTCAGCGCGGACTGAACGTCCGCGGCTACGCCCGCTGTAGCCGCCGTCGTCAGACGGCGCAAACTCCCGGTCCCACGTCTGGCGAACTGCCGCCCTTCCTGCAGGCCAGTCAGCGCGGACTGAACGTCCGCGACTACGCCCGCCGTAGCCGCCGTCGTCAGACGGCGCAAACCGTGGCCCGCTCCGCGCGAATCTTCACCCGACCTTGGCCGGGCCGGTCGAAGGTTGCGGGCCGGGAGCGGCCGGGGTGCCCAGTTTCGCCCGCATCGCGGCGAACCAGTCCTTGCCCGCCTCGACCGACACCGGCTCGCTCGGCCGGTCGTCGGCGCGTTCGACCAGTTCCTCCGGCAGTTCCTTCAGAAACGATGACGGGTGGCAGGGCGCGAGCTGGCCGTACTTCCGCCGCGCCGCGCAGTGGCTTAACTTCAGCGAAAGCTGCGCCCGCGTGATTGCCACGTAAAAGAGCCGCCGCTCCTCGTCCAACGTGCCCTCGGACTTCGACCGCGCGTGCGGCAACAGGCCTTCCTCGAGGCCGACGATGAAGACGTGCGGGTACTCCAGGCCCTTGCAACTGTGCATCGTGATCAGCGTCACCGCGTCGCCCTTCGGCTCGTCCTCCGCCTCGCGGTCGCTGTCGAGCGTGACTTCCTCGAGGAACCGATCGAGCCGCTCCGCCGGCGTGCCGCCCGGACCCGCGTCGCGGTCGAGCGAAGCCACCAGCTCCTTCAAGTTGCGCAGCCGGTTCTCGCCTGCTTCCGGCGTCTTTTCGCTGCGCCGCAGTTCCTCGAAATAGCCGGTCTGGCCCAGGAAACCGTCGGCCCACGAAGCCAGCGGGTTCACCTGCCCGGCCGATTCCTGGTGGAGCTTTCGCGCCGAGTGCTCCAGCCAGGCGACGAAGGCCTCGATGCTGCCGCGCGTCCGCGCCAGGAAGGACGCCTGCACCACCGGGTTTTTCATCGCGGCGAACACCGAGCACTTGCGCTCCTGGCTGGCCGCGAGCAGGCGCTGCATCGTCACGTCGCTCAGGCCGCGCGCGGGCACGTTCGCGATGCGCAGCAGGCTGATGTCGTCGTGCGGGTTGAGCATCACCTTGAGGTAGGCGAGGAAATCGCGGACCTCGCGCCGGTCGAAGAAGCTCTGTCCGCCCACCAGATGGTAACGCACGCCTTTTTTGCGCAGCTCGGTTTCGAGCGGACGCGACTGGCCGTTCGTGCGAAACAACACCGCGTAGTCCGACCACGGCGCCCGCCGCGTCAACCGCGCGGTCTCGATTTCCTCGACCACCGTCCGCGCCTCCTCCTCCTCGTCCTGAAAAGTGAACAGCGTGATCTTGGGGCCGGCGCCTTTCTGCGACCAGAGTTGTTTGCCGCGGCGGCGGGTGTTGTTTTTGATGACCGCGTTCGCCGCGTTGAGAATCGTGGTCGTGGAGCGGTAGTTTTGTTCGAGCTTGATGACCTTCACCTCCGGGTAGTGCTTTTCCATGTCGAGCAGGTTCGCGATCTCCGCCCCGCGCCAGCCGTAGATGCTTTGGTCGTCGTCGCCCACCACGCACAGGTTCCGGTGCTCGCGGGTCAGCGCGTGGACGAGCTCGAACTGCGCTGCGTTCGTGTCCTGATACTCATCCACCATCACGTAGCGGTACTTCGCCCGGCAGGTTTCGAGCGCGTCCGGGTGTTCCCGAAAGAGCCGGAGCGTCAGCAGGATCAGGTCGTCGAAATCGACCGCATTGCACGCGCGCAAGGCGGATTCGTACCGCGACGCAACGTGCTCCGCCATCGCGCGCACGCTGGGATCGGCAAAGGCCACCGCGCGTTCGCCGCTGTTCCGGAACCGGCTCAACAGGCTCAGGATCGCCTGCGGGTCGGCCTTTTCGCCCTTCGCCGAGACATGGCTGAGAATCTTGCGCACCGCCGAGAGCTGTTCCGACTCGTCGTAAATGACGAAGTTGCGCTTGTAGCCGAGCCGCTCGATGTGCTGGCGCAGGATGCGGACGCACAGCGAGTGAAAGGTGCACAGCGTCGGCCGCTCCGGCTTCGCGTCCTCGGTCTTGCGCGCCGGCCGGGGCAGGAGCTGCCGGACCCGTTCCTGCATTTCGCGTGCGGCCTTGTTCGTGAAGGTGACGCCCAGCACGTTGCCCGGCGGCACGCCCTGCTCGATCAGGTGGGCGATGCGGAAGGTGATGACGCGGGTCTTGCCGGTGCCCGCGCCGGCCAGGATCAACACCGGCCCGTGAAGGGTCTTCACGGCCTCGCATTGCTGCGGATTCAGCGTCCTCAAATCGAGCATGGGCCGCGCAGTGTAAGGACGCGCGCCGCCCTGACAAGTTGAAGGCGACACGGCCCGCGCAGTCGTGGGCGTCGGGCCGCGGACGCTGGCTTCAGGCCGGGAAAGCTGCGCCGACCCGCGTCGGCGACTACGGACGCCCTTCGCGAAGACCCGCCGCCCTGCCGGACTGGATCGGACCAACTGGATTCACCGGGCAAACCGCATCCTGAGCATCCGGCGAATCCTGCCGGCCAACTCCGTTTCAGTAACCTTCTTTGCGGCATCGGCGGGTTCATCCCCTCGCCCATCCGATGGGAGAGGATGGGCGCAGGCCGGGTGAGGGTCCGCCTTCGCGAGTGCCTGCGCCCGGCGCTCCTTCTCCGGAAAAACACATTGTAGCCGATAGTCCACAGACTGCCGTGCAGGATTGGGCGCATGATGCGCCCCATGCCAAACCGTGACGGGGATCTTGCGGCTTTCGGGCGGAATGTCGCTCGCCTCCGGACCCAACGAGGCCTTTCCCAGGACAAACTCGCTGAAAAGGCTGACCTCGACCGGACTTACGTGAGCGGCATTGAGCGCGGCGTCCGCAACCCTGGCATTAAAACCGTGCTGCGACTCGCGGCGGCGCTGCACGTCGGTGTTGCTGAACTCTGCCAAGGGTTGGAAAGGTGGGTCTATAGCACAATCTGTGGGTGCTTTTAGAAAGATTCCGGATTTTCGCAAGAGTTTTTCCTGACGGATTTTGGGACGTCACCGGCGCGCCTCTGGGCGGGGGCGGGGCGAGTCCGTTACGCGTG
>JAKANS010000161.1 GCA_021823625.1 bacterium | reverse complement strand
CGCTCCACCGCGTATCAGACGGCCATGCGCTACTTCGTGGCCGGCAAGCTGGAGATTCCCTACTATGGCTGATACCCACGACAGACATTACGGAAGCTTTCCCCAGTTTTACGCAAACGGAGGAGTGCTCCTCAACGCCAGTGTGGCAAACACTCTTAATCAGTGGCATGACGTGGTCGTTCGGAGATCCGGCGGAAGCTTAAGTCTATTCTTCGACAATTCTCTCGCCGCCTCAGGCAACCTTAGGCAGTTCTTCATTGAGTCCTACGACACATGGTCTTGAGGTGGGCTATTGGGGGTCCAGCTTTCCCGGCTATAATCTTGACGGGCGACTTGACGAGGTCGCGATCCGGTCTCGCGCCTTGAGCGATGCCGAAATCGGCCAGCTCTACAACGGCGGAGCCGGCATGGCCGTCCCCGAGCCAGGTGCAGCGGCCCTGATAGTCGGCTTGGGTCTGCTCGGCTTCGTGGCCTATCGGCGGCTCGCTGGCTCCAAGATCGACCGTTAACGCAAGCAATCGCTGGTCGCCTGTATGGGACGCCATCCTTCCGTGGTGTGTCCTCGAAGCGCGGGGCGCGGCGATGGGGCGGGTCACCCTTGAGGTTGTGCGGCCATTACAGCCGGAACGCGGCTTGGCCGCCTCCTCGCCGGAGGTGATCGCCGTTTTTGTTGAAAGCATTCACCCGCGTTGGTTGTATGTAATCCTATGAAGCCAAACGACAGTCGTCCCGCCCGTCTCAGTGTACTTTTGAGTCTCCTGGCAGCCGAAGCTGCTTTCGCTCAATTGCCGGTCACCTACTCGAATCTGGACGACAACGCCTCGCAATGGGGCGTCTATATCGATCCGCCCAGCCACGTCGCATACGCCAGCATCGGCAACGTGGCCGCGCCCAGCGTGGACGGTACCGCGCTCCGCCTTTCGCTCGATCCTTATCCCGGCGCACCGGCCCGCCGCCGACGCCTTACACCGGCATGCACGGCTACGTAAACCTCCCTTACGCGAACGCGACAAGCTTCGCCTTGAACTTGCAGTTCCGCTTTGCCGCTTCAGCGAATCCAGTCCAAGCACTGGAGTTCACGATGAACAAATGGACTGGCACCCAGCGCTTCGAGTGGGCGGTCCAGTGGGAGAACATCGGCGATGGCACGGCGAACCAAGGCAGCCCACCCACACCTGGCGGCTGTGGGACGGTGTGCATTGGCTCGCCTTCAACTACGACCAGTCGCTCAACGCGGACACCTGGTATTCGCTGGCGCTCACGGGCGACATCGTGGGCAACCAGGTCCACTACCAGCAATTGGCGGTGGGCGGCTCCGCGTTCGCGCTCGGCCAGACCTACGCCCCGGTGGCCGAGGCCACGCCGCCCAAGCTGGCGGTGGCCACGCAGATCGACGGCGACGGCGCGATGAACCCGCAAACGCTTTACCTCGACGGCGTGGGCTTCCAAGCCGTGCCGGAGCCAGGCACCGCGGCGACGGTCGCGGGCGGTCTGGGTTTGCTGGGATTCGGTGCTTGGCGCCGCCTGCGGGCGGCTTGACCGCCCCCTAAAGAACCGTTCAGTCCGCAGTGCGCTTCGCCGGCGCCGGATTTTGGTCACCCGCTGGACGAACTCGATTGCAGCGACAACGGGGGACGCAGCTTGGATTGTGATCGACCTTTCCAGGCAGTTGGGAGTCCGTCACAGTTCGGGCATGGTTTCGGAAGCTACTGGGACGGTCACCGCATTCGGGCGTTGCTCGCCCAGTCAGGCCCTGTGTGTCTTCGCCGCCTCGAGCAACGCGGTCGCACCCGAGTTTTTCGCGGCAGCGACCGAGTTGGGTCGCCGGCTCGGTGAACGCCGCCTGACGCTGGTCTATGGCGGCGGCAAGGTGGGTTTGATGGGCGCCGTGGCGCGGGCGGTCCATGCGCACGGCGGACGCGTGGTGGCGGTGATTCCCCACTATTTGAAAACGAAGGAACTGCTTTACGACACCGCCGATGAAATCGTGGTGACCGATGGCTTGCGCGACCGGAAGGCGATCATGGAGGAGCGAGCGGGCGGTTTTGTGGCGTTGCCGGGCGGTTTCGGCACGCTCGAGGAAACCCTGGAGGTCATCACGCTCAAGCAACTCCGCCGTCACACCAAACCGGTGGTGCTCCTGAACAGTGCGGAGTTTTTCCGCCCGCTGCTGGCGCTGTTCGAACAGCTCTTTGCCCAGCGGTTCGCCCGCCCGGAGAGTGCGCGCCTCTACCACGTGGCCTCCGATCCGGCCGCCGCCTTGACCTACCTGGACGCTTACCAGGCGGAATCGGTCCCGGGCAAGTGGCTGTGAACGTTGCGGTGGGTCCTGCGTACTGTGGGGTGCGACTGCCTCGGAGCGGCGGGCGCGTGAAAATCAGCGTCCGTCCATCGGGCGTTTACACGCCTTCGCCCGCCTGGGCAGGCGGTACGAGTGAACGCGCGTCGGTGCGCGGAACCATTTGTTCTGCAGGCTCACCTTTGGCGGTGGGATAATATCACCGGCAAGCCCTCCGCCGCTTTTGGTCGGGCCCTCACCTGACCATCGACCAACCGGCGGCCACCAAGCCTTTGTACCCGCCAATTAACGAAACAACGCGCCGATAACCCATTTTCTGCGCGGCATCGCAGGTCAGCGCGCTGCGGTAGCCGCCGCCGCAGTACATAATGATTTCGGTGTCCGGGTCCGGGAAGCGCCGTTCGAGGTCGCGTTCGAGAATGCCTTTGCCGAGGTGTTGCGCTTCCTGGGCATGGCCGGCCTGCCATTCGCTGTCTTCGCGCACGTCGAGCAGGACCGCCCGCGGATTCTGACGCAGGCGCTCGCGAGCTTCCTCGACACTGACTTCCTGGACGCGCGTGCGGGCGTCATCCACGAGTTTCAGAAAACCAGACGAGTGTTGCATGGCGACAGCGTAAGCGGCAGGGCAGTTGGGTCAACGCTTTTGGGGTTGCCAGCCGTGCGCTCGACCGCACATTGACTGGACGAAGATGGACGTGAAAAATCTCCACGAAGTGCCAGCTTTCATCACCAAGGACGGCTCGGAAATTCGCGAGTTGCTGGCGCACCGCAACTCGGTCATCTGCAACCAGAGTCTTGCCGAGGCGCGGCTGCCGGTGGGCGCAGCCACGCAGGAGCACTACCATGTGCGGACCGAGGAGATTTACTACATCACGCACGGCGTGGGCCGGATGCGGATCGAAGGCGAGGAACGTGAAGTCCGGCCCGGCGACGCCATCGCCATCCCGCCCGGCAGACGGCACCAGCTTTGGAATTGCGGCGCGGAAGTGCTCCGGCTGCTCTGTTGTTGCGCGCCCGCGTACGAGCACGAAGACACGGTGTTGACCGAGGCGTAAAAGCGGTCGCCAGAGCGGGTTTCTGGGGTCGGCTGAGTGGCGGCGAGGAACATTTCGCTGGACTGAGCCGCGGGCCTTTCGCCGCGAACGCTTCCCACTGCGGTGTTTCGGCCCAAGCACCACCGATCGCAGTTCCGCGGCCTTTTGCTGAGTGTTCCCCTGGCCGAACTCGAGGTCTTTCTGAAGAGCCGCGGACTCGAACCGCGGGTTGACGACGCGGGTCTGCCAGCCCACTTTCCCGCGGCAACGGAATGAAACCGCAACGCGTTCGCTTGTTCATCAAACCATTTTGCGGCTGGTGCCGGCAGGCCACGGACTGGCTGGACCGGCAGGGCATCGCTTACGAAAGCCTCGACGTGCTGGCCGACCGCGAAGCCTGGGACAACATGGAGCGGTTGTCTGGCCAGACGCTGGCGCCGGTGATCCAGGTGGACGGCAGGGTGCTCGCCGATTTTGGCGCCGATGAACTTGAGGATTGGTGGCGCCAACAAGGATTCCACGGTGAGTGAACCCCGCATGATGACCAACGCACCAACACTCCCGGCACGCCCGCGGCTGCCCGACTGGTTGCGCATCAAGCTGCCCACCACGGAGAGTTTCGCCCGCACGCGCTCGCTGCTGAGCGAGTTGCAGCTCCACACCGTCTGCGAAAGCGCGAAGTGCCCGAACCACTGGGAATGTTGGAGCCAGGGCACGGCCACGTTCATGATCGGTGGCGACCGCTGCACGCGCGCCTGCAAGTTCTGCGCCGTGGACACCGCCAAACCGCTGCCGCTCGACGTCGAGGAACCGCAGCGCGTGGCCGAGGCGGCGCGGAGGATGCGCCTGCGCCACGTCGTCATCACCGCGGTCGCGCGCGATGACCTCGCGGACGGCGGCGCCGAGCATTTTCGGCGGACCATCGAGGCCGTTCGGGCGCTGAATCCCGGCATCGCGATCGAGGTTTTGACCCCGGACTTCAACGACAACGATTCGGCCATCGACGCGGTGCTGGCCGCGCGGCCGCACGTTTTCAACCACAACCTCGAAACCGTTCGCCGCCTCACGCCAACGGTGCGGCATCGCGCCACGTACGACCGCTCGTTGTCCGTGCTGGCGAAGGCGAAACGCCGTGGCGCTCCCGGCCTGCACACCAAGTCGGGCCTGATGCTTGGCTTGGGCGAGACGCCGGACGAAGTGCGCGGGGCAATGCGGGACCTGCGCAGCGTGGGTTGCAACATCCTTACGCTCGGCCAGTATCTGCAGCCCACGCGCGAGCATCTGCCGGGGGTGGAATTCGTGTCGCCGGCGACGTTTGCCGAATTGGGCGAGGCCGGCCGCGCGATGGGTTTCGTCCACGTGGCCAGCGGACCGAAGGTGCGCAGTTCCTACCATGCGGACGAGTTTTCCACGGTGGGGGACAACGGCGATTCGAGTCAGGCGCGTTAAGCCGCCGTGGAACTTGCGGGGCGCGTCGCGTTATCCCTTGCCGGCGGGCGTCAGCTTCGGTTTGGAGCGCATCAGAACGATGCCGTCGCGGAGGTAAAAGAGGCTGGAAAGCCCCGTGAATACCGTCCCGCCGACCGCCATCCAGAACAACCATCCCGGCGGCCATTTGAACAGCGCCCACACCACGCAAGTCATTTGCAGCACGGTTGCCACCTTGCCGGTGAAGTGCGGGCGCACCTTCACGTGGCCCACGAGGTAATTGACCAGCACGACCAGCAAAAGGAGCAGCACGTCGCGGGCGAGGACCGTCGCGGTCAGCCACAGCGGGATGCGATCCAGGCGCGGGCTGTTGTTCAAGGTGAGCACGACCAAGCCGAGGACGAGCAGGAGTTTGTCGGCCACCGGGTCCAGGAAGGCGCCCATCTCGGTCTTCTGGTTGAAACGTCGGGCGACGAAACCGTCAACGCCATCGCCGACCGCCGCGACGAGGAACACCGCCAGCGCGAGCCAGCGATAGAACTCCCGACCGGTGCCGGTGTAGTTCAGCAAGGCCACGACGAACACCGGCACCAGCAGAATGCGCGCGATCGTGATCTTGTTGGCGGTGGTCATCACCACCCCCGAAGTTTCAGCCGAAGCGCGGGTGGCGTCAACGGCGGGCGCCCGAATCGGCACAAAAAGGCCGGCCGATTGGCGTCCACGGAGGGGTGGCTTGCCGGTGATTTCCGGCATTGTGCTGGCTCCCAAATTGAGGCATGTCAAAGTGCATGCGCATCGTCCCCAGCCCGCTCGTCCCGCGGTTTGCAGTGCTTCTTCTGGCCTCGGTGGGCGCGGTTGCCGCGTCGGCGGCCGAGCCGCGAACGCCAGAAGCGACCGACGTTCGAAACGCGCCGCTCGCAGTCACGAACCTCCGCTGCGAGTACGAGACAAACCCGCCGGCCGTGGAGAGTCCGCAACCGGAGTTGAGCTGGTGGCTGGCCTCGGCTGAGCGCGGCCAACGCCAGACCGCTTATCAAGTCCAAGTGGCCTCGACAGTCGAGCGGCTGAATCAAGACCGCGCCGATCTCTGGGACAGCGGCAAGGTCGAATCCGAAACGACGGCCCATGTCGCCTATGCCGGCCGGGCGTTGCGTTCGGAGGAGACGGTGCATTGGCGGGTCCGGGTCTGGGGCAAGGACGGCCAACCTTCGCGTTGGAGTCCACCGGCAAGCTGGACCGCCGGTCTGCTGGATGCCGCGGCCTGGCGAGCGCAATGGATTTCCGGCGACACTGCCGATGGCCCGCTGCCGATTTTCCGTCGTGAGTTCGCGGTGGCGAAACCCGTGCGCCGCGCGACGGTACATGTGTGCGGCTTGGGCTTCTACGAATTGCGCCTGAACGGTCGGAAGGTGGGCGACAACGAACTCGACTCCGGTTGGACGAATTACCGCAAGCGTTGCCTCTACACCACGTACGATCTCACCGGGCAGATTCAGCGCGGCGCCAATGCGTTCGGCGTCCTGCTGGGCAACGGCATGTATAACGTCCGCGGCGGGCGCTACACGAAGTTCACCGGTTCATTCGGCCCGCCGAAATTGATCCTGCAACTGCACCTCGAATTCGAGGACGGTTCGACCAAGGACGTGCTCAGCGATGCGGCGTGGAAGACCGCGCCGGGTCCGATCACCTTCTCCTGCATTTACGGCGGCGAGGACTACGACGCGCGCCGCGAATTGCCAGGCCGGGATCGCGACGGCTTCGACGACCGCGACTGGCGACCGGCGCAATCGGTAAAAGGCCCGGGCGGGAAACTCGTGGCCCGGACCGCCCCGCCGCTTCGCGCGATGCGAGCTTTCCCAACTATTCGCGTAACGGAGCCCAAGCCCGGGGTGCTCGTTTATGACCTCGGGCAGAACTTCTCCGGTTGGCCGCAGTTGAAAGTGCGCGGACCGGCCGGCAAGACGGTGAAGCTCGTCACCGGCGAGTTGCTTGACAATGACGGCTTGGTTTCGCAACGCAGCTCAGGCAGCCCGGTCTGGTTCAGCTACACGCTCAAAGGGGAAGGCGTCGAAGCGTGGCACCCGCGCTTCAGCTACTCGGGTTTCCGTTATGTGCAGGTCGAAGGCGCGACGCGCGACCCCGCCACGGGCGACACGCCGTTGCTCATCGGCCTTGAAGGCCAGTTCGTCCACTCGTCGGCGCGGGTGGTCGGCGAGTTTGCTTGCTCGAACCCATTGCTGAACCGCATTCACGACCTGATCGACCGCGCGATCGAGAGCAATCTGCAGAGCGTGCTCACCGATTGTCCGCACCGGGAAAAGCTCGGCTGGCTCGAAGTCTCGCACCTGCTCGGGCCTGCCATCGTGTTCAACTATGACGTGCCGCAACTGTACCGAAAGATTTGCGACGACATGGCGGACTCGCAGCTCGCCGACGGCCTCGTGCCGGACATCGCGCCGGAATACGTCGTGTTCGGCGGCGGCTTCCGCGATTCGCCGGAATGGGGAAGCGCCTTCATCATCGTGCCCTGGCAGCAATACGAGTGGACCGGCGACACGGAACTGCTGCGCCGGCATTTCGACGCCATGAAACGCTACGTCGGCTATCTCGGCAGCAAGGCGAAGGACCACATTGTTTCGCACGGGCTGGGCGACTGGTATGACTTGGGACCCAAACCGCCCGGCGAGGCGCAGTTGACACCCAAGGCGCTCACGGCGACGGCGTTTTACTACTACGACACGTGGATTCTGGCGCAGACGGCGGCGTTGCTGGGCAAGGCCGACGACGCCAGGGATTACACCGAGCTTGCCGCGGAAATTCGCGCCGCCTTCAACCGGACGTTCTTCAAACCGGACGCCGGCGTTTACGCGACCGGATCGCAGTGTGCAAACGCCATGCCGCTCGTGATGGGAATCGTGGAACCGGCGCATCGCGCCGAGGTGCTGGAGGCGATCGTGAAGGACGTGCAAAGCCGTGGCAACGCGCTCACGGCCGGAGATGTCGGTTATCGCTACCTGTTGCGCGCCCTGGCGGATGGCGGCCGCTCGGACGTGATCCTCGCCATGAACAATCAGTCCGACAAGCCCGGCTACGGCTACCAGCTCAAGCACGGAGCGACGAGTCTGACGGAGGCCTGGGACGCCGGGCGCGGTTCCTCGCAAAATCACTTCATGCTCGGTCACATCATCGAGTGGTTTTATCGCGATCTCGCCGGCATCGGCACGGACGGTCCAGGCTACCAGCGCATCCTGATCAAACCGGCGTTGTTCAAGCCGGGCAGCGGTTCGGACCCGTCCTCCGTGAACTGGGTGCGGGCCGCCTACACCAGTGTGCATGGGAAAATCGTCGTGTTCTGGAAGCGCGCCGGCGATCGGTTTGAACTGGGCGCCGCGATTCCGGCGAACACGACGGCGACCATTTACCTTCCGGCGAAGGACGCGGCAAGCGTCACCGAAGGGGGGCGAAGCCTGGAGCGCGCAAGCGGCGTGAAGGTGCTTCGCATGGAAGACGGTCGCGCCGTGCTGGCGGTTGAATCGGGAAACTACCGCTTCAGCGTGAAAGAAATTCGGTGAGGCCGACTATGAAACGCGCTCGCTGGAATTGGCGGCTGGCGGTGACCGTTGCCTGCGTCACCGGCGGAGTGCTTAGGGTCCGCGCGCCGCGCAACAGCTTCGGTCACTCCGGGCTATAGGAAACGATCTCCACCTCATTGTCATGATCTGAATCATAACCTCTGCCAGCACAAGGCATTCCGTCTGACGCAGAGCCGCTGTCTCAATTGGCACCCCGGCCGGCGCTTCTGGGTCATCCCCCCCCCCGACCCACATAACCCCATCTGGCCCGAAATCCTCGGTTCCTTCTCCCTATGACCCCAAAACCATTTTCCACTTTTGATCCAATAGGGCTATGTATTTGACTCAACCAAGCACTACCCGTTGCGAAGCCGCAGCGAATCGAACGGCACGGGTGAAACCTGAACCGCCTGCTGGGCCAGACGGTAGAACAGTTTGCCTCGCGAGGCGGACTTGCGCCGGTTGAAGCGGAACGTGAACTCATCCAGATAATCTTGAAGATATTCATGATCAATGGCCCCTTGATGCGTGCCCAACAGCCAGCGTTTGAGCAACGAAATGACGCGATGAACTCTCGGCAACAAATGCTTCGCGTCGGCCGGCTGTTGCCTCTGGATGTGCCGCTGGTGAACATAACCTGCCAGTTCGCGGTAAGCCTGTCAGCCGTCGCTGACCACGGTGCTACCCGGCTCGACCGATTCGGTAATAAATCCATGCAAGGTCGCCCGACTGGTATCGGGAATGTGCCGCAGCCGGATGCGGCCAATGCCCTCGCCGTCGGCTTGGGCCGCCACGATGAGCAAGGCTTTGCGCAGCGATTGTCGCCCCCGAACGCCCGATTCCTCGGCTCCCCAATAGGTTTCGTCCACTTCCACGGTGCCGCTCAAGCGGTCCCGGCCCGGGCGGACCATCGCCCGCCGCAATTTGGGCAGCAGCGCCCAGGCCGTCCGGTAGTTGCCCCATCCCAAAACGCGCTGCAATCCCAGGGCGCTGACGCCGTTCTTCTGGCTGGTGACGAACCACATCGCCCGAAACCAGGTCGTCAGCGGCAAATGACTGTCCTGAAAAATCGTGCCCGCAGTCACCGAGACCTGACGCCGGCAGTGGGCACACAGCCAAAGATTGCCCCGCATCGCCCACCCCTTGTTCGCGCCGCACGCTGGACAACGAAAGCCTTCGGGCCAGCGCAGGGCAAACAGATACTGCCGACAGGCGGCTTCTTCGCTAAATCGCCGTTCCATTTCCCACAGCGTGCGCGGAAAATCTTCGTTCACGGTGATCCATACTGCCCGTTGCGTATGGTTGAGTCAAATACATAGCCCTATGATTCAACATCTTTTCCAGTTTTGAACTGTCGCCGACACGCGGGATTATTTTGCTTGCGCTGGCGGTTGGATGTGCGAAATTGCTGCGGTGAGCGCGGTACCAGAAACAAAGCCGCCATCAGCACGTGCAGGGATTTCTCCCCCGGACCCAAAACCAGTGCCTAATCGTCGGCGGCCTGAAATCAAAATTCCTATTCTTTATCCTTTTAATCGGTGGATTTGGGGATCCACGGTGCAGCGTCATTTGATCGCCATTTTCTGGGCTGGCCTGCTGATCGGAACTGACAAGGGGATGCCACAAAATATCGCCTTGCCCGCGGGGACGATCGAAGGCAAGAACTCGCCGGAAAGGGCTTTCCGAGTCACTGGACAACTCAAGGTGACAGAATTCTCGCTCGAGGGAAAGCCAAGCTCGAATGCGGCGCCCATCCAATTCGACGTCCGCGTCAGCGGTAACAGATGGGAAATCACTTCCACTTTTAAGAAAGACTATTATCTCGCATACGGGTTCGACGGGACGAATATCCACTCCTACCTAGAACAAAAAGAATACCGCCAAGCCAAGCACGTGAACTATTCGCCCGCGAGCGTTTTCGAAGAGGATTACCCGATCGATACGACGTACTATGTGACCCTTCCCTGGCTCGCGTATGCGTCCGAGCATTATATCAAGCGGCACAGCACGAATGGCATCGTGAAGATACCCGCGGTTTGGGCTATCCCAATGGACGACCCGGTAGCTCTGATTTTCCACAGCCATCCGGAAATAAGCACGGCGAGGCCAAAGGTGCCGATGTCGTTGGAGTTCATGCCCGATATTGACGAGATTGAGCGGGTCAAGCGCGGCGAGCTAACGTCATTTCGGCGCCCTGGCAAGCCTCTGGCTGATCTTGTCCAATTACAAATTCTGACTTATGACCCCGCGATGCCCGCGGCGACCTACCAGGTGCTGTCCACGACGCAATTTGACGGATTGGTCCTGCCCAGCGAATTCATCCTGACGCGTTACTGGGTCAGCAAGAACACCAATGACACCTTTCGCGGAAAGCCGATGAGCCTGTTCCGCGGAATACTAGAGAAAGCTGAGTTGATTGACCACGTATCTGGCATTCCGCAATGCGACCACATCTTGGCAGTCGGCGACTACCGTTTCGCCGGACGCGCCCCCTTGGTCGAGTTCATTCCCTACATGGTCACGAATAATCAATGGCCGGCAAAGAACGACCCGCGGCTTGAAAGAATTTTCCAGCAGGAAAAGGCAAAAATTCCTGCGAAAAGATTCTCTCAGCCGACCGTTATGCTTTTTTTGCTGGTCTTTTTCAGCGTCCCAGCGATCGTTTGGATCCGGGCTAGGTTGCGAAAGCCTGAAGCCAATCGAGCGTAACCTCATGTAAGAGTGAAATAACCAAAAACACAAAGAACAACAAACAAAACAGAAGGAACCAAGAACATGAAAAGAATCAAAAACAAAGCGCTTACCACGCGTTTAATGACTGTGTTGGGATGCATTCTCCTGACCACGAGCTCCTACGCCACGTGGATGTATGTTTGCGCCTCGAGCAACGGGACCACGATTACTGATACTTGCGCCGTAGATAGTTACGGCAAGACCATTGGATATTGCGCGAAGTATTCCTACACGGGCAGTTGTGGCAGTTGCGTCCCCGATTCGATTTATTCGTGGTGCTCGGTCGTGACGAGTGGTTGCACCACCACTTATACCCCTGGGACGTGCGCCGGAGGCGGGGTATGCGCGTGGGGAACGCCAAATCCGGGAACCACGTCCGATGGCTGTAAGTAATCTCCGCTTCGGTGGCCACCGAACATCGTAACTTCCGAAGCTGCTACGGTGCCCGAAGGGCAAAGGCGAGACGTGTGACTGAAATGAGGCAACCGGCCCTGATCGTCAAGTTGACGATTGCCCTCTTTGGTTGGATTTTGCTCTTCTTGGGGCAACTCAAGCTGCTCGGGCTGTTGGAACCTAATTCGTATCTCGGCCTGAAAAACGCGTTGTTTCCGTTTGTGACGAATGCCTGGGTTGTGCTTGTGGCGGGAGCCGTCGAGTTAGGCATCGGCTTCTTTATCATTGTCACGCGAAGATACATCACGGGCGCCTGGCTCATTCTTTGGCTGACAACCGGCCTAAACCTCTACACAATAGGTCTTGGACTGATCGCCTATCACGGCCCCTGCCCCTGTCTGGTCGGGCTGACCCACTTCATTCCGCTCACTCCGCGCCAGCAGAACGACTTGGCGGATTTCCTGGCGATGCTCATGTTCGTTGGAAGCCTTTTCGCGCTTTGTGTTGACCGAATCATGGCAAGAATCCGCGCGAGGACTGCGGAACCGTCGCAGAACCGGGGCCAAGCTGCTGCTCGGCGTTGACCGCGGGGCCGGGTCCGGGTTGAATGTCAATTTGCCTTCCTGGCGTCCCGTTCTGCGCGGCGGTATTATCTATAGTGTCTCCGGCTAAAGGCTTCCACGGCGGGAACGATGACGCAGGAATCCATAGCACTTTCTGAGGGGCCACCGACAAAGCCGCGGCATAACTCCCTCTGGAGCGAGGCGGCGCAAGACTTGGCGATCGCGTGGCCAGCCCTGCTACGGCCAGTAATTTTTTTGCTGTGTTTAATCTACGCCGGAAATCTTTCCCCATCCGAGGTGGAACTGTTGGGGCGATGGCCTGAGCCTGAGTCTGCCGGATATTCGCCTCTCGAACATCGTCTCACAGCTTCTTCAGATGCCGCCTTCTACATTCATCTGGCCTTCGACGGCTATCACTCCGGTGACCGCGCGTGTGCATATTACCCGCTTTGGCCAGCGACCATCCGCCTGGTTCATGCGCTAATCGGTGGACACAGCGTTTGGCCTGTCTTTGTTCTGGCGTCGCTGCTGTCGTCATCCGGTTACATGTTGCTTGCCCGGCTCATTCGAATTGTCTATGGAACGGAAATTGCCCGAAGAGCCATTTTGCTCCATGCCGCGGCGCCCGGTGCGCTGTTCTTAACGACCATTTACTCGGAACCGTTATTCTTTCTGCTGATGGCCGGACTATTTCTTGCATTGGAATGTGAGCGCACGGCGGTGGCGTGGATATGTGCTCTCCTTCTTCCGCTCACTCGCCCCATTGGGGTATTCGCACTCGGGCCACTTGTATGGCGAGCGCTGAGAAACCCGAGGCAATATAGTCGATGGACCCTGTGCGTGGCTCCGCTGCTTGGCTTTTTGAGCTATCTTGGTCTGATGACTCTCTGGACCGGCAATCCTTTCGAGGGATTTGCTGCGGAGAAACTATTCCCGGCGCAGCCTTCGATTTGGAAAATCTTTGATCTCGTCGCATTCGGCAAAAGCTTTCTGCACATGGGTCAATTTCATAGGCCATTAGACTCGGACCTGGACCGGGTTTTTTTTGTCCTGTTCGCCGGGACGGTCGGGGCAACATGGAAACTGCGCCGGGAATGGTTCTGGTGGGCTGTGCTGATCGGAGTTGTTCCCGCAACGAGCAGTTCCTTAATGTCGTACACCCGGTATGTGGCGATGGTGTTTCCGATATTCGTAGTCTGGGCGAAATGGCTGACAGGGCCCGGCAAAGCCATTCTGTTTTGGTATGTGGTTCTTTTAGGGGCCGCCGTCCAAATCTTTCTGATGACACGCTTCGTCAGATTTCAGTGGGCAGGCTAGCCCGCTGGCCACTGTAAAGACAGGCTCAGAAAAAGAAAAAAATCCGTGACGAACAATGTTTCTTGCTTCCTCGACGTTTTTAATGGGTATCAATAACATGGTATCCTCAACTTACCGGCGACGAAGTAGAGCATGGCGATCTGATATTCGCTGCAACGGTAACCTCGGGCCTTGCGCTTGGTTGCGGAGAACAGACTGTTGAGTCCTTCCAGAAACGCGGTGGTCAACCCATCCTGCCAGTGCCCCAGAATCCCTTCCAGGTGACGTTCCACCAGGTCGGCCACCTTGACCATGGGTGCCAGCAGCGAGGCGGCGGCATCCACGGCGCTGGCCCGCACCCAAGCACCCCAGTCGGCAAACTGGCGCCGGGCCTGCGCCACCGTCCCGCACCGGTAGACGTTCTGCAGCCCCAGCCGCATGGCGTAGGCCAGCCCGGTCACCAGCGGTTGCGCGCGCAAGCTCTCCCAGCGCTGCCCCTCCCGCGGCGTCCAGCGCTCCGGGTTCTTGCGCCACAGCCAGTGCGTCTTCTCCAACTGGGCCCGGGCCGCGGCGTCGCCGCGCGCCTCGGCCCGCCGCACCTCGTCCACCGCCGACACCCCGTGGCTCAGGACGTGAAACTTGTCGAACACGATGGCGGCGTTGCCCAGGTTCTCG
>JAKANS010000160.1 GCA_021823625.1 bacterium | reverse complement strand
GACTGGCTGGACTGGCTGGACTGGCTGGACTGGCTGGACTGGCTGGACTGGCTGGACTGGCTGGACTGGCTGGACTGGCTGGACTGGCTGGACTTTCTTGAAGGTCCCGTCACGTGTCAAATCTTTTGTGCAGTTTTTTGGGGGGGGCCGATTCGCGCACAAAAGATTGTTACCCGGGGCGGGGTGATGCCGAACGGCCCGAAGGCCGGACTGCAGACGCTGCCTGCGCGGCTCAATCTCCTCCCGTTGGCACGCGAAGATCGAGCGGCACAAAAGGGCGATCAAGAAACAGCGCTGGCTGCGGGCGTGAACCGGGTTGCGTTCCGCGGGTGGAGGAGAGGAGATGGCATGCAGTGCGGCTGATTGGGTTTCCGACGCGCGCGGAGTGCCCTGGGCCGTAAGAGAACCACCCGCCATCCCGGTCTCGGACCATTTTCCCCACCCCCCGGGATCTCTACCCGGCAGACGCAGTTTCAAGCCCGTATGTCCCTGCTCGGAGGCTGGCGATTCGGACTCGAAGGTCGGGTGCCGCGGCTCGGGACCCCGATTTCGAGGCTCCAAACCGCAAGCTTGAGGCTCCGAGTTCCAACTTTGAGGCTTTGAGCCCCAGTTTTCCGGCCCAGAGCACAGCCGGTGTGGCTTGGAGTGCTGCGTACCGCACTTCGAAAGTGCAAGGCGTTTACCGGTAGCAGCTTGTGTAAGAGCTAGTCGCCTCAACTAGCCGGCGCAGATTGGGGAGCCTGAGCCGCGGCCTTGCGTGCAAACCGTTGGCCCAGAGCATCCAACTGACTTCCAAGCCAGCACCCTTCCCGGCGGCCTTGGCATAGCCGTACACGGCCAACGCGGCGGCGTAGGCGTCGCTGCCCACCGCCACCAGCGTGTAGCGTGTCGTCCACCAGCTCGGCCAACTGGCTCAGCGCGGCGGCTATAGGGGCGAGCCGGGCTTCCAGCTTCCAGATCGGCGTCCCGCTGGAATTCTGCCACATCGAACGAGTGGGGGAGCAGGTCGCCGTTTTGCATGGCCACGGTGAGCGCGGCGCTGACGAACCCGCGGCTTTTGTCGCCCATCTTGGGCAGATTGCGCCGGTCCTCCGGCGTGAGGTCAACGAGGAACGGCAGTTTCTGCCTGACGGTAGTGAGGGCGGCCAAGACGGCGGTCGCGTCCGCATCGGACAACGTGGTCGAGACTTTGTTTTGGTTCATAGGATTTTCCCTTTTGCCGGGCGGCCCCTAATCTTCAGGGACTAACAGTCTCTAATACAATATGAGCCATGAACACAAGGAGATTCATCGGCAACGTTTTTTGCGGGAAGGGCGAAGAACCAGCAAGGCAACGCACGCGCGGAGCAGTGCCCATGCGATTTGCCGCGAATAAGGATAGCTTCGCCCCCCCAGGCTTTGCCGGCAGAAGACGGCTTTACGAAAGATCAGCCGCGCTACGCAGCGCAGACCCGCTGGAACTCTACGCTCTGCCGCAGGATAGCAGCCGTCCGCGCGGCTGAGGTCAACACTGAAAGGCTTCGTCGCCGCCCAGCCAACGTCAACTGCCTGTTCGGCCTATTTTGGCGGGGAAGCGTTTCGCCCGCAGCGAAAGCCGTAAATGTCGTAGCCGAAGCAGACATCCGCGTAGCCGGGGTTCTCGTTGTAGCGATAGCCGGAGCGGCAATTGTCGGCGCTGAACCGCCACCCCCCACCGCGGAGCACCTTGTTTTCACCCTGGTCGGGTCCGTGCGGATCGGCCGCCGGCGAGTGCTGATAATAGTCCACCTGGTAGAAGTCGTTGCACCACTCCCAGACATTGCCGCAGATGTCGAAAAGGCCCCAGGGATTGGGCTGTTTCTTGCCGACCGGTCGCGGGTGACCGCCCGCATTCTTGTCGTACCAGGCGTAGTCGCCCAACTTCGCCGGCGAGTCGCCGAAGTAGTAAGGCGTCGTCGTTCCGGCCCGACAGGCGTATTCCCACTCGGCTTCGGTCGGCAAGCGGTAGCCGTTCGCCGCGAAATCACACTTCCAAGTCTTGAGATCGTAGCAGGGCTGGAGTCCTTCGAGCTCGGAGCGTCGATTGCAGAACCGCACCGCATCGGACCAGCGCACTTGTTCGACCGGGTTCTGGTCCCCTTTCCAGCGCGAGGGATTCACCCCCATCGCCTTTTGATATTGTTCCTGCGTGACCAGGTGCGTGTCCAGGTAGAACGCGCTAACTGACACCTCGTGAGGCGACGCATCGACCTCGTCCTTGTCTCCCATCGTGAACCGCCCCGCCGGGATCGGGATCATCGAGGCGTTCGTCACCCCCGCGACCCGGTTTGTGCCGGCGGGGGCTATTGCCACGTTGGTGGGCACGGCGGGGCTGGCGTTCGTGGGCTTCGAAGCATCGTCGCGGGCCGCTCGTTCGCATCCGAGCAACAAGGTCAGCAGGCTGGTGGCGATCAAGCTGGATGACGTAAAGGCTTTCATGAAAGTCGTTGCTGGTAGTATTGGCCTTCCGGGCAGATATGCTCAGTAATCCGGCCAAATCTCATAGCCGTCCGGATTTCTGAGGCATTGCCGGCAGCGGGCCCGGACCTCCGTTGCCACAGCCGCGGCCTTCGGCTGGTCCACGCAGGCATAGCCCGCCTGTTGCGCCAGTTTGCGGGTCAACACGTGACATTGGGCGACCACGTAGTCTTGGGCCCCGCCCATGCCACGCCAGGCTTTGAGCAGGTCCATGTAAGCGCTGAGGTTGTTCGTTGAAGCCTGGCCGGTGAGCGCAAGCGTCTGGGCGGTGAGTTCGTCGGCGTAGCCCAGCGTCTTCATGTTGTCCTTCTGAACGCCGATTTCCTGGGGAATTTGCTGGGCAATCTGCTCCAGACCTTCGAGGTGGGATTTCAATTCCGGCGCGGCACTCGCCTGCGCTTGCAGGTAAGCGATCATCGCTTCCGCGAAGCGACGGTACTCCTCGATCCGGGCCACGTGGCAATGGACGAAGAAAACCATGTCATCGAGCGCGCCGGCCACGTCGGTCTTTTTCGCCGTTTCCTGGCCCGCCTCGAAGAAAACCTGGATCGCCTCGGTGCAGCCGCAGGTGCAGGCGCGATGCACGCCGTCGCCGCCCCGCCGATGGTGCGTGCGCAGTTTCCGGCCGGCGAGGTCGAGGATCGGTGCGCACGCGGCGCGCCCCAGGGTCGCCTTCATCAGGTCCACCGGCGTCACGATGCCCGCGGGGGTGTTGTCGCCTTCCAGGCAATACACGATCGACTCGCCTTTCGGCGGCACCTTCTTGCTGAGGTGGAAAAAGGCGTCGTCGCCGTCGAACCAAACCGGGTAATCGTAAGAACCGGCGACGCCGCGCCAGATGTTGCCTTTGGAGGCGCGAAAGGCGTAGGTGGTTCGCACCGTCTCTTCGGTCAACTGCGTTTTCCAGCGTGCCGGGAACGGACGCCGCCAGGCGCTTTTCACGTCCTTCTCGAGATAAGTCGCCGAGAGCACTTCGCGATGCCAGATGCCAGGCGCACATAGCAGAGCCAGGTAAAAGCTTTGGCCGGCGCTGTCGAAGTCGATCGCTATGATGAGCTGCTTCCCCGACGGATAGTGGCCCCGCCCGAGGCGCATCTGCTGTTGGCCTGGCGGCCAGGTCATCACCAACTCGGCATTCTCGCCCGGCAACAGTCCGAGGAAAGCATTCTCGGCGGGAACGTACAGTGTGCCTCCGGACCAATCCACACCGTCGCCATAGATAAGGTCATCCCCAACGAAGCTGGGCAGAATACCGTACTCGACCGGTCCTTCCAGGCGCACGCGATTGAAGTTTGCGCCCGGCTGGATCTCCACGACGGCGCTTCGGTCGAACACGAACGTCGCCGTGGCATTGGTAGCGCCCGCGGCGAACGTGACCTGCAACGCCGCGGAATCGTCCGCGTTGCGCACCAAGTCGTAGTGTTGGATGCCAGTCGCCGGCGTGTTGCCCGCGAGGGGAACCAACTCCACCACCTTTCGCCCAAGACCTGCGCCGACCGGGGCCGGCTGCCATTCCCTGGCAAACACGGCCACCCGCCCCAGGGCGGCGCTGAACACGGCGAAGCCACTGCGGGTTTCCACCACCGCGTCGCCTTTGAACGCGTACTCGCGGCCGTAATAGCCAGGGTCGGAAGCGGCCTTGAGCGGGTCGGCTTCCAGCGTGAACAAATTGGAGGGCACGGCCTGCCAACCCACGCGCTTCTGTGCATCGGCAAAGCTGCCGAGCCGCGAGCCGGTGTCCCAAACCACGAGGTTGGTCACAGCTTGGGCGTGGCCGATCGTGGAAAAACCTCCCGCGAGCGCCAGCAGGACCAGCAACGCGGTTTTCCGCGAAGACAATCCTTGCCGGCGAAACTCTCGGTTGGAATCCAGGGCGGAGTTCGTTGCTGGTCGTGGCTTTGAAAACCCAAATCCCGAACTCGCGCAGCGCCCAAGCGAAAGAAGCTTACGTGTGATCACGCGCGGACTTTAGCGCGGCGGCTCCTCGAAGCAAGGGATGTGGCGAGGCCGCGCAGCAGCGCCACCGCCCCGATCTTGAACAGCCGCACCCAGGCTGACGACTCTCGAATGAGGGAGGTCAGGCGAACTCCATCTCATCGTGGTGCCGGAGAGGCGGCACGCGTTTCGTGAACCGTGATCGACGCGAGGCCGCACTGGCCCGCGGCGCGGCTTGTCGTTGTCTCGCCCGGCGAAGATGTGTGGCTGGCCGGCGAACTGACTCGAAGCAGCACCGGCTCGGTCATCCAACCGATCGAGTTGACCCCCCTTCCCGAATGCCAGGCGAGCGACGTCAACGCGCGGGCACTGCATCAGAACAATCCAAGAGTGATTCTGCTGCTTGATTTGTGTTGTTGCCGAAGGTCGACCTCCGGAGACAGAGCGGATACAGTCCGTTGTGTTTCACGAACCAATCGCCGCAGTGATGAGGGATGGGCGCTCGGGGCGACCGGGGCGGCGCGAGAGCACACGCTCGCTGGCCGCCACCGCAGGCCTCAGCCTCGTGCTCGCGGTGACTTTCTCGCCAGGCTGGCTGCCGGGGGCCGCCGCCACTCCGGATGCGAAGCCACAAACGGCGGATTACTTCGTCTCTCCGCAGGGCCAGGACCGTTGGTCGGGACGGTTGGCCGATCCGGACGGGAACGATGGACCTTTTGCCACGATTGCGCGGGCCCGCGACGCCGTGCGGGACCGGCTCAGAAACCGGAAAGGGTCGCGGCCCGTGCGCGTGGTGCTGCGCGGCGGGACGTATTACCTGGATCAACCGCTGGAGTTGGGTCCGGAGGATTCGGGAACGGAGCAAGCTCCGGTGGTTTACAGTGCGGCAGCGGGGGAGACAGCGATTCTGAGCGGCGGACGCCGTCTCGAAAATGGTCGGTGGGGCGAGGTCAACGGTCGCAAGGCCTGGGTGGTGAACATCCCGGAGGCGAAGGCGGGAACGTGGTCCGGCTGAACGGACACTCATTCACTGACGACTCCGGGCCATTTCTCGGTCTGGGAGTCTCCTATTTCCAGGCCTTGCGCGATGCCAAATACGACCGGGCGCGATTGACGAGCAACCTGGGTTTCCTCGCCGCGAAAGGCTTCAACTGCGTGCGCGTCCTCAGCATGGTCAACTGGGATGGGCTCGAGATTGCCCCGGTGACCTTCACCAATCGCGCCGGGCATGGGGTCCAAGCCTGGCCGGATTACTGGCAGCAGTTCCGCGACCTGCTCGACCTCGTGGCCCAACACGGGCTTCGCGCGGAGGTGACCATTTTCGCCGACGCCCAATACGTCATGCCGGACCCATTGAACCGGCGAGCGCACCTGGATGGCATTCTGGCGAACATCGCCGGGCGCGAGTCCCAACTGCTTCACCTCGAAGTCGCGAACGAAGCCTGGCAAAACGGCTTTCCCGGTCCGCAAGGCGTTGCCGAACTGCGCGCGTTCACGCAATACCTCGCCGACCGGACGGCCGTGCCGGTGGCCATTACCTCGAACGACGACACGAGCGACCAGGGCATCATCGCGCTGTACCGGGGCAGCGCCGCGGACCTGGCAACGGTTCATTTCAGTCGCGACATCCGCACCGCGGAAGGCGACTGGCTGCCGGTGCGCGACAGCTATCGGGCCGGCCGCCTGGCCGGCGTGCCGCCGGTGACCAGCAACGAACCGATCGGCCCGGGGGCATCCGTCAATTCGGAAAGCGACCCGGTCAAACTGTGCGCGGCCGCGGTCTTTGCCTACCTCGCCAATCTGCCAGGCTATGTCTTTCACTCGCGCGCGGGCATTTACGGGTGGGAACGGTGTTGCCCGCCCGCCGGTGGCGCCGTGCGTTTCGAGGACACGCCCGGGATCGATGCGTTTCAGTTCCTCCCTAAGATCCTGCCGCGAGACCTGGCGAGTTGGGCGCGCAACGACGGACGGGAAGCCGGCGCACCGTTCACGGTGTTCTGCAATGGCCAACCTGACCGGTACCGGCCGGAGGTGAGCGGCGCAACGAACGGCTGCGACCGCAACATCGGCAGCGCCAAAGGCGATCGGTTCGTGTGCTTGCCGATGGGGATTCTGGGGGGTGGGGTTACCCTCCAGGCTCGGCGGTCGGTACGATTCCAAGCGTTCAACCCGTTGACGAGTGTGGTTGTCACCAACCTGACGCTGTCCGCGGGAACGCGATTTACGCTGCCCCAAGGAGCTGGCGCTTATATTCTCAAGGGCAGTTTTCTGAAACCGAATCTGCCAGCCGGAGCTGGGCTGCAAAGGCGTGTTGGAGTTGACTCAACAGCTCAGGCGAAGTTCTGGCCGGCAAAGTGAGAATCAACGAATGAAACCAGCGATCATTGCCTCCTCAGCACTCTTGCTTTTCACCACGCTTCTGGCATCCGGGCCTGCGCCGACGCCGGCACAGACCTGGCAACGCTGGGAGCACGCCCTGACCAGCGTCGGCCACTACGATAACCCGTATGCCGGGGTGACCCTGCGGGTGACGTACACCGGGCCGGGGGGGCGCACGCTGCGCGCTTATGGCTTTTGGGATGGTGGAAATACGTTTCGAATTCGCTGTGCTTTTCCCTTACCGGGCTCCTGGCAGTGGGAAACGGAATGCTCCGACACCTCCAACACCGGGTTGCATCGCCAGCGTGGCACGGTGGACGTCTCGCCGTATCGGGGCGACAACCCGCTCTACCGGCACGGTTTCCTGAAGGTCAGCGACAACCGGCGCTATCTCACCGATGGAGATGGAACCCCGTTTCTGTGGCTGGGTGACACGGCCTGGGCGGCGCCGCAGCGTGCCAGCGACCCGGAGTGGGAGGCCTACATCCGCGATCGCGCCGCCAAGCATTTCACCGTCATCCAGGTGGCGCCCGCGTCTGAGTGGGCTGGGAAAACTGACCGCCAGGGGCAGATACCGTTTACCGACCTGGCGTGCAAACAATGGAGCCCGGCCTACTGGCAGTCGTTCGAGCAAAAGATTCAGCGCGCGAACGAGCAAGGGTTGGCCGTGTTGCTGGTGGGTCTGATGGAGCCGGTCCGGCGTTACCCGGAGACCGCCCAAGCCTGTCTCTTTGCCCGGAACATCGTCGCGCGGCTTTTCGGCAACTTCGTCGTCTTTTCCCCCAGCTTCGACAGCGAGTACAGGCCGCTGGCGGATGAAGTGGGTCGCGCGACTCGCGACGCCACGGCGGTGCACCTGATTACCCAACATCCCGGTACGCCCTGGAACCAGCCGACCCCGACCATCTCCGATCGGTACTACGACCAGCCCTATCTGGATATCGCCGGCGTGCAAAGCGGACATAATGGCGGCAACCGCACGTGGTGCGCCCATCACGCGATCGAGTGGACGCTGCACCTCTACCGGCACGAGCCGCACAAGCCGGTCGTCAACCTGGAGGCCATGTACGACGCCCAAGGCGAGCATGGCTGGCAGGCCGTGGACGCGCGCTCGCTGGGTTGGCGGAGCTGGCTGTCGGGCGCCGGCGGCTACACTTACGGCGTCGGCGACGTTCCGCCCAAGGTTTCGCAGGGCAGCGGCGCGATCTGGAAATGGGTCACCGACCCGACGAAATACGACTATTGGGAAAAGGCGCTCCAATGGGAAAGCGCCTTCCAGATGAAGCACCTGCACGACTTCCTCGCCGCCCTCGATTGGTGGCGTTTGGAACCGGCGCACGATCTGATCCGCAACCAACCGGACGAGGTCACCCGCCGCATGGTGTTGGCCAGGAGCATCGCAGGCGATCTGGCTGTAGCCTACCTGCCGGACGATGAAGCCATTGAGATCGACATGTCCGCTTTCCCGGCGGCACTCGCGGCGCGCTGGTTCGACCCGGTGAGCGCCCGCTACACGAGCATTGCAGGCCGCATCGGGAACCAGGGGACGCACCGTTTCGTGGTTCCAGGAAAGGGCGACTGGGTACTGCTCCTGCAACGACATGAATGAACGGGCGGTTCCCCTACCGGCGTCAAACGGGCGATGGAACGAGACAGGCAGGGCCAGACAAGGTCCCAGTTTAAGCCGACGGCAGGCAGACTGGTTGGGGGTTGACTAGGTCGATGGCGTGGCCAAGCGCGAACGGGTAGCGTCCTCCTGCAGCGACGCCGGGGCAGTGATCGGATGCGGCGATCGTACCGCTCTGGGGGGCGCTTCGAGACCGCAATCACAGACGGCTTGGGTACGCCAATCCGTCCACAAAAGTCAGGTGCCGCGCGACCTTCACTCGCCCCGACAACAGCCAGGTTTCTTTTCGGGGCTTCCATGACGGCGATCGGGCAGGCGGCCAGACGGGCAATGTCTGGAAGCTGACGTTTGTGCCCGACAACGTCGGCACGTGATCGGATGAGTGCCCATTCTTGGAGCTTGTGCGGCGCACCCCGCCGAACCACGCCCACACCGGCGCAAATTCTCCGGGGCTGACAAACGCGCTCCGCCTGCACTCGGACCCGTTGTCCGCGGTTCACGCGTGTCTTGCCACCGCCGGCCGGGCGCGCGTAGCCTCCTGACGGTGTTCGATCCGACAAGCGCATGGCAAATCGTGAAACGGCCGCTTATCTGGCGCGTGTGACTGAGGGCGTCTCTCGACCGCCTTGGTCGCAAGCCAAACGGGTTGAGTCAATCTACCGGAAGGCTGTTTCGCGACCGAACTCTCGCTTCGATTCTCCCACCCACGAATGGAATCCCGGTGGCTTGTGGTATGAATCCGATTCCATTGCGCTGGGCGGCCGGCGGGACGGATCGATCCCCGCCTGCGCACCAAGCCCAGACCCCTTCATCCACGCGCTGGCTTGCCACAACGGTTCCTTGTTATCGAACTTCAGATCCTGCCGGGAACCGGCAACGGCCGCACCACATCTGAATTATTCTCCAATATGAAAGAGTGCACGATTCGTCCAGCCCGGCCCGGTGATGAGCGGGGCGCTTACTACGTCTGTCTGAAAACGGGGGACAACGGCGGCGATGGCGAACCGTTTTACCGGCAGGACCCCGACGCGCTGGGCCGGATCTTCGTGGGTCCCTATCTCGCTTACGAGCCGGAACCGAGTCTCGTCCTCGAAGACCCGGAAGGCATCTGTGGCTATGCGCTGGGCGCTTTCGATTCACGCACGTTCTACTCACGTTACGAGACGGAGTGGCGGCCGCGGCTGTGCGCCCGGTTCCCCGCGCCGCAAGGCGATCCGAGCAGATGGACGCGCACGCAACAGGTCTATCATTGGTATCACCATCCCGATTATTTCTGCCCCGAACCTTACGCGACTTACCCCGCCCACTTGCACATCGACTTGTTACCCCGGGCTCAAGGGCGCGGTTATGGCCGGCGCATGTTGGAACAGGTCATGGACACCCTTCGCCAGCGAGGCGCTCCGGGCGCGCATCTGGGCTTGAGCGTGCTCAACCCCCGCGCGTTCGGCTTTTACGAGCGGCTGGGGTTTCGGGAACTGGTGCGGGTCGGTTCCGGGGCGGATGGTTGCATATACATGGGCAAGATTCTGCAACGTCAGGGTCCGATACCCAACCTTGCACTCTAAAGGAGGCGTTGTGAACCAACCGACCGCGTTCCTGAACCAACACATTGTCCCGGCGCTCACGGCGCTCAGCGAGAACACCTACCTGTCCGCCATCCGGGCGGGGATGGTGTCCGTGGTGTCGCTAACCATCATCGGCGGTCTCTTCATCATCGTGTCCTTTCTGCCGGTGGCAGGATGGGACAAGATCGTCGCGCCCTATCTCCAACTCCTGCAAGTCCCGGTGAGTGCCACCTTCGGCCTGCTCTCGGTGTTCGTGTGCTTCGCCATCGGTTATGATCTGGGGCAACAACTGAAGCAGGAGGCCATCGTCAGCGCGACCATGGCCACGCTGATCTTCCTGATGATCCAACTCCGGCTCGGGGAGAAGGTGGAAGACATTGCCTTCTCCATGGAGAACCTGGGATCCAAAGGACTGTTCACCGCGGTCGTCATCGCCCTGGTCTCCGTTCGCGTTCAGAAGTTTTTCACCGACAAGAATATTGTGGTCAAGCTGCCCGACAATGTCCCGCCGATCGTCTATGAGTCCTTTCTCTCGCTCAGCCCGCTGTTCTTCCTGGTGCTGGTTTTCTGGGTGTTCCGTTTCGTGTTGGGCGTGGACATCGACCACCTCGTGCAGATGACGTTCAAGCCGCTCGTCTTCGCCCTCAACACCCTGCCCGGCATCCTGGTCTATGCCTTCCTGGTCACCTTGCTTTGGTCCGTCGGCATTAATGGCGACAACGCCATGGACGCGATCGTCGCCCCGATTTTTCTCCAATACCTGGCCGCGAATGTCGAGGCCACGACCCACGGGCAGCCGCTGCCGTTCGTTACCGCGTACGGATTCTTCACGACCTTTGTCAACGTGGGCGGAACCGGCGCCACCATCGCGCTCGCTCTCATCATGGTGAACTCGAAGGAACCCGGCTTTCGCAAAGTCAGCCGCATCTCCCTGCCCACGCAGATCTTTCAAATCAACGAGCCGATCTTCTTCGGCTTTCCCATCGTGCTGAACCCGGTGTTTATGGTTCCTTACATTCTCAACGCCCTGATCCTGACGGCCGGCTCCTACCTGCTCATGGACTGGAACCTCATCCGCAAACCGTTCGTCAACGTGCCCTGGACCACGCCGCCCATCATTGGCCACTATCTGGTATCGGGCGGCGACTGGAGGGCCGCGGTGTGGGGTGTGGCTTCCATTCTGATCGCGATGGCGGTGTACTTCCCTTTCGCCAAGGCTGCCGAGCGCCAGCGTTTGAAGGCCGAGACCGCGGGCAAGGCGCAGGAATAGAATCGCGACACGGCGGCGCTAATGTCTGCCGGAGCACCGGGTAGTTCAGGCCGCGGGGTTAGCCGGTAGAGCCCGGGAACGACTCTCTACGGCGACTCTCTCCAGAGCCAGCCGTTGGCCGGAAGGTCGAGCGACGCCCCGTCCAGCCTCACGCGGACCGGCTCCCCCTGGAAGTTATAGAGGCACCGGCCGCCGGCGAACAGATACAGCCCGACACCGGCGGGGGCCTGGAAATCCACTCCGAGCGGCGACAGCAGCGCGGCCCGCAACGCATCGGCGAGTGCATCTGGGATGACCGACAGGCCGCGGGGCTTGGGCGCCAGCAACCATTCGCTGCTGTCCCGAAAGTCCTGCTCGGAAAAAGTGCGCACGTTCAAGACCAGGACGCGGCCCCGCTCAACGGTGCGCTCGGTTAAGAACGGCACGGCGCGGCCGTCCACCTTCGCCTCGATCCGGACCTTGGTTTCCGTCACCCGAAGGTTGGTGTCCAAGTCCAGCGGCGTTGGCAGCGCCAATTTCTCGCCGCTGAACTGGACTTCGTGAGTGGTCGCCGGTTGGCTGGCGGACTCTGCTGTGACGCCGGCCAGTTCGCCCGCCGCCACGCCCGCCGCTCTCACAAAGTCTGGCGTCAAGATCACCGTGCCTCCGTGCTCAAGGCTTTGGCGAACCTTGCGCAACACAGCGGCGTCGGTCGCGGCCTGCCGGGCCAGGAACAGGACACGCGCCGCTTTCGGGTACCGCGCCTCGGGCAGCACCGGCAGGCCGATCATTCCGAGATAATCCGCCAGATAGAGGTTTTCCCCGGCGTCGCTGGAAGGCGGTTTGTAGAACACGATGCCCGCGCGCGGTTGGCCGCGAACCTTCTCCGCCAGGATCCGCAAAGCGGAGAGCCGATGGGCCAGCAGCGCATCGCCTGGGTGCCGTTCCATGACGTCGGCCAGGCGGAAAAGCGTGAGCTCACGCGCCCCTGCCAGCACGCTTTGGCAGGCCTGATCCACAAAGTTCTGCGCGCTACACTCGATGTGGTCGAACCACGCGCCGACCACCTTCCCGCCCGCCACCGACGTGAGCCAGCGGAAGTTCATGTAGCCCTCGGTCGGCTGGACGAACCCCATGCGCCGCGTCTGCGGGTCGCGGACTTCGGTCCCGACCCAGATCTGGTCGAAGGCCGGCGACATGCGCGCCGGGTCGTAGCCGAACAGGTGGAAGCGGTCGTACCATTGCGGGTACTTGAGGATCAGGCGCACGCCGGGATGCGCGGCGCGGGCCGGACGGAGGATCAGCGGCTCGATCAGCGAGACCAGGAGGTCACGTCGATATTCACCCCAACGCCGTTGGTCGCGCGCAGTCTCTGACCCGGGCGAGGTGTCGCCGGTGCAAAAGAAATCGTCCACGATCACCTCGTCGAACACCGGGGCCGTTTCGGTGAAGAACCCCGCCACGTCGCGCCGCGTCTGCTCGCTTTCCCAATTCAGCCAGCCGAGCCCGCCGTTCTGGCGGGCGCCGAAATGTTCGCCGGGCACCGTGGCGATGCCGCCCGCGCCGCGGAAACCGCGGCTTTCGAGGAAATCCCGCACCTCGCGGAGGGTCGTCGGTGGCACATGCTCGTCCCCGCGCCGGCCCTCCAAGAAAACGCGCGAGATCGTCAACGCTTGGAGGACGGCCGGGACTTTGAGCCGCTGTTCGGGCGGCGCGAGATATCGCAACACGTCGCCAGCCGTCGCATAGACGCTGAGTTTCAGCGGCGCTTCGGCGCTCAATGCACAAGCTGTAGCGAACAGCGACGCCAGCCAGATCGAGGCTTGGGAAATCATGCGGTGACTGTCCGCGGAAGCTGCATCTCCGCCAAGGCCAAACCAGGATCGAACAAGTCCGAACCCGCGTGTTTGTCGTGGTTTCTCCAGATTGGCGTATCCGAACCGCGGTCCGGATACCTCGCTGGTCTTCGCGGGTCGCGCGCCTGTCCGCCACGAGGCTGGACCACCGTTGGGTTCTACTTCGCCTTCGGCGCGCCCCACTGGGCGTCGGCAAAGTCGCAGAACGCCTTCCAGTCTTCGGGCCTGGTCGAGTGCTTGCCGGGGCGGATGAAGTAGCCAAGGCGGCTGGCGACCAGATGACTGGTCTCTGGCATCTGGGTCACCGCCCAGCCGTCGCCCGCAAGCCGGCGGTAAAGCGAGTCGATCGCGCGGAGCATGTCGAACTGGCCCTGCGGATTCGCCCACTGGTCTTCGGTCGCGCAGGAAAGCAACACCGGCCGCGGCGCACACAGGGCGATCAGTTCGTGCTGGTCGAACGGCAGGCGTTCCGGCGCGTCGTTGAATTGTTTAAACGCCGCGTTGAACCAGTGCGGGAAGTGGTCGTTGATCGCCTTGACCGATTCGCCCACCTTGCCGCGGCTCGGCGCCGACCCGCCACAGCCCGCCTGGTGGCACAGGACGAGGCCGATCCGTTCGTCAAACGCGCCCGCGAGCAACGCGGTCTTGCCGTTGCGCGAGTGGCCGAACACCGCGATCCGCTTTTTGTCGATCGCCTTGTCTTTGACGAGGTAGTCCACCGCACGTTCCAAGCCCCACGCCCACGCGGCGATGGTGCCCCAGTCGTAGTCGCCGTTTTCATAGCGGGCCGGGCACGCCGGGCACCCGGTGTCACGGTGGGGTGTTTTGAGCCAGCCGCGCAGGCCGCCTTTCGCGGCGAAGGCGCGGAGACCGTCCGGGGCGTCGGGCCGGTCCGGATCGATGTCGCCGTGGTAGAACGTGGCCAGGGCGTAGC
>JAKANS010000159.1 GCA_021823625.1 bacterium | reverse complement strand
CCTGGCCGTTCTTGAATCGGTGATGGCACGGGAGAAAGGGCTGGCCCCTAGCAACGGCCACCAGCCTGTCACCGCCCAGGGCCAGGGCGGAAGGGGGAGGGGCTGCCCCAAAACCCTTTTGAAGCCACCCCCCCCGAATCCTCAGGAAATCCGAAGGGCACTCCTCAAAAATCGCCCCAAACCTGTCCCAGTTGCGAAAGATGGGCCAGTGGACCGGTCCCCTCGTGGTCATGGCCGGACGTTTCGAACAGCCCGATCAGGACGGCCACCCCCAACCCCGCCAGCAAGGCCAGCGAGAGCTGGAAGCGGTCGTGGGAATGGAATTGGAGTTCCGGCAGTAAGTCGCTGCACGAAATGCACAGGAAGGTGCCGGCGCAAAACGCGAGCGCGCAGCCGAGCAACGCGGGGCTTTCCTCGGCGACCTGCCCGGCGCCCAGGGAAAACAAGACCACGCCCAAGGGCGCCACCAGCGCGAACAGCCAGTTGAACAGGTGCCGTGAAGACCGCGAGCACCCGCTGCTGGCCATCAAGGTGGACACCGCCATCGCATCGAACGGCTTGTGCAACATCACTGCCAACGCCGTGCCCAGGCCCAGCAACCCGCCGTGCCCGGTCGATTCCGCCGCGACGGCCGCCGCCAGCGCCAGGCCGTCCAGCAGCGAGTGGAGCGTCAGACCGGTCGCCGCACCCGCCCAGGAAAGGTGGTGCGCGGCTTCCCCGCGGTGGTCGTGACTGGGGGCGTGCGCCTCCGAATCAGGGTGAGGGTGGCAGTCGTCTTCCTCGCCGCCTTCGTCAACATCGTGGTGGTGGTAGTGCAGGAAGCGCTGCAAAAAGAACATGACCAGGAACCCGCCCAACGCCCACGCCACCGTGCGGTCCAGCGAATGCGTGTGCGCGGTCGCATGCGGGATGAAGTGGAGCAACGCGATCCCCAGCATGAGCCCGGCGACGAAGCTGATCGCGATTTGCAGCCGCCGGTGCGTGAGGTGGACGACGAGCGGCAGCCAGCCTCCCGCCAGCGAAGCCAGCGCGACCAGCGCGCAATAAAGCGCCAGCAAAGAAGACGATTGCATAGGACGTGACCCTGCGTATCCCGGATCTGACCTGCTGCTTGTAGAAGTCCGACCGAGAGTCTGTCAAGCGCGCCGCGGCGCAGGCAATGCCCTGATTTGGTGGCGACGATGCGGCTGCACCGCCCTGCGCCACCGCCGTGGCGCAGCCACCCATTTGAAATCCGGACCCTACCGTGGCGCGGGCAGTTACGGCGACGCCGCCTTGGGGGCCGCCGCAGCCTGGACGATCTCGTTTGCCAACTCGTCCGCGGCCCAAGCGTTGTCGGTGAAAATGCGCCGAACGCGGCCGTCCGTATCCACCACCACCGTCCGCAGATTGTGCATGAAGCTCTCGCCGTCGCGGCGAACCATCAAATCGCAGAGCGGCGCGAGCCGGGCGATGTCTTCCGCCGAGGTGGTCGCAAAACTCCACCGGGCCGGCTCGTAACCGTACCGCTCCGCGTACGCCTTAAGCACGGGCGGCGTGTCGTGGTCGGGGTCGAAAGAGATCGTGAGCAGGTGCCAGTTGGTGGGCGCGTTAGCCATCGTCGCGAGCTTCTGACTCGCGGCCAGGAACTGCTTGCACATGCGCGGGCAAAACTCCGGGAAGGGACAGCGGGTGAAGATGAACGTGAACGCCAGCGCGCTGCCGCGGAACTGGCTGAAGTGGATCGTCTGTCCCAGTTCGTTGGTGAAAGTGAAGTCAGGCAGGAGGTCGCCTGGGTTCAGTGCCGCCACTACGCTAGCCGACGCGGCCGGCTCGGCAGTTTGGCCGGCAAGGGCCGCGCCGGCAACCCGGGTGATGGCGTCGATCCAGCCTTCGTCGTCGGTCACGCGCAGACGAAACGAAACGGCATCGCCCGGCTGGAGCCCGCGCAGCACGTTCGGGTCCTTGACCCGGAAAGGCATGGTCATGGCGGACATGTAGTCCGGGATTTCTTCATGCTGAATCACCACCGTCTTGCCGTCGGGCGGCAACTTCTTGATCACGCCCTTGACCTGGTAGGTGTGGAGGTTCGTGACCGCGGTCCCGGCCTGCGCCAGCGGACCGGCGTGCTTGTCGCCGCAGGAAACACAAACAAGCAGAAGTCCCAGCGGGAAGATCAGAGACAGTCGTTTCATGAGAGGCGTCGCGAGTTGGGCGAACATGGGAGGCGTCAGTTCGGCTGTGGTTCGTGGCGTAGTTTGTCGATGGCCTCGACGATCCGCTGCGGGGTGTTGCCCGCCAGGCCGTCGAAGTAGGCCCGCACCACACCGTGGGCGTCCACCAAGGCGATTTTGTCGCTGTGGATGAAACCATTGCTGAAGTTGGCGCGCTCGTCCTCGCGCTCGCCGGCCGGCAGGAGGAAGCTTTGCTGGATCAAGTCGTAGAGCGCCGGCTTGTCGCCCGTGACGAACCACCAGCGGTTCGTGTCGTCGGTGAATCGCGGTGCGTAGCGGGCGAGGGCTTGGGGCGTGTCCGACCGCGGATCCACCGTCAGCGAAAGCAGTCGCACGTCGTCCGCGCCGCCGAGCAACCGATGCACCTCGGCCATGCGCTGCCCGAGCACCAGGCATTGTTCCGCGCAACTGGCAAAGAAGAAATCGACCACCACAATCCTGCCTTCGAGGTCTTTGCGGTTCACCGGCCGGCCGGTGCGGTCGGTCAACTGGAAATCGGCCACCGCGCGATACCGGCCAAGCGTCACGGGCTTGGGCCCACACGCGGTCAAGAGCATGCCCAGCGCCAGGATGACGGAAGCGGTTTTGAGTCGAACTGTCTGTCGCTTCATTTGCGTTTCAAAAGTGCCACGCCAACGCGGCTCGCACTCGGTAGTCCGGCACGGCTTGGAGCGCGGTGTTGTCGATGCTGACCGGCAAATCCACCGCGACTTCGGCGCTTAGTTTCCCGCCCCAGGTAAAGTCAACTTGCGGTCCCAGGTAAACCGCGGTGACGCCGGTGTCCTCGGCCGACTCGCCTTGGAAAGTATCCGTGCCTTTGTCTTCGCCGGACACCACCGCCTGCAAGGCCAGCGTATATTGGTGCGCCAAGGCCAGGTACAGGCCCGGCCCGCCCAGCCAGGTCAGGTCATTCGCGAAGCGGTAATCGTAATCGCCGGTCGAGCGAAGGGCGTACTGCACTTGGGCGGAAAGAAAGGCGCGGCGCCAGCGCACGAACGCCGAGGTGCCGACCAAGCCATCGAACGAACCGCTGCCCAGCGTCAGGTCGTGACCGTGGATGCCGCTGGCGGGCGCGCCGGGCACTTCCACTTCCTCGAATTCCTCGGTGATTCGATCGGTGCTGCCGGTCGGGAATTTCACCCCGCCCAGTGCGTTCCAGGTGATGGTCCAATCGCCGCTGTCTGTCCGGAACAGGCGGGCATTCCCCAGCAATGAAACGTCGCCGATGCCGGATTCGGTCCCGCGGTCGATGCCGAAACCTTCGGGGCGCTGGAACGAACGGTAAATGACCGGCAGATTGAACTGCACGCCGAAGCGTTCGTTGAAATAGTAGCCGGCGAACACTTGGGAGATCGAACTGTCGAGGTACTGGGACGTTGGATCGTCCACCTTCTGGCCATCCATTTGCAGCGTGCCGAAATGCGTGAACTGCTCCGCCACGCCAGCGACAAAACCGCGCCCGGCCGCCCCTTCGGCCTGCTGGGCGGCGTAAATCGCGCACAAGTCGCAGGCGTTGCCGGACGCGCAAATGCCGGCGGCCCAGGCGACCAACAACGTGAAGGTGCCTGGCGGTTCCCGTCGCTTCTGAGGAGTTCTCTTCAAAGCAATCATGGTTTTCAAAGGATTCGAGTTTGTTTCGGCCGGCCCATCCTGGATTGGAAATCGAGCGCACGCGCGCTCCGCAGGTGGGGCCTTCAGCCGGGTTGAGGTTAAGATTGAGCAGCGTGACAACTTGCCGGGGTTGTCACCCGAGGCTGGAGAGGGCGATGCCTTTGCCCAACCGCCGTCCGCACGGCTCCGCGTTTCGTGAACGCGGCAAGCTCCGGATCGAACCGGGCTGACGGCTTACAGCATCACCCCGCCGCGACGGGGAGGCGGAGTGGGGGGAGAGTCGAGGAAATCCGCTGTCAAGGCCGGCACGAACGGCACGGCATCCGCGGCCGCGACCGGCGCGCGAGGCACGAGGGTGGGCCGGGCTTCGCAGAATAACTCCGGCGCTTTGTCCGGCTTGAGCCAGGGCAGGTTCCGACCTTCGCGCTGCTCGGTTTGCCGGCCTTCGCGAATTTTCAGGCACAACGGACACGGATGCCGGCCGTCGAGCGCCTTCGCCACCGCCGTCGGAAAGGAATCCTGTTGCGTGTAACTCGCGATCATCCGCGCCCAGGCCACCGACTGAAGCAAAGCCCAGTGCCCGCCCAACGTGGCCAGGACGGCGACGAGGCAGGCGGCTAACCCGGCAGCTTTGACAAGTCTGTTCAAGCGAGGCGTCTAACTTGACCCGAAAAGTGTCGCAGCTTCACCGGCCGGTCAAATCCGCGTGCCCTCCTTTCGCGCGGCAGGGTCAGGCGGTGGAGGCTTTCGCATTCCGCCGCATCGCCGGGCTTTATCTTTTTATCAAAGGCGTTAGGCTACGGGCATGGCTTTCTCGAAATTGGGCCTTTCCAAGGCCGTGCTCGACGGCGTCCGCGCCGCCGGCTACGTCGAACCCACTCCCATCCAACTGCGCGCCATTCCCCTCGTGCTCGCCGGCAAGGATCTCATCGGCAGCGCGCAGACCGGCACCGGCAAGACGGCGGCCTTCGCCTTGCCCATCCTCTCCGTGCTCGACCAACCCGCGCCCGGCCCGCGCTCGCTTGTACTCGAGCCAACGCGCGAGCTCGCGGCGCAGGTCGAAACCGCGTTTCGCGACTACGCGCGCTTTACGCCGCTCAAGGTTGCCGTGGCTTATGGCGGCGTCGGGTACGGCCTGCAAAACGAGGCGCTGCGCAAAGGCGTGGACGTGCTCGTGGCCACCCCCGGCCGGCTCCTGGACCACATGGGCCGCGGGAACGTTCAGCTCGACCGGGTGAAATTCCTCGTCCTCGACGAGGCGGACCGGATGCTGGACATGGGTTTCCTGCCGGACGTAAAGCGCATCCTTCAGAAATGCCCCCGCGACCGGCACACCTCGCTTTTTTCCGCCACCATCCCCGCCGAGATCGAGACCCTCATCCAATGGGCCATGCGCTCGCCGGAGACGGTCGAGATCGGCGCGCGGCGCATGCCCGCCGAAACGGTGCGGCACGCGATTTATCCGGTGTCCTCGCACCAGAAGACCGAACTGCTCCTCGAAATCCTGAACCGGTTGAACTACGACTCGGTCATCGTCTTTTGCCGGACCAAGTACGGCGCGGACCGCGTTGCCCATACGCTCAAGCGCCACGACCACGCGGTGGCGGTACTGCATTCCAATCGGACACAGAAAGAACGTGAACAGGCGTTGCGCGGCTTCCGCGATGGGCGGTTCGAAGTGCTGGTGGCGACCGACATCGCCTCGCGCGGCCTGGACATCGAGGACGTCAGCCACGTGATCAACTACGACGTGCCCCAGCACCCGGAGGACTACGTCCACCGCATCGGCCGCACCGGCCGGGCCCAGGCGAAGGGCGACGCGCTCACCTTGATGACCGCGGAGGATACCGACCACGTCGCGGCCATCGAGCGGTTTATCAGCCAGAAAGTCGCGCGCACGAAGCTGGAAGGGTTCAACTACCTTTACACGGCGCTCTTCGAGGAATTGAAGCCCGGTGCTCCGCCGGCCCCCCGCAGTCGCGCCCGCGGCGCCCGCGTGGGCCGCGGCTACTTTTACGGCTCCGCACGACGGCGGTGATCTTCCTTGGGCCGAGGCGTCACCGCCCGGCGCCGATGCACCACAGGTGCCGGTCACTCCGGAGGAAGATTTGGCCTTGGCTTATTGCAGGCGAGGCGAAGCACTTTTCGCCAATTTCATTTCGCGCAACCGCGGCGAAGGTCGGCCCCGGCTTCACGACCGTCGTGACACCTTCGTCGCTGAGGAAATAGACCAGGCCCTCTGCCGACACGAGCGAGGCGTGGTGCTCGCCCAGTTTTTCCTGCCACATCAACTTGCCGGTCGCCGCCTCGAAGCAGCACGCGTAGCCAGGGTCGGAAACGACCAGGAAGTAGTCGCCTTCCGCAATCGGCGACGGCACGTAGCTCACGTACGAGGCGCGACTGTGCCGCCAGGCGATGTGCGTTTGCGTGATGTCGCCGGTGCCGTCCGGCCGGATCGCGAGCAAGTGATGATCCGGAAAGCCGCCAGTCATGAAAAACAGGTTCGCCCGCCGGTTGAAGACGATCGAGGCGACGAACTGCTCGGTCGGCCCATCGATGATCCACAGCAGCTTGCCGTCGCGCGGGTCGTAACCGGTCACGCACAGGGTGCCGCTGAGGACCATTTGGGTGCGGCCGCCGGCCTCGAAGATCGTCGGCGTGCAATAGCTGCGCGTGTGGTTCGGCCGCGCAATCCGCCAGAGATCGTGACCGTCGCTGCGCGCCAGCGCCACGATGTACCCGTTGCCGTCGTGATCGCAGTTCACGATGACCTTGTCCTGGTACAGCACCGGCGAACTGCAAAACCCGTGCATGCTGCTGAACTGGCCGGGCCGCACCTGCCAGCGCTGGCGCCCCGCGAAGTCGTGCGCCGACACCACCACATCGTGCACGTCAAGAAACGCGGTGAACACTCGTTCGCCATCGCTGGACGGCGTGCTTGAGGCGAAGCTGTTGAGCGGATGTTTGCGCTCGAACGGCGATTGGATCACCGCCCGCTGCCAAAGCGCCTTGCCGGAGGCGCGATCGAAGCAAAACAGCACGCGCTCCTCGGTCTCGGCCACCGCGCTCACCGTGAACACGCGGTCGCCCCAGACGATTGGCGAGGCGTGGCCGGTGCCAGGCACTTCGACTTTCCAAGCTACGTTGCTGGTCGCGCTCCAGCGGACCGGGAGATTCGTTTCGAGGCTGGTGCCGTCGCCGCGCGGCCCGCGCCACGCCGGCCAGTTTTCGGCCGCGACGTGGACAACCCCGGCCACTCCCAGCACCAGCACAATCGCAAGACGGCGGTTCATCGCAAGTTTGACAGGTTCGAGCTTCGGTGGTGAGTTTGCCGGCGTTTGCGCGCCGAACAAGACGATTTGCCCGCCCCCGAATGACCTACGACGAAGCGATCCAGTTCCTGTACGACCTGCAGCTTTTCGGCACCAAACTGGGGCTGGAAAACACCCGCCGTCTCGCTGCGCTGGCGGGCAATCCGCACGAGCGGCTGCGCTTCATCCACGTGGCCGGCACCAACGGCAAAGGCTCCACCTGCGCCTTTTTGGAAAGCATCTACCGGGCGGCCGGCCTCCGCGTGGGGCTGTTCACGTCGCCGCATCTGGTGAGTTTCCGCGAGCGCCTCCAGGTCAACCGCGCGCCGATCAGCGAAGCCGAAGTGGTGCGGCAAGCCAGCGAGGTGCGCGCGTTGCTCGCCGGTTTTCCGCCCGAGCACTCGCCGACGTTTTTCGAGGTCGTGACGGTCATGGCCTTGCGCCATTTTACCGAGCAAAGGTGCGACCTGGTGATTTGGGAAACCGGCATGGGCGGTCGCCTCGACGCGACCAACATCGTCACGCCGCTCGCGAGCGTCATCACCAACATCGCGTTCGACCACCAACAATGGCTCGGCGACACCCTCGCCAAGATCGCCGCCGAGAAGGCAGGCATCGTCAAGCCCGGCGTGCCGGTGCTGACCGCCACCGAGGCGCCCGAGGCCCTGGCGGTGATCCGCGCGGCCGCCAGCATGGCGGGCTCGGCCTTGACCGAGGTGGCCCGCGAAGCCGCGCACTTGCCGCCACTGGACGGCCTCGAACTGCCCTTGCCCGGCGAACACCAGCGGCTGAACGCGGCACTGGCGCTGGCTGTGGTCCGCGCCTTGCAGCCGCAGATCGCCGTGGGCGAGGACGCAATCCTGGCGGGGCTTCGCAGCGTGCGCTGGGCGGGCCGACTCCAGTTGCTCCGGCGGCCGGGCGGGCGGATGGATCTGCTCGATGGCGCCCATAACGGCGCCGGCACCGAAGCGCTGGCGGCCGCGCTTGATCGCTATTTTCCGAACCGCCAGCCGGCGCTGATCCTAGGTGTGCTCCGCGACAAAGACTGGCACGCGATGTGCCACATCCTCGCGCCGCGCGCCCAGTCGATCATCCTCGTGCCGGTGCACAGCAACCGCAGCGCGACGCCGGAAGAGTTGTTTGGCGCCTGCGCCGAAGGTCATCCGGGGGTGCGCGTGACCGTCTGTCATTCGCTCGCGGAAGCCCTGCGAGTCACGGAAGCCGAACCGTTTCGCCTGATCACCGGCTCGCTCTACCTGGTCGGCGAAGCGCTGGAACTTCTCGGCGGCTCGACAAACGGCACAGGCGAGCGCGGTTTAAACGAGTGGGGAGCCGCCGCCCGATAGCGTGGACATTTCACAGGGCGCTTGAATGACCGTCAGTCTGTAGTCGCGGATGTTAGTCTGCGTGGACCTCCGGGAGGAGGCACCGCCGTACAGGCACCGCAGGTTTCGTGCTTTTCGCGTCAGCGCCGCAACCGCCAGACGCCCTGCAAGTCCTGCCCGATCGTCCGCAGCAGGCGCACCCGGCTGTCCGGGTCGTCAACCCAACGCACCGGCAACTCGGCAATCCGCCAGCCTTGTCGCTGCGCGAGCACGAGTAACTCCGTGTCGAAGAAGAAGCCGGTGTCAGCCACCTGCGGCAGCAAGGCTTGCGCGGCGCGACGGGAAAGGGCCTTGAACCCGCACTGCGCATCCGCCACGCGTAATCCGAGCGCCCGGTGCAGGAGCCAGTTGTAGCCGCGGGAGAGCAGTTCGCGCTTCCACCCGCGTGCGGTTTGCGAGCCGGGCAATAACCGCGAACCGATCGCCAGGTCCGCCCGGCCCTCGGCCACGACGCCGATCAATTCCGGCAAATGCGCCAGGTCAGTAGAGAGGTCCACGTCCATATAACTCACGATGTCCGCCTCGCTCGCCAGCCAGACCGCCTTGAGCGCCCGGCCCCGCCCGGTTTCGTCCAAGTGCACGACGTGTAGCGGGACAGTGCCATCCGGCTCTGTTTTTGACTTCTGCTTCTGCCTTCTGACTCCTGACTCCCAAGCCGCTCTTGACAACTTCTCCGCCCGCTCCCGTGTCCCATCCGTCGAGCCGTTATCGGCGATAACCGCCTCATAGTCATACCCGCGATGCTCCCGCAGGAACCGCTGCAGCCTGGCCAAGTTCGGCGGTAGACGCCGCGCTTCGTTGTGCACCGGGAGCGCTATTACGATTTTGCACATCGCGTGTTTCTTTGGATTGACACCTCACTGCCCGCACCCTGATTACGATACCGTCGCGGTGTGATCCGACGAGACATACCCCTAGTTCGATGAAAGATACTAGCGTCCGCAAGACAATGATACCACAACGACACAGGACCAGCACCGTGGCTAGCGTTCATTCAGTGAGTTCATTTCGAAGGTGAAGTTACATTGCCACCGTTTACCTGTGCATCCTCCTTGCAGGCTTCCCCTCTTTGTGCAAGAAGCTGCCAACCTGATCCGACTTCGCCCTGCACGACAAAAGACTTCAAAAGTTCCCTCAAAAAGGTCCGCTTACGCACAGCTTCTGGGTGTCGTAACAGTGCGAGGTCCGGTCTGTACTGTTTCCATTCCTGCTCTAATACCTGTAGATCATCTGAGCCTGACCATATCCGCTTGGCAGACATGACGGCACGAGATGGCAGTGTCAGCTTGCCAGCCCAGAGCAGGATGATGGGATTATCGTCCGTGTAGGCGTACGCCGACTCGCTCTTGTGTTGCTTCAGAGCCCGAACCAACGCCCAGGTATTGTCCGACTTAGCCTTAACCAGCATCTCAATATTGGTCCAGACACCATAGCTTACCTTCCCTGCAAAATATGCTGCGCCCAAGAGGCTGAGCAGCCACACGGTAGTTGCCCACTTCGCTGCACCTAGTCGCAGTAAGGAGGTCACGGCCACGAGACCCACGCTCGCAAAGTAACACAGCGGGACGGCAACGTCAGCCCAGTAGTAGGCCCACCACGGGCGAAGCCAGAACATGGTTCCTATCTGGACTAAAAACAACCAGAGGTAGCCGTCCATCCGTCGGGAGCGTCCCACCCGAAAGACCACGCCTACGATAGCGAGTAGGAAATGCAACGAATACCGCCGCAAATCGGCGTTCCATGGCGAACCGGCGTGAATGCTCCCGGAGACGGAGACGACCGAACCGGCCAGGTGTGGGAAAAACAACTGCTCAACCACCTTTGATTTGGCAGCCAAAACCAGTGTCCCCAATACGATTACCAGTACCCCTCCTCCTAGCGCGACATAACCATACGACCTTCCCGCCACAGGCCGGTCCCGATTTGCCGCTGGCCTCAATTCCCAAAGCGCTGGAACCAGAAAGAAAATGGCCGTAAGCTTGCACAACATGGCAAGGGAAAACACCAGCGTGCCAAGGGCGATTCTCCGGCGAGACACGGCAACGTTCGATCTGACCAGGAAAACTCCGAGCGATGCCAACGCCAGCATGGGCATTTCCTGCATGGCCGATACGCCCAGCATCAGAGTCGGTACGATGCTACAGTAGAGGCCAATAAATGACAATCCGGCCATCACGCCGTACTCGACGCATAACATGGCGCTCCATGTCCACAAAACGACGCCGCAGCACACGAGCGAAACGAGGCGCGGTGCCCAAGGACAATTTGTCGCACCCAGAATACACGCGTTTACCCACGTCAGCAGCGGCGGCTGATCCGACCAGATTTCGCCGTAAAGCGAGTGCCCCTTCTTCACGAGTGCGGCTTTCATCAATTCCATTCCCTCGTCGCCTCCGAGAATGCAGGTGTGAGGGAGGTCGGACAAATATGCAGCCACGAGCAGAATTAAACTCGTCGCCAAGGTCAGTACGGAAAAGGACGTCCAACGGGCGCTGCACCCGAACCGCCGACGCCAACTCAGCATGTTGGAGAACGCTACCTGGCGACCCTGGCGCTCCATATCCATTCACCTGCGAATAGCGTGCGCCGTTGAGCCGTTTCGATTGACGCCATTAACGGTACGACGCACAACCCAGAGGCACAGCACGTTGGTACCGACCGCACACAGTAATACCCATGAGAGGAGCGCCGATGTCTTTCGCGAAATCCCTGCCCACAGTGGTGCATTGCCCAGGCACGGGCATATTTCGTAAGGCGCAACCTTGTCCAGCACCAGATGATACACGAGGAATATCGCCGCAGCACCGCTGGTGAGCAGAATTCCGTCTGAGCGGTACTTACCGGACATCAGCAACCCCACAATGCCGAACTCCAGCAGGGCCGTGGCGAGCGTGATCGTGCTACGTCGTATTCCAACCACCGGATCGATAGCACTCCAGTCCACGGACGTGAAACCCAGTTCAAAGAGCTTAAAACAGGCGGGGATTACCAACAGGCCGCACAGACTCGCCAGTGCAACGTGTTCGCCCATCTTAGCGATCCAAATAATTCCCGTACGCGGTGACATCACCTCGGAAACGGACAGGTTCAGAACAGGCAGGAACACTCACACGCGAAGGCGAATATTCCTGCCTGTAGCTACGAGTTACTTCTCACGTTGAAGGCGGACAACTGCCAGCGTCGTGATAGAAAGAGTCGATGCTTTGCCCCGTGGTGGTCACTCTTGTGACACGCCCCTGGCTGTTAACGCAACGCCATGTGACCTGACAGTTGTTGTTATAACTTGCCACGCGGCCTCCCGAGGTCGTTGGCGGATTATACTTGTACTCGTAGTCAATTCGGGAGCACGTCAGGTTTGGAGGATTGCTTGGGTCGGGCGCAGCCTGAGCATTGTCCGTACACTTGATACCTGCGCCCCACGGATCGGTCATCATCTCCATCAGCCAGCAGTCTGTCGCAACCAGTGCAACTGGGCATAGGATACCCAGCAGCAGTGCGGACCGCGGACCCGGTATGGATTTGCGTCGTTTGATTGTGTTCATGTGATCCAATTGTTACTGTGAACTGGCGTTCTTTCCACGCCTGGCTACCCGCCAGCAAGATAGCCCGGCAAGCACGACAACCGTAAACACCCAAAATGCCACCTGGAGCTGTTGCGTCGTAAGCACCAACGGCCCGAAGTTGATTCGTACGTCCTTCGCTCCGGAGACGTCGCGCAACACGGGACGCCCGGGCCGATAATCGACTACCGTGCCGAGTCCTGGTCTGAGCTGTACATCCGGGGCCAGGAGGTCCTCGTCCGACTCGTCAGTGTACCGCAGGTAGGTAGCCGTGATATACGGAGATGCTTTGTCCACCGAGGCGGAGGCATAAATGGTCAAGGCAGTTGGTCGGATATGGCCTGCCTCATCACGAAACCGCACATGAACGGTACATTTTGCGGTGTGTGACGGAAAGGTCAGCAGCGCGTCAAACACGCAGTGATCTGCCGTGCATTCGGTCAGGGAAGCGCTCACCACGCACCGAGTCACGCGGTTCGTATTCAAGTATTGCCCGCGCGCGAAGACATACGGGGCACCGTCGCAGCCCGGGAGCCCCAGCCGCATGAACCCATACGGCCATTCGTTGAACGCCACGACGTCGTCGATAACCGTCGATATGCGAGTGGCGACATTGGTAGGCGTGTGACTGTCGTATGCTTGTGGAACGATTGTCAGGATCGCGGTTGGAGTGTCTTTGGCGTCGAGAAACCAGAGCCGGTCCGTGTCCCGACCGAACCATGTGGTGCCTCTGAAGACCACATCCGCTTTGACAGTGCGAAGGTCATCGCCAATTACAGCCGCCGTGGCCCGGTTGCTGCGAGCGAAGCGCAGCACGTAGTGTGTGCCATCGTAATTGTATTCGATTACCACCGACCGGACCGCGTTCTCCGTGAGAGCGCGATGTACGTAATCGGCAAGCCCGCGCGAGCTTTCTGTGGCAGATCCCCGTGCGATTGCGGTACACGCTGCCACCGACGAAAGCCAGATCAGGATTGGCAGCAAACTCAAAATTGGTGACATGTGCGTCATGCGCAGTGTGAACGTCCAGGAGAAAGTGCTCTACGGTTTGGCCAACGTCACAATCAGAGCTGGGTGACCGGTCAATGCGGTCAAGGCAACATGACCGTCCAAGAACGCCAGTGTGGTTCTACCATTATGCCGGGTTGCCGGTTCATTGGATGACGTTCCGGTATGGGGTGGTTGTATGACTAGGAAGTGACCGTCATCGATCGAGTCGGCCGCTTCGTCCACAAAGGTGAAGGTCTGGGAAGGTTGGCTGGCTTCCGTCATTAGACGAATGACGCGCTGCAAGCCGTTCGTTCGCCCGTTGAGTGAGCCGTTGAGCGAAACACTGCGTGGAGCAAGGGTCGCCGTGAAGTTGCGACCCAGGCCGGATATCCGCCGGGAATCGGCCGGACAATGGTAAATCCGGAGAGCAGCAACGTACGGAAACAGGGAGCCTTCTCGGAGATTGAGGTCGTCTTCGGGTAAAGTAGCATTGCTCGGGCCGCACCACGCCTCGCGCGTACTCCGCCAGATCCCATGCTGGTCGGGAGCTGCCGTGTTAACGGGAAGCCGCAGGTTGTTGTCAGCCGAGTAGCACGCGTAACCGATTTGAAACTGACGAAATTGCGAGGCACACTCGGTGCTTCGCGCCTGGCTCTTGGCGTGCGCGAAAGCGGCCAAGCTGAGCGTAGCCAGGAGGCTGACAATGGCGATAACAACTAGCAGTTCGATGAGGGTAAAGGCGGAGTGTGTAAGGTGAAATGCGGCTGGCTCAATCGGACCTCGCCCCAGCGGGGTCGGATCTGGGGTCTCGCGTCTCGGGCCTGGCGAGCGGCAAACCTCAATGGCTTCAGGCCATCGCCTTGCCGCCGGGGCGTTGGCCGCCGCGCAGCTTCCCCTGATCCCCGTCTGGTTGTCGTAACGTGTCATCTTCCACTTTCCGTTTGTCCAACGCTGGACTGGCTGGACTGGCTGGACTGGCTGGACTGGCTGGACTGGCTGGACTGGCTGGACTGGCTTGACTGGCTGGACTGGCTGGACTTTCTGCACTTGCCTGACTTCGCTGAC
>JAKANS010000158.1 GCA_021823625.1 bacterium | reverse complement strand
TGCATCGGCTCCGAGGCTGCCCACCGCCCTCCTGGACTTCAAATGCGTCGCCTCCATTCCTCGCTCCACCCCGTCGATCGTGAACCACTATCAGCAACTCCACCCGCGCTCAACCGGACACTTGTGATAGGAACTATGGCCAACATTATTATTCGAACAAAGTCAGCGGCGACTGCGAAACTCGTCTCCGACGAGTTCCTAAACTAAAGTCTCCACCGGAAAATGCTGCGTGACAAGCCTGTATTCAATGAGTTACGGCGGAACCAACAATGTATCAGACGGCATTCGCGTAGCCTTGCTGGCGCCCGTGATCGACCCGTGGAAAGCCCAACTGAGGGCATCCTTTGCCGTCACGATATGAAACCAGCATCGCCTCACCTCCCATTTGCGGACGCGTTGGCGCAGCCAGCCTTCGCGCTGGAAGCCCGCCTTGGCGAACACGCGGTCGAAATCCAGGCGCGGGACTTGAATCGCCGCCGGATTGGCGACAGGTTCTCGCGTCGTGAGTCCTGCCGAGGCCACGAAAACGCTGCGGAGCCGGAGCGACGAGATCTCCGTGATCGTCACGGCGATGCACCCGGTCGTCCGGGATTTGGGACACCCCGCCGCGCAGGGTGAAATCCTGCGCGCGCTCTTCGAGTTGACGAAGCAGGTCGAGGTGGTGAAGAAGCACCTCATCCGCCTCGAAAAGGGCGACAACTCAACCGTCCTTTGAGGCCAGCCGCCCGAGTGCGCCCGCGGCCAGCACGAGCGGGTAGAGCCGCTCGAAATACCAGAGCCGGGCGAAGTAGAGCCCGATGGGTGCAGGCTCGCGCCACCCGTCAGATTCCACGGCGCGGATCAGCCACCGCGCCCCTCGCTGCACGTTTTTGTCGGCCGTCGGATCGTCGGCGAGAGCTTCCACCGCCAGCGCCGTTTCCTCGATGGTTGAGGGTGCACCACGTGCGCCGCCCCAGCCGCCATCCGCATTTTGCTGGTCTTGGAGGAACCGCCAGCCGTTCGCGCGAATTCCGTTCAGTGCCGGCTCGTGGCCCATGCCAAGCAACACCTGCGCGGTGCCATAGACGGGGTTCTCGTCGCGCGGCGCGTGCTCGTTGCCGAACCACAACGGAACCCACGCGCCGTCCGCACGCTGACTCGTCGCCAGGAAGCGCATCGCCCGATCCTGGGCCTGCAGCGTCTGGCGGGCGAGGGCCAGCGGCAGGTGAGGCATCCAGCCCCGCCAGGCACGCAGCGCGTGCGCGGTGAGTTCCGGCGTGCTGCGGTCGAACGGCAGCGTGCCCCAGCCTCGACAAAACGTGGGGACGCCGCCGTCGCGGTTTTGCAGACCCAACAGCCACCGCACACCGTCCGCCGCGGCTTGAAGCGTCCGGGGATCTGGATCGCCGAGGTGACGCAGGGCCAGCAGCGTGCCGGCGGTGTCGTCCGCGTCAGGCACGCCGCCGGGAAGGTTGGTCCAGGCCCACCCGCCGGGTGCCGCGCCGGTGTACGGATGCACCACGCGATGTTGTTGACCAAGCAGCCAGGCGCGCAGGGTGGCGTGCTGCGGGGCGCTCAAAGTCTCGGGCTGGTGACGAAGTCCCTTGATGGCGAGCGTCGTCACCCAGGTCGCCAGATTCGTGTCGATTGGCCAGCTCCCGTCGGGTCGGGCCGAGGCCCGGAGGAATCCGACCGCACGACGCGTGACCAAATGCTCGCCGCGCCCCATGCCACCGAGACTCATGGTGACAAAACTCGTCAGCGGCGTGGCTTCGAGGAAACCGCCGTTGGGCGGTTGAAGTTGAGTCAATACGTCCAGCGTGCGACGGCGGACCAGCGAACGGAGCGGGTGAAACCGCGGCGCGTGGTGGTAAATGACCTGGCCGATCGCGATGAGGGCCGGCAGGGCGTAACTCACCACCGGCAGTCGCAACGCGCCGAAAAGCCCCCGCGGCAGCGCGGCCAACTCGAACGGCAGCGGGCGCACGCGTCGCCAGCCGTCGGGGCCGAGGCGACCACTCAACGCGAGCGTCATCGTGATCGGCACGCTGAAGGTCCGGTCCTTGCCGTAAAGGTTTTCGATGGCCGAGACGAGTTCATCCGGCGGTCCGGCGTGGCGGTGAAAATACCGCGTGGCGCCGTCAACGACGGGAGCGTATTCCCGGTCCGCCCGCGCGGCGCCAAATGCCGCCCAAACCAGCGCGGTGGTGCTGAGGTTGCTGCGGCTGCGCACGGTGTCGCCCCAACCGCCGTCGGGGTTCGCGTGGCCGGCCAGCCAGTTCAACCCGGCCAGGATCAAGTCGGCGTGGGCGGCACGATCCACGGTGGCGAGAGCGGTCACGGCCGTGGCGGTGGCGAGCGCGCTGGCACTGAGTTCACCGGTCCAATGCCCTCCCGGTCCGAGTTCCGACAGCAGGAGCGTCGTGACGCGGCGCAGCGCCTGGCGAACCGAGTCGGCGAGTTCCGGGTTCACAGGCTCAGGTGACCCAGCGCCAGCAGGCCATAAAACGTGTATTCGGCGTCGAGATGATCGTCCGCCCAATGGCCGTGGAAACCGCCCTCCGCCGACCACAGCGTGTCGAGGAAGTCCAGGCACCGCTCGTGAACACTGCTGGGAACGCGCCGTTCGAGACACGCCAGCGCGTGCAGCGCCGTGGCCGTGGAAAGCAAGTCGGGCAACGGCGCGCCAGGAACCGCCACGAAGCCGCCTTGCGGGTGCGCCTGCGCCAATATCCAGTCGCCGACCGTCGGATTCACCGGGAAGCCGAGATGCCGGATCAGCGTGACCGCGCCGGCGGTGGCGTTGAGCGCGCCCACCGGCAGCCCGGGGGCGTTGCTCCAGGCGCCGTCGGGCGTCTCGAGCCGCTTGAGGCTGCGGATCAGTTCGATCGGTTGCGGTGGGGTGTGGCCGAAATCCTCGTACGCGCCAAGCGCCACGAACGCGCCGTAGGCCGTGCTATGGGCGAGCTTGGGATCGCCTTCGTAACCGCCGTCCGGCTTGCGGAAAGTTTCGAGCCGCGCGAGCAAGGCGTGATCGAGTCCGGCGGGCATCCGGTCGCGCCCCACCGCCGCCCAGCACCGGGCGAGCGCGCCGCGATGGACGAAATCGAGGCTGGCGCCGTCGCCGAACGAGGCCAGCCACGTAGCCGTGCGGTCCGCGGGCACTGGCGCGTCGATGGCCTGCGCCCCGGCGAGCGCGAAGGTCGTGTAGTACAGGTCGGGGTCGCCGGCCCGGTTGTACGCGGCGCCGTCGGCGTTGAACTGCCGGCGATAGAAATCGCGCACCAAGCCGGCGGAATCGCCCAGCAGACGCGGTGCCAGGCGGGCGACCTGCAGGAGTTGCAGGCGCAGGCTCACGCGGCGGCACCGGGAGCCGTTTCCGCGAGCCGTTGTTCGGCGTTCTTCTGCTCCTGCTCCTTGCACCAGCCCTTGATCTCGACGTCGTTGAAGATCTTGCCGACGACGCGGCGGAGCAGGCCTTTGAGGCTGGCGTTCTCCAACGCGGCCAGCGAGTGGATGGCCTCTTCCTTGTAGCTTTCGAGGAGGTGGCCGCAGCGCTCGTCGGCCTTGAGTTCGCGGTAAAGCGCTTCGACCGCGGCGGTGTCGGGCGTGAGCTCGCGCCGCCACAACCGGTCGAGGAACTCGCGCGGTTCGCCGCTGGCGCGTTCGCGCGCGACGGCGAGCAGCAGGCTGGGCCGGAGCCCGGCGATGTCGTTCGTCTCGCCGGCTTCGCCCAGATCGCTGAGGTCATCACGAATCTGGTAGGCGATGCCCAGCGAGCGGCTGTAGGCGCCGAGAACCTCCCGGCACTCCTCGTGGCGTCCGGCGTAAACGGCGCCGAGGCGCAGCGCCACCTCGAAAGCCGGCGCGGTTTTCTGGCGGAAAATGTCCACCACCTGGAGCGGGGTGAGCACGCCCGGCTGGCGAGCCCAGACCAGCTCCGCGCCCTGGCCGCGACACAACTCGCGCTGGCCTTCCGAGGCGACGCGCAGCATTTCCGCCCGGGCCTCGGGGTTGGCCTTGCACGAAGCCAGCAAGCGATAGCCTTCGCCGATGAGCAGGTCGCCGACGTTGAGCGCCACCGGGACGCCGTGCTCTTCATGCAGCGTTTTCTCGCCGTAGCGGGACGGGTCGTTGTCCTCGATGTCGTCGTGGATGAGCGAGGCTTTGTGGAAGCACTCGACCGCCACGGCTACTTTCCGCAGGTCATCCGGCAGATCCGTGTCGGCGCGCTCGCTCAAGGCTTGGTAGGCAGCGACCGTGAGGAAAGGGCGCCAGCGTTTGCCGGCCCGCATCAGCCACTCGCGGGCGAGGCGCTCGGTGTCGCCTTGGGCCGGGCCGAGGATGATTTCGAGCGAAGCGGGCGTGAACCAGAAATCCACCTCGTCGCGCAGGCGGCCGAGGTCGAGCCGGCGGGTGCGGTCGTCGGCTGTGAGATGGATGTACTCCCACACCCAGTCGAGATCGACATTGGTGTCGATGCAGTCGTCCTGCAGCAACGGGATGGCGACGCCCGGAATGGCCGCGGCCTCCATGTACGGGAACGCGCGTTCCAGCACGCTGAGGCAACTGACGCCCACGATGGCCTCGATCTTGCCGGTCTGGATGAGGCTCATGACGATGGCCGAGCCTTCAGCCACCAGCACGGCATAGCCCAACTTCTCGGCCTCGTTTGTGAGATCCTGGATGGAGCACAGGCCGCACTGTTTGCAGAGCAGCCCAAACTCGTCGAACGGCGCGGGGCACTTGGCTTCGACGCGGAGGCATTTGGGCAATAGCAAAAGGCGGCGCTCAAAGGGCACGCCAGCCAGTTGCTCGCGCCACATCTCGTTGTTCAGCAGCACGCCGATGTAATCGCGGAAGATCGGATCGCACTGGAGCTGTGTCACGACGCGCTCGGCGTGGACCTTGAGTTCGTCGGCAGGCAACGGCGGCACCGGGTTGAACTCGGCGACGTAATGCCGCACGGCTTGCAGGATGCGCAGCCGCTGCTCCGGCGTGGGCGGAATGTTCTTCTTCGGCGCGCGCCATTTTTGCTGCGGCACCAACCGCGGCAGGCGGACGGGCGAACCGAGCGTGATTTGAAGGAGCGGCTCAATCATTGACGGTCGTGAGTTGAGGGGCCGGAGGCTGGATCGAAGGCAGGTCGAGTTGCTGGCGCAAGCGGCGCGCTCTGGCTTCGGCGTCGTGGGCCACGTTCCGGTAGGCGCCGAAGTCGCTGAACCAATACTTCTTGGCGAGGCGGTACATCCAATGGCGCTCAGGCACTTCCTCGCCGGGCAACCACTGGCTGAAACGCGGCGTCATCGCGTCCAATTCGGCCAAAGCGGTGCCGCGCAGGGTGGTGTCGCGCGCGCCGTGCTTTAATACCAGTTCCTTCACCAGGTCAGGTCGCTCGAGGATGACGCAGCCGCGGGTGTGCCGTCCGCTGAGTTCGCGGAAGTCACGCAGAAACGCGGAATCCCGGATGGTCGCGTAAATGCCGCGTGGGTCGCGAATGTCCTCGGCGGCGAACTGAATGATCGGGCAAGGCTCGATGCCGCCGGTGGGCCCGACGTGATGGCTGATGCCGGTGACCATCGGGCACAGCGCTTGGCCGCGGTGGTCATAGTAGGCGTCGATGATGGCGATGGGCACCGTGGAGCGCATGGCGACCACGAACTTGCGCACGCGTACCAGTTGGTCGGGGCGAAGCGCGAGCGCGGGATTCATCTTCGGGCCGACCGGCCGGTAGCCGTGATACCAGACGTAATGCACGCCGCGCTTGATGAGTTCCCGCAGCCACGCCTCGGTAAGCAGATCGTCGATGTTCGTCTGGCAAAGACTGGTGGCGACGCCGGTGAGCAGGCCGGCGCGGATCGAGTGGTCGAGGCCGCGCAGGCTGCGGTTGAACACCTCCTTGCCGCCGCGGCGGTCGTTGCTGGCGAGTTCGCGGCCTTCGATCGAGATCAACGGTGTGGCGTTGCCCAGTTCGCGCAGCCGGGCAGCCACCTTTTCCGTGATGAACTGGCCGTTGGTGAAGACCTGGAAATAGCAGTCCGGATGCGCCGCCAGCAGTTCAAGCAACTGCGGGTGCATGAACGGCTCGCCGCCGAGGATGCCAAAGAAAGCGTTCCCGTGCGCCTTGGCGTCGGCAATCGTGCGATTGAGGGTGTCTAGGTCGATGTCGTTGCGCTCGGCGGTGACATCCACCCAGCAACCCTGGCAGCGGAGGTTGCAGGTGTTGGTGATCGAAAGGTAGAGAAACGGCGGGAAATACTCGCCGCGCTTGAGCCGGCGCTTGAACCGTTCGACCGCCAGCAGGCCCTTCACGCCGAAGTTCCAGGCGAACTTCCGGAGGCAGCGGAAGTTGGCGGTACGCAGGGTGCGGAAGACGAGGGCGGGGAGCATGATCAGGTGGATTGGCTGGCGATCGCCGCCTGCGCCTTCGCCGCGGCTGCCTCGGCTTTGCGGGCGATTTCTTCCGGCGAGGGCGGGGGCATGAGCTTCAATTCCGATTCATCGAGCTGGGAATTCATGTATGTCCCTTCACAGGTCGTTGAACTCGTCCACCGACAAACCAAGCTCGCGGATAATGGTTCGCAGTGTGCCTTTCGGCACGTCTCCGGGATGGTTGGGAATCGGAATCGTCATGTCTTTGTCGGCAGAATAGTACACAGGATGGCGTCCGGTGCGGATCATCTCGAAACCTGCGCGCTTAAGTTTCTTCGCCAGTTCGCGGTGCGAGATGGGCACCAGCTTAGACATGAGCTGGGCGACGATAGATGTTCAGCCCCGCATAGCGCGGCTTCCGCAGCTTGGTGGCCGCGATCTTTTCCCGCGCTTCCAGGCAACTTTCGATGGCCTCTACTGTGTTGCGGTAACACTCTTTCAGCGTCTTGCCCCAGGCATAGCAGCCCCGGATCGCGGGCACCTCGGCGTTGAACATCCCGTCCTCGTCCTGGAAGTAGTTGATCTCGAATTCCTGAGGTTTCTTCATGACTGGATTGTGCTTTCGTTCGCCGGCCGTTTCAACGCCGCCTGCGCCTTCGCCGCGGCTTCCTCGGCCTTGCGGGCGATTTCCTCCGGCGAAGGCAGGCTCATCAACACCTCGGGTGGGATGTCACTGGCCAGGGCGGTGAGTTTGGCCAGGCATTTCTGCCGTTCGGTGAGCGCCTTGTCCGCGTCGCGTTCCTTGCTGAAGCGCGTCTTCGCCCGCTCGCTCCGGGTCCGCAGCAAGTCATACACGTCCCCGCCCAGCAGCGCGGAGATGTCGATCTTCATCTTCTCCCGGTTCAGGTCGGCGTCGCTGACTTCGTCGCCGTTGATGGGGCCGGCCTTGTATTTGGGGAACATGATGGCTGCTTCGGGGCAGACGCGCGAGCAGGCCGGGCAGTTGGTTTTGCAGTTGTCGTTATGCTGAACCTCAATGTGCCGGTCGGCATCGACGCCATACACGCCGAACAGGCAGAAGCTCAGGCACTGCATGCAGTTCGTGCAGCGTTGGTAATCGATGACCGGGAACCACGGCTTCCACTCGCCGGGCGCGGGCGCGGCGAATTCGCTGCGAGCGGCCTCGGCCTGGTCGGCGACGGTCGCTGGGTCGAGCCTGCCCCAACGCACGCAGGCGGCCGGGTCCGCGGCGGGCGGTCCGTCCTGCCAGCGGCCGACGACGAACAGCGGGCTGGCATCCGGCGGGGCCACGGGCCGCTCGGAACCGGCGCGGGTGACGCCGAAGCCGCGCTCGAGCAGCGTGCTCACGGCGGCGAAGCGGTCGGCGGCGGGCAGGGTGGCGGTGCCACCACCTTCAAACAGCACGACCCGCAAGGGAAGATCGGAGAGCGCCATGTCAGGAGGTGGGAACGAGGTTTGCCGGCGCGGCGTCGGGGGCATCGGCGGCGCTGACTTTGCCGGCGGGCAGGTTCGGGTTCAGGTCGGAGTTCAGCAAAGCTACGCCCACTTCGTCTGCCGACAGGGTGCGCATGTTCAGCACCTGGGTGGCGTCCGGCGCCAGCGCGGCATCGGCTGCCGCGAACAGCCACTTCACCGCCCGCGGATAACAGGCTGCAATCTTCAGCGGTCCGGCGGCGGCCAGGCGCTTCAACGACGGGTCGCGTCGCGCGGAAAGCTCGCAGAGGTCGGGCACGGCCTCGAAGGGCAGGTTCGACGCGCAGAGCTTTTTCAGCACCTCGGTTTTGACCTCGGGCGGCACCACTTGGGCGTAGCGGCAGTGGCAGTAAAGGATGCTTGGCGCGTTGGGGGCAGACGGACTCATGCTGAGGCCAGTTCGGCGTTGGTGACACGGTGGGTCGGGGTGGGGCGGCCCGGACGGAAATGCTCGACGTGATCGAGGCGGACCGCCAGGCCGGGATGCCGCCCCGGCAGCGCCGCGACGGCAGCTTCGACCGCGGCCCGCAGGTCCGCCGGATCGGCTTCGGCGCGGAGGTTGAGCACGAGTTCGCCCGCTTCGGCCGGCTCGTCGAGCGTGAAACCGAGCTCGGGCACGTAGTCGCTGCGCACGAGGCTTACGGCAGCAATGCCGCCCAAACCCGCATCCGGGCTGAAGGTCATCTTGAGGTGGGCGATCTCGGCACCGCCCAGGCCGCGGCGCAATTCCTCGGCTAGCCCGCGGAGCAGCGCATTGGCGTCGAAGGCGGCCGCGCTCCGGAGCTCGATCGTGGCGTTGAGCCAGCCGAGCAACGCCTCGCCCTCCGCATAAAGATCGTAATCCACTGCCATGACCGGGCGGGTGGTTTGGTCGGTCGTGAGGAGGTGGTCGAACCAGGCGTCGATTCCCGCGCCGGTGTGGACCGAGACGGAGCGGATTTCTTTGCCGGGGAATTCCTCGCCCAGCCGGTTTTGCAGCCGCGCCAGCCGCGCCAGGTCAAGCAGGTCCGTCTTGGTGATGACCAGCAGGTCGGCTTCCTCGGCCTGCTTGCGCCAGATGTAGAGCACCTTGTCGGAAAACTTCCGCGCGGGGGCCAGCCCGAAGACTTGTTCGGCGCGCACGGGATCGACCAGCACGCTCAACGGGGCGATGCGGAATCGGTCGCCGTAAATGCGGCGCAACGGATAGGTCACCGTCGCCACCAGGTCGGTGCAACTGCCCACCGGCTCGGCCACGAAGGCCTCGGGCCGGCTCGCGGCGTCGAGCTTCCGGGCGGCGTCCACCAGCGAGTTGAAGCGGCAACAAAAGCAGCCGCCGGGAATCTCCTCGGTGGCGAAGCCGCGGGCGCGGAGCAGGGCGGTGTCCACCAGATTGCTGCCCTGGTCGTTGGTGATCAGCCCCACGCGCAGGCCATCACGGGCGAGCCGCTGGGCCAGCGCGGCCACGGCGGTGGTTTTGCCGGCGCCAAGGAAGCCGCCGATCATGAAATAGCGGGCCGCTTGGGGTTTGTGGGTTACAGGTTGGGAGTTCATGTAGCGATGGGTGTTTGAAGGTTGGAGTAAAGGCAAAGATTCTTCGCGCTGAGCCAACTCGGCCTGCTGAGCGTAAGCCGCACGGAAGACGTAGCGATAGACCCCACCGCCCAGCAGGCCGCCGAGCAACGGGGCCACGACGTAAACCGTCAGCCAGCCCGAACCGTTGACGCGGAAGGGAACGCTTCCCCAACCGGCCAGCGCCGAAAAAATCCGCGGCCCCAGATCCCGCGCGGGGTTGAAGCAGGCCATCGTGAGCGGCCCCAACAAGGAAATCAGCAGCGTAACGGTCAGGCCAATCGTCACCGCCGTGAGCGCCTGCGGACGAGCCTGGTTGCGCTCGTCGGTCACGCCGCAGATGACCAGCAACAGGACCGTCGTTCCGATCACTTCCGCGCCAAAGGCGGCGGCGGGCGACATGATTTCGCGCTTCACCGGTGTCAGCGGTTGGCCGCCGGGATTGGGGAAAAACTCGCCGAAGATCATTGCGCTCGCCTCGCTGCCGGGCTGTCCGCGCACGATGCCGTGGGTCTGCTCATAGGCGCGCAAGGCGCCGCCAAAAACGCCGTAGAGCACGGCGGCGCCCAGAAACGCTCCCGCCAGTTGAGCCCCGATGTAGGGCAATACCCGCCGCTTCGGAAATGCCGTCCACGCGGCGAGGCTCACCGTCACAGCGGGATTCAGATGGGCGCCACTTAACGCCCCGGTCAGGTAGATCGCGATGGCAATCCCCAGTCCCCAGACGATCGCCACCTGAAATACACCGACTTGGGCGCCGGTCAGCACCGCGGCGCACGCGCTGCCGCAACCGAAGAACACCAGCAGGAAGGTGCCCACCAGTTCGCCCAACAGCCAGCCAGGGAAAGCTTTCATGCTTCGAATTCGCCAGTATTCCGCCGGGCCATAATGCGGTCGATTGTGGCGCTGAGCAAAACCTGATACGCGTTCACGTCGAGGCAGCGGGCATCGGGTTCGCCCTCGAATTCGTAGAGCCAGCCGGCGTAAGGATCGTGAGCGAGGCGTTCCAGACTATCCCGCAACGCCGGGTTGCCCGCGACAAACGTGCCGCGGCCGACACAATAAATGTCGCTGATGGCCTTGAACCCTTCGATGGTTCCGACGATGTCCCCCGTCCGGATCGCGGCTCCCGGCTGGCACGCAAACTGGACATCCACCAGTTCACCCAGCATCCGCAACGCGAACTGGGTGTAACCCACCCGCCAGCGATCGGCGGCGGAATCGCCCCTGCCCGCCTGGGCCAACCAACTGTGCGAGTGGGTGTAAAGATGCGACGTCGGCAGTCGGGTCGCAAATGTCGCGCGTTTGTACAGTACCGTTGGTGTCACAACGTCGCCAAGCTAGCGGCGATTCCGTGAGCGCTGCAAGCCAACGATCCCGGAAAACTCGCGTGCGGCCCCGCCCCGGGATAACCTCCGACCGTGCGCTATTTCGATCACAATGCCACTTCGCCGCTGTGCGTCGCCGCACGCCAGGCGTGGCTGACCGCTGTCGAGCGTTTCCCGGCCAACCCGTCCAGCCCGCACCGGCTCGGCGCGCGGGCCGACGCCGCGTTGAACGACGCCCGCCAGTCCGCCGCCGCCTGGCTGGGCGCCTCGCCATTCGACCTGGTCTGGACCTCCGGGGCCACCGAGGCCGCGAATGCGGTGATGCACCACGCGGCTCAGGCAGGCGATGGCGAGGTCTGGTTTTCGGCGATCGAGCACCCTTGCATGATCGCCGCCGCCCGCCGCTGGTTTGGCCCGCGCGTGCATCCCATCCCGGTGACGCGGGATGGCGTTGCCGACTTGAACCGGTTGACCGACCGGCTCCGGCTGCGCCGACCTGCCCTCGTGGCCGTCATGGCGGCGAACAACGAAACCGGGGTTCTCCAACCCTGGCGCGAGGCGCTGGCCCTCTGCCGTGAACATGACGTGCCGTTCGCCTGCGACGCCGCGCAGTGGGTGGGCAAGTTGCCCGCCGCCGGGCTCGGTGAGGCGGATTACGTCATCGGTTGCGCGCACAAATTCGGCGGCCCGGTTGGCGTGGGATTCATGAAAGTCGCCGCCGGGTTTCGCCCCCATCTGGTTGGCGGTCCGCAGGAGGACGGCCGGCGCGCCGGCACCGAAAATGTCCCCGGTGTCCTGGCCATGACGGCAGCCTGGGCGGAACGGGAACGACAGATGGCTGCGGGAAACCTGGACCAAAGACAGGTGTGGCGGGACCACTTCGTCGCCGAGTTGCGGGCCGTGCTTCCCGAAACGGAAATTATCGGCGAAAGGATGGACCGGTTGTGGAACACCGTGGCCGCCCTGATGCCTCCCGTCGCCGACTGCCGCCGTCGCTGGGTGGTGCAATTGGACAAGCTGGGCTTCGCGGTTTCGACCGGCTCCGCCTGCGCGAGCGGCAAGGAGCAACCCTCCCATGTCCTCGTGGCGATGGGTTGCGACCCGGCGAAGACCGACCGCATGGTGCGGATCAGCGCGGGCTGGGAAACCACCGAAGACGACTGGCAGGCGCTTCGGGTCGCCATTGAAACGGCTGCCGGCACGCTTTGCCGGGGCTGATCGCCCGCGCCTGCGAGACTTCAAGAGAGGATTGAGCGCTGAAGCTAGGCCGGCGCGCAGCGGCGTTTACCAGAATTGCCAGGCGCCTTTCCAGACCACCCAGACGCCCAGCAGGAAATTCGTGATCGCGTGCGCGGTCATGACATCGCCCAGGCGCTGCTTGTGGATCATCAGGCCCAAGTACGCGAAGCCGCACAGGATGCCGGCGAACCACTGGAAATGGATCAGGCCAAACCCCACCGCGCTCACCACCAGCGGCGTCCACGCCAGCGTGCCCAGCGGCACCGCAGTGAAGTCCGCCTGGATCAAATACCGGTACAGGAACGACCGGAAAAAGGCTTCCTCCAGCGGTGGCACCACCAGCGTCGAGCCCGCAATCCGCACGCCCACGAAGAGCCAGCCCAGCGCGCTGCCGGCGCCGAATTGGACGAACGGATTCCACAGCGGCGCGGCGGCCTGGGCCGGGTCTTTGGGCGCGCTCAGGACGAGTTTCACCGAGAGTTCGCCCAGCCGCGGATAGTAAGGATCGAGCCCCACCCAGAGGACGCAGACCCCCACGCCGACCGCCACCGCCTCCCAACTGAACGCCCAGCGGGCCTCGGTCACGTACGGGCGCGCCAGCCAGACCAGCCACGCCCCGACCAGCGTTTTGGCCAGGTACACCCAGTACTCCGATCCCGCGCCAAGCTGGCCTTGGAGCGAAGTAAGCGCGACGAAGATCAAATAAGGCAGAAACCGCGCCATCAACGGCGAGGCGGTGAACTGGTCCTTGAGCAGTTTCATCGCGCGCATTCCAGCCGAACCCGGACTCCGCGCAAGGCAGAAAACACACCCGGTAGGGCGGGACTCCAGCCGAGTCCGGCAAGCTCAACCGCCAAGCCACCGAGGCGTGGAGCTGAATTTGAAAACCGGGAAGGCCGAAGCCAAAGGCCGCAGTCGCCGAATTCCTGCGTGCCTGAGTTCCAAATTGGATCTCGCGACTTCGTGGCCGTTCGTTGGTAGTGTAGTGTCCCATAAATAACTATACATATTACTTTTCGTGCTTTGGGCGGCGACCAGGGTATGTGTGTATGTGTAGCTGGGCTCGATTGCTTCCAGTTTCGCTCGTGCCCGCTCGAGCTTGCGGAGGATTCCTTCCACCGTCGCGGTCCAGACGAAAGGCTTGGGCGCTTCATTCCAAGCCGCAAGAAAGGCGTCAAGGGCTTGCACCAGGTCCGGGACGCTGACGAACGCACCGCGCCGCACCGCTTTGTCGGTGAGCTCCCGAAACCACCGCTCCACCAAGTTCACCCAACTGGAACTGGTCGGGATGAAATGCGGCACAAACCGTTTGTGTCGCTCCAGCCACTGCCGCACCGCGGGTGTTTTGTGCGTCCCGTAATTGTCCACCACCAGATGCAGTTGCTGCTCGCCCGGAAATTCCCGCTCCAACCGCCGCAAGAACTTGAGGAACTCCTGATGACGGGGGCGGGGTTGACACTGTCCCACCACCTTGCCGTCCAAGATTCTCAAGGCGGCGAAGAGCGTCGTCGGGCCATGGCGCTTGTAGTCATGGGGCATCGTGCCGCACCGACCCTTCTTCAACGGCAGCCCCGGTTGCGTACGGTCCAGCGCCTGAATCTGGCCCTTCTCAGCCACGCAAAGCACCACCGCCTTTTGCGGCGGATTCAGATACAAGCCCACCCCGTCGGTCAGCTTTTCCACAAACTGCGGATCGCGTGACAGCTTGAAAGTCCGGCTCAAATGCGGCTTGAGGTTGTGCAACTGCCAGAGCCGGTTGACCGTGTTCTTGCTCACGCCCTGGGCCTGGGCCATCAGCCGACAACTCCACTGGGTCATGCCTTTGGGCTTGGTCTGGAGGGGGGCGGCGATCAGCGCGTCCCGCTTGGCCAGGTCGTACTGGGCCTTGCGTCCGCGGCCCGCCGCGACCTCCCACACCGCGCCAATCCCCGCTTCCTGTACCCGCCTCCGCCACAGGGTGGCAGTGTGGCGGTTGACCCCGCCCGCCCCGCGGCGATAGCCACGTCCGACCCGCCGGCGGCAGCGGACAAGATCAAACGGCAGCGCAGCGCCACCTGCTGTGGGGTCGAAAAGGCGGACGCCCACTGTGTGAGTTGCTGTTGGTCTGCGGCCGACAAAGGCACGGGTTGAGCGGTTCTGGCCAGGCCCAGACCCATACCTTGGCGGGGCCAATATGTCTATTTATTTGAGGGACAGTATAGTAGGGCGGGACTCCGTCGCGCCCTGCACGGTCCGAGACCCGAAAGCCGAGACAGATC
>JAKANS010000310.1 GCA_021823625.1 bacterium | reverse complement strand
CAAACCGCCGCCTTCAGCCTCTCGGCCACAGCTCCATCCGCGGGATGCCCCTTCGCTTCGGGCTCGGGCATCGCGGGCGCACTCTTGCCCTAGATTGGCGGGGGGCTCAAGCCCGTAAGACCTGCCGTTTGCGCGCCGGGCGACATTGGGCCGGGCGGGTCGCGCCGCGGGCCGCCCGCCGCAGCGGCCTTGCCAAGCGCCGGGGTTGGGCGCAGCATTCTCCGTCCGCGAGGGCTGTTTCTTGAGCGGCAAACCCCGCCGCAAGGGCTGCTTGGGCGTCACGCGGAGGATGGGATGCGGACGCCTCGAACAAGCGGACCGGCGCGGCCGAGGGCCCGGCAAGCCCGGCGGAGCGACCCCGAATAAGCGGGGCGGAAGTGGAGGCAACGCCATGATGGTCAAGCAGATATTGCGTGAAAAGGGCCACAACGTGGTCACGGTTCCGCTGGACGCCACCCTGTCCGAGGCGACGGTCGTCCTGGCGCAGAAGCGAATTGGTGCCCTGGTGGTCCGCGACACGGAGGGCCAGGTAGTGGGAATTTTGTCAGAGCGCGACATCATCCAGGCCCTGGCCCAGGAGAGCGTGAACGCCCTGACCCATCCGGTTTCGGCCCATATGACCCGGCGGGTTTCGACCTGCTCCGAAACCGACACCATCGACGATCTGATGGAACTGATGACCCTTAAGCGCTTCCGCCACGTGCCGGTGATGGCCGAGGGCCGGCTGGCCGGGATCGTGTCGATCGGCGATATCGTTAAGTCGCGCATCGCCGAAACCGAGCGGGAGGCCGAAAGCCTGCGCGGCTATATCGCCACCGGCTGATGCGGGCGGCAGGCCGGACCCTTGCGGACGGCTGCCGGCTGGCGCCGGTGGGTGGCGGCTGCGGCGCGCCCAACATCTTGTAGTTTCCGCGTTCAGCGCCATATTTTGTCTGGTGCACGGTCCGGTGGGCGCGTGGCCGGCTCAGGGCGCCGGAAGTGCGCGGAAAATGGCGATTTTCGGGCTATCCACAGCGGCGAGAAAAATTCTTCGCAAAGGCGCGTTTTTGCGTTTGACAGGTCCGGGCCGCCCCCCTATACACCGCGACCTCGCCGCGGCGCATGACGGTCTTGCCCGCGGCGAACTTTCGGTGGCAGAATGAAAATTCACGCTGAAAGCGGCTCTTTGACATTGTGATTCGAGGAAGGGGAACGTGGGCGGCGGCTCGTCGCTGTTCGTGGCCAGATTTTCGGATTTGGCGCGGACGCAACCAATCGAGCATTCCGAACGCTCGCGTTTCTCAAAGCAGTAAAGACATGTTTATGTTCGGTGGAATTCCGTTCCCTCACGGGGCGGAAGGAAGCCAAACTCCGTCATGTCGGTATTGCGAACAACGAACGTGAGCGCGTCGGATGTGCTCAGGATCATAACTTGAGAGTTTGATCCTGGCTCAGAACGAACGCTGGCGGCAGGCTTAACACATGCAAGTCGAGCGCCCAGCAATGGGAGCGGCGGACGGGTGAGTAACACGTGGGAACATGCCCTTCGGTACGGAACAACTCAGGGAAACTTGAGCTAATACCGCATACGCCCTAACGGGGAAAGATTTATCGCCGAAGGATTGGCCCGCGTCTGATTAGCTAGTTGGTGAGGTAACGGCTCACCAAGGCTTCGATCAGTAGCTGGTTTGAGAGAGCGACCAGCCACACTGGGACTGAGACACGGCCCAGACTCCTACGGGAGGCAGCAGTGGGGAATCTTGGACAATGGGGGAAACCCTGATCCAGCCATGCCGCGTGAGTGATGAAGGCCCTAGGGTTGTAAAACTCTTTCGGCGGGGACGATAATGACGGTACCCGCAGAAGAAGCTCCGGCTAACTTCGTGCCAGCAGCCGCGGTAATACGAAGGGGGCTAGCGTTGTTCGGAATTACTGGGCGTAAAGCGTGCGCAGGCGGCTCATCAAGTCAGGGGTGAAAGCCCGGAGCTCAACTCCGGAATTGCCTTTGAAACTGGTGGGCTTGAGTGCGGGAGAGGTGAGTGGAATTCCCAGTGTAGAGGTGAAATTCGTAGATATTGGGAAGAACACCGGTGGCGAAGGCGGCTCACTGGCCCGTTTCTGACGCTCATGCACGACAGCGTGGGGATCAAACAGGATTAGATACCCTGGTAGTCCACGCCGTAAACGATGGACGCTAGCCGTTGGCGAGCTTGCTCGTCAGTGGCGCAGCTAACGCATTAAGCGTCCCGCCTGGGGAGTACGGCCGCAAGGTTGAAACTCAAAGGAATTGACGGGGGCCCGCACAAGCGGTGGAGCATGTGGTTTAATTCGACGCAACGCGCAGAACCTTACCAAGGCTTGACATCCCGTGCCATGCCCAGAGATGGGCAGTCCCCGCAAGGGGCGCGGAGACAGGTGCTGCATGGCTGTCGTCAGCTCGTGTCGTGAGATGTTGGGTTAAGTCCCGCAACGAGCGCAACCCTCGCCTTTAGTTGCCATCATTAAGTTGGGCACTCTAGAGGGACCGCCGGCGACAAGCCGGAGGAAGGTGGGGATGACGTCAAGTCCTCATGGCCCTTACGCCTTGGGCTACACACGTGCTACAATGGCGGTGACAATGGGCAGCCACTCCGCGAGGAGGAGCTAATCCCAAAAAACCGTCCCAGTTCAGATTGCACTCTGCAACTCGGGTGCATGAAGGTGGAATCGCTAGTAATCGCAGAACAGCAGGCTGCGGTGAATACGTTCCCGGGCCTTGTACACACCGCCCGTCACACCATGGGAGTTGGCTCTACCCGAAGACGGTGCGCTAACCTCGCAAGAGGAGGCAGCCGGCCACGGTCGGGTCAGCGACTGGGGTGAAGTCGTAACAAGGTAGCCGTAGGGGAACCTGCGGCTGGATCACCTCCTTTCTAAGGATGACGAACGATCAACGACACTCACGTCGTTTCGCGCGTCTCACTAGACAAAAATCTCTTCGGAGATTTGGCGGCTGGCCGCCCCCTTCGTTTCCCTTCCTTCCGTCGAAACCCGCGTGCAATGGCGCGCGGGCGTCGCCGCGTCCGGGCGCTTGCTTTGCGAGCCGGCCTGGCGAGGTTTTTCGGACACCTCTTTCGGGCTCGTAGCTCAGGTGGTTAGAGCGCACGCCTGATAAGCGTGAGGTCGGACGTTCAACTCGTCCCGGGCCCACCATCCAGAGCATCGACACGTG
>JAKANS010000157.1 GCA_021823625.1 bacterium | reverse complement strand
GATCTGCCTCCGGGCCAATGCGGACCCCCTCAGACTAAGGACGGTTCGACTAAGGACGGTTCCAAAAACACCGAGACTGACCCCGGCGACCGGATTCTGAGCGACACGGAGGTGATCGAGCGGCTGGCCGCGGCGCGGGCGAGAATTTCAATTCCAGTCAAAACATGATTCCAATCCTGACCGAAGCCGAACTCGACTGGCTCAACACCCATCGCGCCATGAAACGCATCGAGCAAACCCTTGCCCTGGGACCGGTGGCCCCGGCCAGCGTGCCCGAGCTGATGGCCCGGTTCCGCTCGTTGCTCGGCGACGCGGACATGGACCGCGACGCCGGCAAGTGGCGCAACCGCGTAAATCAGTGGCCGCGGCGCACGGAGGCGCTGTTGATGAACCTGGAGGCGCGCGTGGCGGGCGGCGCGCCCATCCGCGAGCCGGCCCGCTACGCGGAAAGCATGTGGCGGAAATACGCGGCCCCGAATTTGGGAAAAACGGAAAAATGAAAATCCTGCTCACGAAACAAGACCTCACGCTCCGATACCGCGTGTGCGAGCGCACGATCGAGCGCTGGATTCTGCGGCACTATTTCCCGGCGCCGATGTACCTGCATCGCCGCGCCCCCCGCTGGCGAGAGGAGATCGTGGCACGCTGGGAAAAGGGGCTGCGCCGCGCAAATGTCGCTTAATGTCGCTTCGCAAAAATCAATTCCCGCCGAAAATCGGGTCACAAAAAACGCGTCCTATGGCCGAAGAAAAACCCGCCGAAAAAGCCGCCCCGGAAAAACCCGCGGCGAAAAAACCCGCCCCGCCGGCCAGCCCAGCGGTGGTCAAAAAAACCACGGCGCTAAAAACTCCGCGCGAAATCCAACTAGAAAAGGAGTTGGCTCACACCAGCGATCGATTATCCGGCCTCGAAGGGTGGAAAGCGGAAATCGACGCGTACCTGGCAGCGAACCGATTGCCCGCGCAATTGCCCGCGCCCGCGCCCGCCCCGAAACCGCAACCGGCCGCCCAGGGCAGCGAATATGATCGCTGGCTGCGGGGCGAACTGTAAGGCCGCATGGACCCGCTGGAGACTCCGCCGCCGGCAGCGCCGCCAGGTCAAGCGGGCGCTGACTCGGGCGCGCCGGCTGAGCGCGGCCAGCCAGACCTGCATGGCCTGGCTGAGCAGGTCGCTGCCCGCCACGTACCGCCCGGCTACGATCCCGCCACCGGCCGGCGGCCCCGGGGCCGCCCTCGCAAGGACGGCCGCCCGGCTGGATCGGTGGTTGACCCGTCGCCTGCCCCGCCGCTGGCCGGCGTGGAAGCGCCGCCAGACGCTCCGCCTGGCCACCTGGTTGACCCGGACTTTATTGGCGACGTGGTCAAGGCGGTTTGCCAGGGCGTCGAGGGCTGGGAAAAAGCGGAGATGTACCGGCAGCGGTTCGCCACGTTGAACGATGCGAAGGCGGCGCGCGAGATTGCCGAGCGCGTCGGTCCGCCGCCGGGCGCCATCGAAACCTTGGGCCGGGCTTGTGTGGAGATGGGCCGCAAATACCAGTGGCTTGGCCAGTGGACGCCGGAGACGGTCATCCTGGGCGTGCTCGCCACGTGGGCCGGCAAAGACCTGCTCCTCTTCGCGGACGGGAAGAAAGCCCCGCCGCCGCCCGCGCCGGCCGCAAACTGACGGATGCAACTGGAATGAAAACCTGCTACTCAAACGCGACGGTGATGTGGAACGAGGCGGAGATAATCCGCCGCGAAAATCTTGTTCGCGAAATTCCGATCGTCCTGCTCAATGCTTGGACAGAACTCAATCCCGCGGTGCGGATGGAGCGGTGCGAGACGCCCATTCTCACCCCCGCCGACAAGCTCCAAGGCCACCTCGAAACCGGCTTCTCCCTCATCGGGCCTTGTGGCAGCCGTGGCTATCTCCGGCCCGAGACCACCGCGGGAACCTATGAAGCCTTTGCGATGCGCTTCGAGAGCGCTGCGCTCAAAAAACGGCTACCATTCTGTATGTGGCAGGTGGGATGCAGCTTCCGTGACGAGCGGAACGCGGACACGATGCGCGCCTCGAAACTCCGGCTCGTTCAGTTCTACCAAATCGAGTTTCAGTTGTTCGCCTCGGCGGGCAGCCAAGCGCCATACTTGGAAACCGCGCTCACCGCGCTGGTGAAGCACTACGGCGGCGAAGTGGTGAAGGCGGACGAACTGCCGCACTACTCAGCGTTGACGCTCGACTGGCAGATCGACGGACTCGAGGTAGCGGGCTGCTCCGTCCGCAAAGACTGGCCGCCGGGCATCGTATTCGAGGTGGCAATCGGTTTGGACCGGCTCGTCGCCCTGCAACTGGAGAGGATGACTAACCGGTGAACCTCGCCCCCGCCCGCGCCGGCAACGAACTAATACAACCCGATGCGACCCCCAAGCCTGGCACAGCCGAGCCCCGACGGGCGCACTGCCAGGATCCGCCCAGCGGCGAGTCGGGCAACGCCGCTGGTAGCCGCCCCGTGATGCAACTGGAGCATAAGCCGAGCAAGGTGCTGATCGTCGGCTGCTCGGGCAGCGGCAAGACGCAGTACTGGACGCGCTACCTGCTGGGCAGCCGGGCGCGGCTCAAGTTCGTCTTCGACCACGAAGGTGAGTTTGCCGGCCGGCTGAAGTTCCGCCCCGCCACCACGCTCGAGCAACTCGCCACCGCGGCCGGGCGCGGCTGGTGTGTCTTCGATCCGGCGCGCCTGTACCCCGGCGCCACGCCCGAGGCGTTCGCCTTCTTCCTCGACTTCGCCTTCACCCTGTCCACGCAGACCGGCGGCCGGAAGCTCTTCGCGTGCGACGAACTCCAGGCGGTGACGGATACGCACACCGTCTCGCCCGAGCTGGCCTGCGTGCTGGAAACCGGCCGGCGCTACGGGCTGGACTTCGCGGCGATCGCGCAACAGCCGAACCTGGTTCACAACCGGGTGCGCAATCAGGCGACGGAAGTCGTCACCTTTCAACAAATGGACCCGCGGGCGGTGGACTGGTGTGCGGCCGTGGGCTTCGATCCGGCCGCGGTGCGCGGCCTGGCCCCAGGGCAGTACCTGGCGCGCAACCTCAAGACCGGCGGCCCGGCCGCGGGCCGGGTATTCTAGCCGACGAAGGTGGCGAGGCGCACGGCCAGCGAGGGATAATGATCCAAGACGAGCTTATCCGTCGTTACCAACTGACACCCCAATCGTCGCGCCAGGGCGACATATTCGGCATCGTAGGCACTGAGCGGACTTTCCTGCATGACCGCAAACACTTCGTTGGCGTGCAGCCGGTAGAACGTGGCGGCCGCATCCGCCACGGCCGCCGATTCCAACAGCGTGGATAACGTCTCGCCGCGCCGAAGCACGCCGGCGGCTACGCTCCGAAACTCGCTGCGGGCCAACTCGGGCGCGTGCCAATCGGCGTCCTGCTTGAACGCGCGCACCGCGTCCCCATGATAGCCATCCTGAGGCAAGGCAAATCCCGCCAGCACGCTGTTGTCCACCACGATCATGCCCGCCCCTCCTTCACCAGCCGCCGATGTTCCGCCCGCGAAAGCCGGACAGTGCAACGCCGGGACAAGGCCTTCACCCGGCGCAACAAAGCTTCCGGGTCGCGCCGCACGGGCTGCCATTGCGCCCGCTCTTCCAGCCATACGATCGTTTGTGCGTTTTTGCTACGCCGGTGCTGTCGCGCGGCCGCCGTTAGCGCCGCGGACAGCCCGTCAGGCACACCCTTCAAGGTCAAGGACACACTCACCAGTGCAACCTATTCGGAACCAAAATGGTTGTCAACCGGCCCGCGGGCTGTCGCCAAATGTCGCGTCTTGTCGCTTGGTCCGGCGCCCCCGTTGGGGGAAAATACCCCCGTCGAACCGGAAAGGCCCGATGCGGCTGGAACCGAGGTACGGCCCGGAAGGTTCGCCAAACGAAAAACTGCCCGTATGCCCTCGCCGAAGTTCATCCTCACTGTCGCCGTTATTTCCATCGTGACCCACATCGTCTGGTCCAGGTGGATTGCCCCCAAGCTGGGCTGGTAAGCCCCGACGCCTCCCTCGCCCCGAAACACATGAACAATCGCCTCATTTCCCGCCGGTATCCCTTGGTCTCCGGCACCATGGCCGACGCGGCGGCGGCGGCCCTGTCCATGACCCCGCTCAGTATCGAGCGGGAGCAAAAGTGGCTCGAAGCCCTGATCCTCAACGTCAGCCTCACGATCTCGACCACGGGGGGCACGGCGCTCGGCACGGCCACGGAAGTCAGCGCCTTGGGCCTGGCCGGCATCGTGCGCGACCTCAATTTGGAGGTGAACGACACGTCGCCGCGGTCGGTAGTCAGGTCCAACGGCGCCAGTCTAGTCGAACTCGCCGCGCGCGAGCGGTGTCTGCTCAGTCCCGACACGCTGTTGACCGTGACGAACAAAAACCTGTCGGTCGCGACATACACCTTGCGCATCCCGATCTGGATTGCGCCGCCATCCGTCGAAGATCCTGGCGGGACATACTTCGGTATCCCGCTCGCCGGGCTGAAGCAAAACCCGATTCTAAAAATCACCTGGGGCAAGATGGGTGACTACTTCAGCGTCGTCGGCTCGACCGCGTTAAACGCCGAGGTGGAGCTGCTGTTGCGCGATGTGAAAGACAAGTCGCCGATGTACCTAGCGAGCGAAATCCTCACGGAGTCCTTCGCCTGGGTGGCCGCCGGCAAGCGGCGCTACGAACTGCCAGAAGGCGGGTTCCTGCTCAGCCTGTTGGGCCAGAGCATGAACAACAGCTTTGCGCGCGGGAACCCGATGAACGCGAGCACCGATGAGTGGACGATCTACCACGGCACCGAGCCAGTCTTTAACAAGTCAGTCGTCGGCGCCCACGTGGCGGCTGAGGAAGATACGATGCAGACCGCGGCCACGGCCGCCTTCCCGGTGAATGGTTCGCTCTTCGCGAACTTCATGGCCGACCGGCCGGATGCCGGCGCCTTCAGCCTAGCGAGCGTGCCGAACATGAACCTGCTCGCCGGCGGCGGCGATAAGGTGTTCGTCGAGGCCAGCAACGTCGGCAACGCCGGCAACAAGACTTACTTCACCCGCCGGGTGCTTCGCGGCACGTCGTTCGGCGGGGTTTTGGGACTCTGACCCACGCCCCTGGTCTATGGCTGTAATCTCTCGCAAACTGATGGACGACTCGGCTCCGGCCGACAGCTCCCCCAGTACCACCACACCGGCCGGCGACACGCCAAGCTGGAAAGACCTGTACACCAGCGCGATGGGGTTTGTGGGCCAGGCGCTGGCCAAGAAGACGGACACCCCCGCGCCGCAAGTGGTCACGGTCCAGGCGCCCGCGCCGACGCTCAGTGACTACCTGAAGAAGCCCGAGGTGATGATTGGCGGCGGCCTGGTGCTGGTGCTGGTGCTCGTGCTCGCGTTGCGCCACTGAACCGCGACTATATGGGCGGCCTGTTCGACTTCTCGACGCGTTCGACGAACGAGACCTACGTCACGACGCTCAACACGTCTGACAGTTACAACCGCACCAACAACGACGTGGCCAACCTCACCGAGAGCATGAACACCACGATCACCATCCCCACGCTGGGTAACAGCGCCACGGCGGGAGCGGCCAGCGTGGACTACAACAAGCTCGTCCTGATTGGCGCCGGTGTGCTCGCCGCGGCCGGGCTGGGAATGCTCTTCTTGCAACGCGCCTAACCCATGCTCCCCATGTCCGCCAGCCTCTCCGGAGGCAGCAGCAGCGCCAAGAGCGACACCTCCACGGGCGACACCGGCGGCGGCAGCAGCGCCGGGATGAAGTCCGGCAGCTTCATCAACAACTTTGCCGGCCCCGGCGCCCACTTGACCAGCAAGGCCGACAACTCGGACAGTCCCCTGCCCGCCAGCGCCGGCTCCATCGGCCTGCTCGTCGCGGGCGCCGGGGTTCTCCTGGTTGCGCTCACGAAAGGCCGACACCGATGAAACAACCCACTTACCTCTATCCGGGCGGACCGAGAATCCCCATGCCAGCACCGCCAGGCCGCGTGTACCCTTCGGGGGTGACAATCCCCACGCCGCCGTTTCCCGGGGCCGCGCCCCGCATCATCGCGCGGATTCCCATCCTCCGCCGGCCTTACTCGCAACCGTGATGAAGGACAGCATCGTCGATTTTTCTGAGTGGCACCTGGCGCCGGTCAACGAGTGGATGACCGACCTCCAAACCGTGCGCACCTACGCCAGCGGCGAGCTGGCCGTGTCCCGCGAACTCACCGACCGGCGGCTCTGGTTCTACTTCTGGGTTTGGGTGACGGACTTCGACGCCACCTACAACGCCGCCCTCGAAGTTCAGCTCTTGAACGGGGGCAAACTGGTGGGGAACTTCCCGCTCGTGTTGACCCGCTTGACAACGGGGTCGCTGCGCAGCGGCCGTAGCACTACTTTCATCGCCGACCGGCAGGCCGGCTCTTCACTGGGCAGCTTCAACGTCGAGCGCCGGCCGCTAACCGACCTGGATCTGGACCTGCCCATGTCCGGCATGGTTGGCCCAGACGTGCGTCAGGTATATCACGCCGCTTACGGGAACCGGTTTATCACGACGTGTTCCTCCTTTCGGCTGCGGGTCGCCTGTGACTGCCTGCGGATTGTGTGGAGCGAGTGGGCCATCAGTTATACCAACCACTATTCCGCGGACCTTTACCTGGCCTGCCTCAGCCAGGATCCTCGCGCATGAGCTGGTACAACCCCTTCACCTGGCAAGTCGTCACCGGCGTGGACCTCACTGCCGAACAGGCCCGCGCCGAGAAGATCGACCAGCAACGGCAGGCGCTCGACGAACAGGCGATCCGCGACGGCAAGTGGGACGATGCCGCGCTGCGGCAAGTGGAGATCAATCGCCAGGCGGAAGCCGCGGCCGGCTACGACTCCGGCTACGACGCGCAAGTCTCCCAAGCCGCGGCGGAAGGCGCCAAGGAGGGCCTGAGCACCATGCAGAGCGGGGTCAAGGACACCCTGACCGGCGCGGCCACTTTCGGTCTCCAGAGTGTCTTGGGCTTCGTGCCCTGGTGGGTGTGGTTGCTCGGTCTGGCCTACCTCGGCTGGCAAGTGGGCGCCTTCAAGGGATTCCTCAAACGCGCATGAATGAACTTCGCACTCTGTTCGACGCCGGCGGGATGGTTGCGCTGGCAGCCTCGCTCGTGTTTGGCGTCCGCTACCTGGCGTCGCAGTTGCAGGCGAGTCAGGAGCGCATTGCCCTGGCCCACGAACAGACGATCGCCTTGCTCCGGGACACGATCCAGGACAACACCCAGGCGATGGTTGAAATCCGTACGCTCCTGCTCACCTATCGCAACGGCAATCTCGCACCGGGCCCACTGGCTGATAAGGGCGATCTCGCTGGCCGCGGGATCCGGGATCCTCACGGCGCTCGCCTTTCGGATGTTCATTGAAACCCTGGCTTTCACCTTTGCTTTGACCCGATGACAAAACTGCTCTCGCACCTGAACCCGCGCCGCTCGCACGTCCTGTTGGCCATGACCGTCAGTTGGCTGTGCTTTGCCGCCGGCTGCCTGTCCCCCCAGCAAAAAGAATGGACCTGCGAGCGGGCGCAAGCGGCTTACGCCGCGTACCAAACGGCGGAAGCCTCCGGCCTGGTCATGGATCCGCGGGTGGTCGCCAGTGCGCGCCTCGCTGGCGCGTTTCTGGCCGCTTACTGCGGCTGGAACACCACAGGATCCCGTTCCGTGGCTCCTGGGGCCGCCCAGAGCGCGCCCGCGGTCGATAAAAACGGCGTCCTGATCCTCGATCCACCCTCCCCATGAAGCTCCCGCGGGGAACCCCCTGGCTGCTGACCGTGGCTCTGGCCTACGGCTTCTTCGCGGCCCTGGCCTTTGGCCTGTCGCCCCAGGAAGGCCTCGCGGCGGCGGCCCGGTGGCCCCTGAGCCTGGTCAGGCGCTGGTTTGCGCCACCGGTCAAGGGGGCAGACGACGGCATCCGCTACTAGTCCAGGACCATGGAACCGATCACCACGCTCGCCATCATCGTCACCGGCTACTTCACCGGCCAGGCGCTGCGCCAGCCCCCCCGAGTGGTCGCCAAGGTCATCCCCGGGAAGACCGACACTGAGGCGGGCGCCCTCATCCCGGCCGGTCCCGTGGCCGATCCCGTGGCCACCATCCCGGGCGAAGGTCAGGGCGTCACCTACCCGCCCATTACCGACGGCGGGGGCATCCTCGTGCCCTACAACCCGCCGCCGACCCCGCCGCCGACCCCGCCGCCGCTACCGGAGCCGGTCGGCACGGCCGTGGCCCCGCCGCCGTGGATCATGAATGAAGCGATCCGCGTGATTACCCCGCCGGTCCACGTGGACGAATGGGACAACCAGGACTTCCCAGCGTACATCGATTACCTCTTCACCCTAACCGAAATCGTGGGCAATAACGTCTTGCGGCAAGAACTGGTTCAACACATCGCCGCGGCCGACGATGGGCAAGAAGGCGGCTATGTGTACACTGGTTTGGTGCGCGGCCGGCGGGTATTCACGCCATTGGACGGGGGCGACGGCTCCATTCACGGGCTGCTTAGCGACTGGCACGAGAATATCGACTGGCCCGGCTTCCTCGCTTGGTGCGCGGATCCCAGCGACGGCCAGCCTGTCGATCGGTGGGTGGACGATGCGATCGCGTGGCTGGCCACGTTCGACCTAACCCCAGCCGATGTTTATCTGCATTATTTAGGCTGGTCCTGGGCGCATGTTTTGCCACCCCTGAAAGGCCACCCGTGGGACTACTACCGGATCGAAATCCAGGCTCGTTGGGGGGCCGCCGTCTGGAATGAAATCTGGAGGTTGGGAAGAGGATGAAACCCGCCACCACAGGACTGCTCCTGATCCTCGCCAGCTTGGGCCTCGTAGTCTATCTCAAACGCACCGCGGCCGCGGCCGCAGCGCCCACGGTGGCCATCCCTGGCCAGCCTCCCCTCACGCTCAACCTCTCCGATGTGGGCGCCAAATTGATCAAGGAGGATCGAGGGCCGGAAATCGTCAAGGCCCTGCTGAATGACCAGTCCCTGCGAGACACCGAGCTAAAATACGAGGACGCGAAGCGTGTGTTCTCGCGCATCGAGACGGGCATTGCCCCCGGCGACATTGCCCCATGAGTCGCGCCAGGATCGACATCTTTTCGCGCGGATTGTTGCTGGCGATAATCGTCGGAGTAATCATGGCATTGCGCCGACATGCGAACGCGTCCGCGTCCGTGGGCACCTCGGGGACCGTGGTCCTGTCCGGCATCGGCAATACGCTGCGCGCCGGGCCGGATGTGGGAGCCGTCGTGCGAGACTTGGTGGCCAGCCGCCAGGAGACCCCGGGCCGCGTGTCTTACGACACCCCGGAAGCCTCGCTCGACATCCGGTTCCTGCCGCCCCCCAACATCGAACTGTTGAAGAACGTCTCTTACGTCCTGATGGGGCCCGTCGGGAGCCCGATCGCCGAAAAAATGCTGGCCCCCTACAAGGCCTATATCACCCAGACCTGGGGCGCTGACGCCTGGGACGACTGGCTGAAGTCAGGCTGGGAAGCACTCCGCAAGCAGTACCCGAACGGGTTGCCACCGCCCTAATAAACAGAGACCAATGAAACCCCTCGCCTGCCTGAACGGTGTGCCGATCGAGCGTGTCAGCCTGAGCGGCAACACCCTCAAGACTGTCACCTGGTACACTCCCCCCATCTACACCCGGGGATACCACGCGGCTCAAGTCGTTGTGACCATGCAGGATGTGTACGACGGCGCCCACAATATTGAACTTAGATGGTTGACCAAGGATGAAAACCTTTCCAGTGCAGGCAGTCTGACCGATTGGGACGAGATGGTTCCAGCGCTCTTCCTGTGTTGTAACGACGGTTTGTGGGCAGGGAAGACCATTTCGACCGTCGGACTCGGGCTAACCGATAGACTGAGGGTTGAAAACGGGGGAACATCGCCCAGCAACTACCTGGAGGAATACCTGTATGGTACGCCCTTGCCCCCGGTATTCCGGCTCGGCTTCATTCACTCCCCGGCCTATTCCGCCACCTACAGCGTCTGGCTCAATCTGATCTGCTGAGTGTCCTGCGCCAACACCTATGACTTACCCGTTCTTCCTTGACGCTACCTCCCGGCGTTTCCAAACCGACTGGATCGACTGGCTGCCGTCCGCGGCCAGGACCACCAATCAGGTATCCAGCCCGATCGACTTCAGGGGGTACAGCGGGATCGTCCTGGCGATCCGGGTGACCGCCTGGACCGTTGGCAGTCTGCGGCCGATAGTATATAGCACGGACTATGCGTTCCTCGGATATGGCAACACGTTTGGCGAGTTAGGCTGGTCATATACCTATTTCCAGGCGACGACAAACAACATCGTCATCACAAACACCCCCAGGTCCGAAACGAAGATGCTAATCCCCCTATCGAAGGGGATGCTCGGCATCATCGCAACGACAGCGGACAACATCACTTATTCCACCAAGTACCAACTCATCCCATGAACTGCTCGAAAATCTGCCCCAGCGACCAAACGCTGATTTGCGATCGTCCTCAAGGGCACTCCGACGACCACCACGCGACCACACCCAAGGGGAGCGCCGAGTGGCCCGAAGGCTGGGGAGTGACCGTGGGCATCCCCGCCGGTGGGCCGCTCCCCGACCCCAACGTTCCATAGCCTATGAAAACCATTTGCGAAGCCCTGGCAGACGGCACGGTCACCCAGATCGTCATCGTCAGCGAACGGGACGACCTCGCCGCTCTACCCGGTCCCTTGAACCTCTCCGATCCCGCTTTGGGCGACCCCGCAACAGTGGCGGACAAACTGAAGGCCGGCCACGCGGCCAAGTTGGCCCAGCGCGCCGCCGCCGAAGCGGCCCGTCACCCCAAGCAGTGACCCCTCGCGGCCATATCCCCCAAGGTATGCCGTGAATACATCAAACATTGTGCGAAGGGCCGTGCCGCAGACCGGGCCGGGTAACCCTGTGGGCGCCTAACTCTCGGCGCCGAACAGCGGCACGATTACCCGGCCTTCGCTTTTCCCCGCGCCGGCTCCCGCTGCGCCGGCGGTGATTCCACCGCCAGCTTCAAAGGCAACGTCAGTTGCCCGCGATCCCGCACCGCATCCAGACCGGCGCGAGCCACCAGCGCCAGCGCACCCGCCCGGCTCAATTGGCCGGCCTCTACGATCGGCGAGAGAAACTCCAGATCTTCCGCGCTGAGGTACACGCGGATGTTAATCGCCTCACTGGTCACTATTGGTTTCACGGCAGGTTGAAGCTATCACCGGTGCCGCAAAATTCTAGAAAAAAAGACTTGCGTGCAGATGCGTGCAGTTGTACACAGCACCCATGCAACACGACACGCCTCCCCCAGGCTCCTCGCGCTGGCCAGCGGACGGCCAGTCTGCCCCCCCCCGTGCCGTCCCCCCGCGCCCCGCGCCGACCCTCCTGCCCCCGGCCGGCACAAAAGTGAAATTTTGTACGCGCCTCCCTGCCGAGCTGGTGCGCGAGATCGAGGCCTTCCGCCTAGCCACGCATCGGAACAAGGAGGGCGCGCTCCTGGCGCTGCTCCTGGCCGGGCTGGCCGCGCTCTCGTCATCCTCTTTTTTTCGCACTCCCTTGACTATCACCGAAGAAGCCGCCTCGGCGGACAATGGAAGCGAGGGGGAGGCATGATGAACGCGATCCAACTGAGCGCTCCCGCGTGCCGGCAATCGGAATGCGACTGCATCTGCTACGTGGTCGAGGTTGTGCACCGACTACGGTGCCGCGGGCAGATCGGCCGGCCGCCACTCAAGCGGACGGCGCGCCGCGACCTGAAACGCGCCATGCTGGCCAGTTACCGCTCGGCGCTCTGGTGGAGCCGCCGCGCGGAAGAAAGTGAGGGGGAGGCATGAAGACCGTGGCTGTGCTCTGTGCGGCGCGCCGATCCAACTACTACGGACTGCCAGGCGTGGATGTGTACGGCCCGGACCGCGACTGTCGCGCGTTCCACGGCGGCATGCCGGTGGTCGCGCACCCGCCATGCCGCGCCTGGAGCGCCTTCTGCCGCCATCAGGCATATCCCTCGCCCGGCGAGAGAGAGTTGGGTCTGTGGTGTGCCGAGTGGCTCGTCCGCGTCGGAGGAATACTGGAGCACCCCGCGCACTCGACGCTGTTTGCAGCGGCCGGCCTGCCCCGGCCGGGGGAAGCCCCCCGCCGTGACCTTTGGACGGTGGAAGTCTGCCAACACTGGTTCGATGCCACGCCGACCCGAAAACGGACCTGGCTCTGCTTCTCGCGTATAGACGTTGCAGCGGTGAGTTTGCCGCCCCCCCTGCCCCCGCCCGCGGACGAGCGGCGCAACTGGAGGCGGCTGAGCAAGGCGGCCCGTGCCCTGACCGGTCCCAACCTGGCCCGCTGGTTGGTGGCCACCGCCCGGCTGGTGCCAGAAAGCGAGGCGGCGGTACTCGAACTCCGTCATGCCCAGGGCGACGATGCCCACTGCCGGGACTGCGGCTGTAAGATGGTAGGCGGGCGACACGTCGGGCGGTGCCCAAGATGTGGTAGTGATCGGTGGTACAGGACACACCTGAATATAACGAACAAGGAGGAACGACCATGAGCTACGGGCTAGCGCTCGCAGAGGTCGCCCTGGTCGCGGCCTACCTGGTCTTGTGTCTGTCCCTGGGCGCCGGTCTGGCCCTGGGCACGCTCTGGCTGGGCGGACGGAAGCAGCCAACCCCACAAGCAGGATCCGCCAGGTCGCGCACCGCGACGCTCAAACAAAGAAAGGAACACGTAAAATGATCGAGGAAATAACCTACACCTGCCCGTGTTGCGGCCGGGGTGGTTTCTGCCGGCGCGGCCTGTCCTCCCACCGCTGCGATGGGGGCCTCGAGTATGCCCCCAAGTTGCGGTTGACCCCCAACGAACTGGCGCAAGCCTATCGGAGTGCCCAGTGCCAGGGGTTACTGTTTGACCCCAAAGGGCTACGTGCGGTCCCCGCCGCGGAGGGGATGAGGTGACAACCACCGACAAACCCGTATCACGGGTCACCCGCGACGCCTACCGCGTGCTGTATGTCTCACCCCGCCGGATCGTCGTCCGCATAGGACCGGGCGACGTGCTGAGCTTCCGCGAGCGCGGCCGTCGCCACTGGTTTTCCCTGCCCATCGCGGCCGCGTTCCGGGTGGCGGTGGGCCACAAATGGTTGCCAAGCCGGCCAGAGAACGCCCGCGCCGCCGGCTGATCCGGCCCCCTGATTATGGGTCGGACACTCCCCCCGGGTCCACCGGCGCCCGGCGCGCCCCAGGGCCACTGCGCCTGCGGCCGCCCGGCCTGGCACCGCACGGGCAGCGACTGGATCTGCCCGCGCTGCCTGACCTGGGACGCCCGCCGCAGCGGCCATGGCCATGGCCGGGGCGGCCCGCAGACACGAGCGGACCGTCACCCGTGGGCCAAGTACACAGAGACGTACCGCGTCCTCTGAAGTCCGACAGCGGATCCAACCCCGTGCACCCGGACACAGCCGCCAAGCGAGTCTTCTGGCGCCGCGCCGAGGCGGCGCTGGCCGCCAGGCTCATCACGTATGGGGCCTACAGCTTCCTGGGCACGCTCTACCGCCTGGCCAAGGCCCGGGGTGACGGCCAGAGCTTCATCCTGGGCGAACGCGTCATCCAAGAGATCACCCAAACGTGCACCAAAAGCCAGCACACATGGCGCAAGCAGCTCGAAGCGGCCGGGCTGATCCGCTTCGACCGGCGCTGGGCCAATAAGCGAGGCTGGTTTTGGGAGGCGAAAACCACGCTGGCGTTTTCTGGGACCGAAACCCAAAACCGGATTTCTTCTGCCGTAAAAAGTACGGCAGAAGAACGCAAAATTGGCGAGGAGTCTTCTGCCGTAAAAAGTACGGCGGATTCCGCCGTAGAAATTACGGCATCCCTTATCGGGAGTGTATCCCATCAGAATGGTACGGAGGAAAACGCAGGCAGCTCGCTGCGCTCGGGGAAAAGGAAAAAAGGCGAAGGCAGCTCGCTGCGCTCGGGGGAACGATCCGCAGCTCCAGCCCCCCCGAAAGCCTGTTGGGCCGTACCGATCACTGTGAACGCTCCGAAGAGGGAAAAGACCGCTTCGAATAAGGGAATCAGCCGCCCGCCTCCGGGCCAATGCGGACCCCCTCAGACTAAGGACGGTTCGACTAAGGACGGTTCCAAAAACACCGAGACTGACCCCGGCGACCGGATTCTGAGCGACACGGAGGTGATCGAGCGGCTGGCCGC
>JAKANS010000156.1 GCA_021823625.1 bacterium | reverse complement strand
CCGCCGCACCGCGATAAGCCGCAGCGTTTCCAATGATTGATGATCGAGTTTCCGTCCGTCCTGCTTCGCCAGGCCCAACCCTAACACTTCCCATTCGTGTAGTCTATCCTAAAGACTTGTCAGTATGCGTGGTCGTTTGTCGAAGGGGTGTGTGCCGCATCAGCGATCCTCGTGGCTTCGCGGTTCATACTGTCTTTCCGTCGCATCGCCCCTGCGGCGTGCGTGGGCTGGTCATGGTACATGATACTTCTTGCTCCGATGAGCGGCATTCTGCAGTTGGGACGCCACGGGCTGGCGAATCGTTACCTGTACGTTGCGATGATTGGCATTGGCATCGCGGTTACCGCCTGCTGCAGTGCGCTGGTAGCGCGAAAGGCGGTCCGTATAGGGTGGCTCCTATGGCCTGTTAGCGTATCCCTATGCGTCATCCTTGCAGGGCTCAGTTGGCGTGAAGTCCGAGTATGGCGTGATACAGAGACGCTATTTGGAAGGACACTGGCTCGCGACCCGACAAATGACCTAGCGCGTGAGATCTTGTACAACGAAGCACTGCGTCAGAGGCTCTGGATGAAGGCACAAGACTATGTAGTTCCTGTGACTGGGACAAGATCCCATGAAGGGGTGGCACATGCATCCTTTGTAGGAGCATACTTTCATGTGACCCCCACTCGTAATAAGGCTTGGAGGACCGGCGAACGACAAAGCAACGAATACCGTCGATGAAATGTATTGGGAAGCTTCTGTATCATGCTACGTATGAGATGCGGTTCAAGACACATACTCTTTGTCATAGGAAGACGTCACTACTACATTATTGGTGTTGCGCTGCTGTTGACGGGTATCACTAAGCTGCTGAGCATTTTTGGGAACACAGTCGTTCTATCGCTGAAGGACCCTCTATTCGGTATACGGTATGATCAGTTGTTTGTTAGCCTTGGTACATTGGAGATTATTTGCGGCGCGTACCTGATAGCCGGGGGAACTCGTGTGGTTAAGGGTACAATTGCACAGGGACTCGCAGTAGAGTTTATTTTGTATCGCACGGTCGCCTCGTATTATGATGTCACCGCTCTCTGTCCATGCATGGGCCACGCCGCGTCATGGTTGGGTTTAGAACCGGGCGTGGTCGACGCGCTGCTGGGGGGCATGGCGGGATACATGTTGTTGGCGACGCTTGTTACAGAGACATGGTTATGGCGGAGAAGGAAAAGAATGCTGTCGTCAGGACTTAGCTATTAGCTCAGTGGCGATATGAAGTGGTAGACCAGATCGCTTAGTATTATGCGGCACGCTTCTGGAGTCTTGGCGATGAGCGGGGTCCTACTGTGAGACGTGACCGTGTGGATTGGACAACAGTGTCAACGATGGCAGTAGCTGCGGCATACCGACATTGTGCGAATCGGCCGGGGAACGTTGTGGGGGCGGCTAGCCTGCTGGCCCGAGCGGCATCCGTGTCCGAGCATTCGGACGGCAGGATGCTGCTCGAATCGGGAGGTCGTGTGTCTACAGTCCATTCGAAGAGACAAAGTGAGCGAGCACGGTCAACTGACGTGCCTCGGCGGGTTGTGATCGTAGGCGCCGGGCCGGCTGGGCTAGCGGCTGCCACAGAACTACTGGAGAGGGAGTTCGCGGTCACGATCCTGGAACAGGATGAGCGTTACGTCGGCGGGATCGCTCGAACGGTCCGGTACAATGGCTTCCGCTTCGACATCGGGGGGCACCGGTTTTTCACGAAAAACCATGAGATCGAACAGTGGTGGCACGACCGGCTTCCGGGCGATTTCCTGGCGGTCAACCGCCAGACTCGCATCCTCTATCGGCGGAGGCTGTTCGATTATCCACTGCGTCCCGGCAACGCGCTCCGGAATCTCGGGTTGCTGACCAGTGCCGCGTGTGTGCTCAGTTACGCGCGCAGCCGGCTCTTCCCGATTCGGCCCGAACTCACGTTTGAGGATTGGGTGTGCAATCGCTTTGGACGGCGGTTGTTCAACATCTTCTTCAAAACCTATACGGAGAAGGTCTGGGGTATGAAATGCCGGGAGATCAGCGCCGATTGGGCGGCCCAACGCATCCGCGGACTCTCCTTGACTGACGCGATCCTTAACGCCTTCCGTGGCCAAAAGCGTGGCCAACCGGTTATCAAGACCCTCATCGACCAATTTCAGTATCCGCGGCTCGGTTCGGGGATGCTGTGGGAGAAGACGCGGGACGACCTGGTTCGCAGTGGGGCGCAGGTACTGATGGGAAAAAAAGTGGAGCAGATACATCACAGCGGCGAGCGGGTTCTCCAAGTGCAAACAGTGACCAGGACGGGTGAGCGGGAAACTTGGTCAGCAGACGATTTCATCTTCTCCATGCCGCTACGCGATTGCGCACTGGGCCTGAGGCCGCGCATCTCAACCGCAGTAGAAGCCGCCGCACGGGGTTTGCGATACCGGGATTTTCTGATCGTGGCCCTGATCGTGAAAGGCGAGCAGCTTTTTCCGGACAACTGGATCTATGTTCATGACCCAGGCGTGCGGGTCGGGCGAGTGGACAACTTCAACAACTGGAGTCCGGACATGGTTCCGCAACCAGGCATGACCTGCCTCGGCCTGGAATACTTCTGCAACGCCGATGAGCCGTTGTGGAAAGCGGCCGACGAGGATCTGATCGCTTTGGCGAAATCGGAGGCAGGTAAAATTGACCTGATCGATCCCGGAAGCGTAGTCGATGGCTGCGTCGTCCGAATGGAGAAGGCCTATCCAGTTTATGACACCACTTACCAAACCCACGTGGCGACGATCCGCGCCGCCCTCTCGGGGCTGAAGAACATTCAGATGGTCGGAAGAAACGGGATGCACAAGTATAACAATCAAGATCACGCGATGTTGACCGGTATCGTCGCCGCGCGGAACCTAAAGGGCATTCCGTGTGATCCCTGGCGCGTGAACAGTGATGCGGAGTATCTCGAGGCAGGACAAGTGGATGATGCGGGACGGCTGGTTCCGCAGGCGGCCGTAGCCGGAACGAGACAATTAACCCACCACGGATGAAGTGAGGTTTTGGGGGGGCTGGGCGGCAGGGCAAACGCAACGTCGCTAAGTTGCGACGTTGGCTTTTGGCGTGGATCAGACATGCGACGACAGATGTTAGAAATCGCGGCGTTCGCCTCGTTGGTTGTGTGGTTCTCCTTCACGCGGGGTGCCATCGGAGCGGTGGAATTAGGTGTCAGCGAGCATTATGAAATGACGAAAGCCGTGCTTTGGGCCAGGGGATTTTCCATGTACCAGGAGGTCTGGAACGATCAGCCACCGCTGTTGACCGCTTTACTTCACCCAGATACAAGTAGTGAGCCGCATCCCACGTTCCGAAATGACTGGCGAAGACCGGCTCGCCCTCCCGCGGCCACCGCGTCACCATCTCCTGCGCATGGAACTTCTGGGTGTCAAAACCATCCCCTAGCCAGAGCGCCAGGACGAGCATGGCCTGGCCGGCGATCGACAGGCCGCTCCAGTCCAGCAACGAGCCCATCAGACCGAGCGAGACCACGCCCATGTCCTGGCCGATCTGCTGAAACTTGGGCAATACGAAGACGCACAGGGTGGTGAAAACCAGGATCCACAACGGCGATGTGCCGAATGCGAAGAGCATCAGATAGTGGTGCGCGTGCCAGACGTGGGCCCCGCCGTCGCGGAGCAGGCGCCGGCAGCCGGGCAACACCTGGGGGGCCCCGCCGCCCAGTTCCAAGCCGGCCTTGAGCATCGTGGCTGCCTGCGGCGGCAGCGCGCCGGGCGTCAGTTCGAGCGCCTCGCCAAAACGCAGGCCTTTCTCGAGCCGGGCGGCAAGCTGGCGGAACGGGCGGCCCCGAGCACGATGGCCGGATAGACCCGCAGCGCTTTCAGGCGCATCCAGACAGAGCGCGTGCCGGCGCTGGTAGTAATCGCCCAGCATCGTCAGCACGCCGGGGAGATCGTTGCCCTCGGCCCCGAGCCGCACGAGGCGGACTAAGAAGTCCGGCAGCTTGCGGCGCAGCAAGGCCTCGCCCAGCGGGGTGCCCTTCGCGAGGTCGGCTTCGAGGAGCTGGATTTCTTCGCGCCGCGCGCCGGCCCGCATCGTGGCGACGAGCTGGCGCAACGCGCCTTCCAGCGGAAGGCCGCTGCGGAGCATCTCCGCCAACTGGCGGTTGAAGAAGGCGAACTCGTCGTAGTTCATGGCCGGAAACCAGAAGGGCCGTTACCGCGCCGCAGAGTTGGGATCGTCGTCTTTCGGAGTCTCCTGGCGGCGGTGATCGGCCGGCTCGGGTGTTCTCCCCAACACGCGTTCATACTCACGAGCATCAGACAATCCGCGGCGCAGAAGCTCACGCGCGGCGTGTTCGAGACGGTGCGGCGGGGTGATGGCTTCCGGGCCGACAGAGCGAAGTCGAGTGCGCAACGCCGGTTCCAGGCAGAGCCACTCGACCGCCGGGACGCGGCTGCGATAGCCGGTTTGCCGGCAGGCGGCGCAGCCTTGGCCGGCGCAATCCCGACGACAGAGCCGCCGCAGCAAACGCTGGTTCAACACCAGCTCGACCGCGGACACGACTGAGTAATGGTCCGGGCACATCACCAGCAACCGCTCGAACGCGCGTTCCGCGGCTCACCGCATCAATCGAACGAGTATCGGGCGCTGATCCAAGCCAGGTGGCGCGTGAACTCGCGACCGCTCGTGTCGATGCTCGTCACGGCGCTGGTGGTCCAGTCGTAGGAATAGCCGACCTCCGCCGACCAATGCTTGCAGGTATAGGCGACCGAGGCGCTTGGCGTGTAGATGTAATCATCGCGGAGCACCGGCGCGATCCACTCGCCGATGTAAGCCCGGAAGCCGGCGGTGGCGGAAAACCGCTTATCAAAACTGTGTTTCCAGAGCAGGTCGTACGTGATGTCTTCGTACATCGAAGGCGCCCCGAAGGCCGGTTGCTCGAAGCGCTTGAAGGTCAGTGTTACGGTGTCGCTGGTGGCCGGCGAAAGGACGACCGAGGAATCGACGTACCCCACCGTATTGTGGTCGTTGAAGCCCGGTTGGACAGCCGCATAAAAATCCCGGTAGTCCGGGCCGGCGCTGATGTTGACCTTGAGCCAGTCGGTAAGCTTGCCCTCAAGGCCGGGGAGCAGGCGCGCGTAGCGGTTCGAGTACTCGTACGGCGACCAAGGCAGCGGACGCTCCTCCTGCCGGCCGTAGCGCAGACCGAGGACGAGATAGGTGTCCTTCAGGATTTGGTAGCCGGCGTCGATGCCACCGCCAATGTCGTTGCGATCGACGTAGTTCTGGTAGCCCGGATACTGGGCCGGGTCCCGCTTCTCGGTCATGAAGTCGTGGATGTAGCCGGTGGCCGTCGGCCGGAAGAACCAGTCGCCGACCTTGTGGGTGGTCCGGACCATGTTCTTCAGCACGAAGGCGGCCTTGCGATCGCGAATCGGAATGCCGCCGATGGAAGGCGCGCCGCCCGGTCCGCCGAACGTGAGGCCTTCCTTGCTGCCGTCGATCCAGGTGACGCTGTTCGGACACTCCCAGAGCACGTTTTTGACGGTGCCGCCCAAGTTCAGACCGAACCGGTGGGCCACGTAATCCTCGGAGCTTTCCGAGAGGTACCGGGTCACTTCCGGGGCGTAGCTGAAGGCGGCTTTGAAGGCGGCTGACTGGTTCCAATTGAAAGCGATCTTGGGGGTGACCGAGATCACCATCGAATCCTGAAACGGCCGCACGGCGTTCGGGTACGTGGTCAGGTCCGGCTCGACGTCCTGCAAATAGACGTTGCTGTCGTAACCGACCCTGGCGGTCACTTCGGCGGTGAAGGTGAGGTTCGTGGCCAGGTCATAGGCGACCGCACCGGGTGCGACCGCGCAGCCCAAGGCGGTAAGCCACCAGGCCGGGTGGGATATACGGCGGCGTGAGCCGCGTTCGTGAAGGGAGGATTTTCGAGTTTTCATGGAGAGCGTTCGGTCCAGAGGCGGCCAACCTTGACGTCACTTCGCAGCGGCTCCGCTCTGGGGTTGGGGCGGTTTGATCAGGAACGTCAGCGCCGCGCCGACGAGCAACAGCAGGCCGGCGGTGATGAAGGACGATCGGTAACTCCCGCCGCTGCTCGCGGTGAGAGTTTGTTGCAGCCGCGGCAGCACCAGGCCGCCCACGCCCCACGCGGTGAACAGGACACCGTAGTTGACGCCGAAGCTCTTCAGGCCCCAGAGGTCCTTGGTATAGGAGGGGAACAGTGCCAGGTTCGCGCCATAGTTGGCGCCGATCAGTGCCGCCAGGAGCACGATGATCACCGCCGCCGTGTCCTTGGCCCCGGTGAGAGGAATGGCGAGGAACATCAGCGCCGCCTGCACCGAGAGCACCAGGCAAAGCGTCCACCGCCGGCCGATCTTGTCCGAAAGCGTCCCGGCGAGGATGCGGCCGCCGGCATTGCCGATGGCCATGATCGCCACGGCCACGAAGGCGAGGTTCCCCAGGCTCTGCTTCGCCATCCCGCTGATGCTGCCGATCACCATCAGACCCGCGCCTGCGCCGATGAAGTAAATCACCCACAACAGCCAGAACGTCGGCTGCCGCAAAATTTCGCCCGGAGTCGAACTGGCGGCGGCGGGTTTGGCCGCGGCACCGGCCGCCGGTTTCGGGCCGGCGACGTAGCCGGCCGGCGGATTCACCAACAGTTGCGCCAGGCCGCACACGATGACCACGAACGCGAGGCCGAGAATCAGCATGGATTTCTGGACCTGGTAATGGCCGAGCAGGTACTGCGAAGTCGGCGCGAGATACACCGGCGCCAGGCCGAAACCCGCGACGACCAGCCCGGCGATCATGCCGGTCTTCGACGCGGGGAACCACTTCAACGCGGGCGGTGTGGCGGACGAATAGCCGAAGCCGATGCCAACTCCCGCCAGCACGCCGAAACCCAGCAACCAGATGCCGTAACTATTCGTGGTGGAGCAAACCACGAACCCGGCGCCCACCAGCAGGCCACCGATGGACGCGGTGAGGCGCGGGCCGAACTTGTCCTGGCACCGCCCGGCCACGATCATCGCGAAGGCGAAGACCAGACAGCACAGGGCATAGGGATCGTTGAGTTGCGAACCTTGCCAGCCAAACTCCTTTTCGATGGCCCCCTTGAACAGGCTCCAGGCATAGAGGATGCCGAGGGCGAGGTTGATGCCGAGCCCGGCGGCGGTGACGGTCCAGCCGCGGTTGGCGGCGGAAACGGGGGCTACGGATGCGGTGGAGACAGCAGTGTTCATGCGTGGGGTTCTGGGTAATGCCCCCCGCCCCGGCGATCCCGTTCCGCACCCGATCCCCGGCTTCGCAGCCGCCGGGATTAAGCGCTGCGGAAACTCATGGTGGAACTACCGGTTCGAGGGGCGATTATCGCTGCGGGATTTGCGGGCGTCACAACGGTCAAAGTCGGTCGTTTAAGGTTGCCGCCGGGGCCTCGCACCCCGGCGCTCTTCAGGTTCGTGGCGCGAGGCGCCAGACCGATTATTGCTTGCCGGCCACCAGCGCTTCGACGACGTGCGGGTCGGCCAGCGTGGTGGTGTCGCCGATGGCGTCCACCTGGTTCTCGGCAATCTTGCGCAGGATGCGACGCATGATCTTGCCCGACCGGGTTTTCGGCAGGGCCGGCGCGAACTGGATCTTGTCCGGCACCGCGATCGGTCCGATTTCCTTGCGGACATGCGCGACGAGTTCCTTCTTCAGTTCTTCGCCCGGATGGATGCCGTCCTTGAGCGTGACGAAAGCGTAGAGCGCCTGGCCTTTGATGTCGTGCGGCATGGGCGCCACCGCGGCTTCCGCCACTTTCGGGTGGCTCACCAGGGCACTCTCGACTTCGGCGGTGCCAATGCGGTGGCCGGAGACGTTCACCACGTCGTCGATGCGCCCCATCAGCCAGTAATCGCCGTCCTGGTCCAAACGGCAGCCGTCGCCGGTGAAATAGATGTTCGGGTACATCGTGAAGTAGGTGTCGATGAACCGATCGTGATCGCCCCAGGTGGTGCGCATCATGCCGGGCCACGGTTTCCGAATGCAGAGCTTGCCGCCTTCGTTCGGGCTGCATTCGCTGCCGTCGTCGCGTAGAACCACCGGTTCGACACCGAAGAACGGCCGGCTGGCGCTGCCGGGCTTCAAGGTGTGTGCGCCGGGCAGCGGGTTGATGAGAATGCCGCCGGTCTCGGTCTGCCACCACGTGTCCACGATCGGACAGCGCTCCTTGCCGATGACGCGATGGTACCACATCCAGGCCTCGGGGTTGATCGGCTCACCCACCGTGCCGAGCACGCGCAGGCTGCTCAGGTCATGTTTGTTCGGCCATTCCTCGCCGAGGCGGATCAACGAGCGGATGGCGGTCGGCGCGGTGTAAAACACGGTGACCTTGAACTTCTCGATGATCTGCCAGAACCGGCCGGCGTCGGGGAACGTGGGCACACCCTCGAACATCAGGCTGGTGGCGCCGTTGCACAGCGGGCCATAGACGATGTAACTGTGGCCGGTGACCCAGCCGATGTCGGCGGTGCACCAGTAGATGTCGTCCTCGTGCACGTCGAAGATGTACTTGTGCGAGAGGCCGACGTGCAGCAGGTAGCCGGCGGTGGTGTGGACGACCCCCTTCGGTTTGCCGGTCGAGCCGGAGGTGTAGAGCATGAACAAGACGTCTTCGGCGTTCATCACCTCGGGCTGGCAATCCGCGCTCGCGGCGGCCATCTGCTCGTGCCACCAGACATCGCGGTTGAGGACGAGGTTGCACGGCGCGTCGTTGCGCCTGACCACGACGACCCGTTGAATGCTGGGCGTGGATTTGAGCGCTTCGTCGGCGATGGCTTTGAGCCCGATGCGCTTGCCGGCGCGCAACGAGGTGTTCGAGGTGACCAGCAACTTGCACGTCGAGTCGTTGATGCGGCCCGAAAGCGCGTCCGCGCTGAACCCGCCGAACACGATCGAGTGGATGGCGCCGATGCGCGTGCAGGCCAGCATCGCCACCGCCAGTTCGGGAATCATGGGCAGGTAAATCGCCACGCGGTCGCCGCGCTTCACGCCGAGCGACTTGAGGACGTTGGCGAATTTGCAGACCTGCTGGTGGAGTTGGGCGTAGGTGAGCGTCACCACGTCGTTCTCCGGCTCGCCCTGCCAGATGATGGCCGGCTTGTCGGCGCGGGTCGCGAGCTGGCGGTCCAGGCAATTGACGCTGACGTTCAGTTGGCCGTTCGCGAACCAGGTGTGTTCGATCTTCCGCGCGGCGGTGTTCCACTCGTACCTCCGGCCTTCGGTGGGTTTCTGGAACCAGGTGAGTGTGTCGGCCTGCTCGAGCCAGAACGCGTCGGGGTCGTTCACCGAGCGCGCGTACATTGCCTGGTACTGCTCGGCGTTGAGGTAGGCGCGTCGGACGACCTCCGCCGATGGGGGGAAGGTGCGGTTCTCCTGGAGCAACGAGCTGGTGGAAACGGTTTTGCTTTGTTCCGTCATGGTCTGGTCCTTTCTGGTCTGTCGTTAATGGTTAATTCATGGGATTCGGTCGCCCGATCTTGCGGTGGGTGCCGCTCCCGAAGCAACCGCAACCCGCGGCATCAGGCCGTGGTGCGGAAAAACCCCGCGAATGACCGCGTCGATGGCGACGCGCAAGGCTGGTTCCACGGCCGCGCGCTGTTCGGGCATCACCGGCAATTCGCGATCGCGCAGGCCACCGGCCCACTCGCTGGTGCCCAACAGCACGCCGCCCAAACCGATGCTGAAATCCGGCTCGCCGCTATCGTCCCTGCACGTCTGCCAGGCCAGCGCCCAGCCGCGCACCGTGTTTGCCACATGATACCCGCCCCCGCCCGCCACGAGCAGCGGCAGCCGGAGTCCGAGCAAACGTTGGAGCACTTCCACGAACGCATTGTTGGTGAGGCTCAGGTGCGTCAGCGGATCGCCGGCCAAAGCGTCCAGGCCGAGTTCCAGCACCAGACAGTCCGGCGCGTAAGCGTCCAGCAGCGGCATCACCACGCGGTCGAACGCCATCAAAAACGCCTCGTCGAACGTGCCGGCAGGCAACGAGAGGTTGGCGTTGTAACCCAAACCCGGACCTTCGCCGATCTCGCCCTCAAAACCACCCCAAGGGAACAAAGTCTTGCCGCTCTCGTGCAGGGAGATCGTCAACACGTCATCGCGCCGGTAGAACGCGGCTTGGACGCCGTCGCCGTGGTGCGCGTCCACGTCCACGTACGCGACGCGGCGGCCGGCCACCGCCAGGCGGGCGCACGCGAGCGCCACGTCGTTCAGGTAGCAAAAACCGGCCGCGCGTTTGGCCATGGCGTGGTGAAAGCCACCCAACAGGCTGAACGCAACGTCCGCGTCGCCAGCCAGCAAGCGGTTTGCCGCTGCAAGCGCGGCGCCGCAAGCCCAGGTGCCGTAAACGAACAAATCCTTGAACACCGGCGTGTCCGGCCCGCCCAGGCCCATGTGCAGACCGCCCACGGTAAGTTCGCCCGCCGCCGCGCGTTGGAGTTCTTCGAGGTAGCGTGGGCTGTGGATTGTCTCCAATTCGGAAAGCAGTGCGCATCGCGGCGCAATCTCCTGCCCGTCAGCGCCGCCCAACAACCCCAGCGACAATAGCCGCTGGCGCGTCAGTCCGACCCTTTGGGTCTTGAACGGACAATCGGGCGGGTAGCTCAGCCCCTCGATCTCCGGGGTGTAAAGGAAAGCTAACTTGCGGGGATTCATGGACAACGAAGCGACCGGCGGCGGCCCGGTGACCCGGCTCCGAGTTGCCGATGGTTGGCCAGCCGGTTCGACCTGTTCCCGGCCCCGGTCAAACCGCGGCGGCAGCAAACCGTCACGTCGATCTCATCCCGGTGGAGCACGTCGGTCAGCCTAGGGTTGTCAGAACCGATACTGCTTTACGAATCTTGTCAAAAGCTGCTCCTTTATTGAACTTGATTCCTGGAATCGCGCCAAATCCGGCGACCGGCAGCGCTGCGAGTTGGCTTGGCTAGTGCGTGACGAACCGTTCGCGCCGGACGGTAATGTCCTGATTTCAAATGGGCGGCGCCGCCGCGGCGGCCGCACCGCCGCCACCAAATCAGGACACCGCCCGCCCGAGGCACCGTTTGACGCCGCCAGCGCCGCCTGCTACAAGCACCGCCATGATTTCACTGCCCCGAAGCGGGCGTCACGCGCGCGGCGGTCCGTCCAAGGCCTCGGTCTGCAATCCGTTATGAGTGAAGCCCCGACCCTGAAATACCGCCGCATCCTGCTCAAAATCACCGGCGAGGCGCTGGGCGAGTCCCGCTCCGGCAGCGGCATTTGCCCGGACCGCATCCATGACATGGCCAGCGAGATTCGCGAAGTCCGCGAACTGGGCGTACAAATCGTCATCGTCGTGGGCGGGGGCAACATCTTCCGCGGCGCCCGCGGCAGCCGCAAGGGCATCGATCGCACCACCGGCGACTACATGGGCATGTTGGCGACCGTGATCAACGCCCTGGCTTTGCAGGACGCCTTGGAGAAACAGGATGTCCCGACGCGTGTCCAGACGGCGATCGCGATGGCGCAGGTGGCCGAACCCTTCATCCGCCGTCGCGCCGTGCGGCACTTGGAAAAAGGCCGGGTGGTCATCTTCGCCGGCGGCACGGGCAATCCCTACTTTTCCACCGACACCGCCGCGGCCCTGCGGGCGAACGAGATCGGCGCAGACATCATCCTTAAAGCCACCAAGGTCGATGGTATCTACAATGTGGACCCGAAAAAGAACCCCGACGCGAAACGGTACGACCGCCTCACCTATCAGCAGGCGCTTGACCAACGGCTCGAGGTCATGGACGCCACGGCCTTCGCCATGTGCCGCGACAACACGATGCCGTTGGTCGTCTTCGATCTGTTCCGCCCGCAGAACATCCGCCGCGTGGTGTTGGGGGAAGCCATCGGCACGCTGGTGACCAGCGGTTGACGCTGGCCCGGCCGCGCCTTATACCAACGCAAACGCAACCCCAATTGATCTATGTCCATCGACGACATTTTGCTGGAGGCTGAGGAAAAAATGACCAAGACCGAGCAGGTGGTCATTCACGAATTCGCCGGCGTGCGCACCGGCAAGGCTTCGCCTGGATTGATCGAAGGGCTGCCCGTCGAAGCGTACGGTTCGACGATGCGCCTGCGCGAACTCGCCGGGATCACCACGCCCGAACCGCGGATGCTCATCATCACGCCGTGGGACGCCAGCACGCTGCACGCGATCGAGAAGGCCATCCAAAAGGCGAACCTGGGCATGAATCCCGCCATCGACAAAAAGGTGATCCGGCTGGTCTTCCCGGAACTCAGCACCGAGCGCCGACAGGAGTTCATCAAGATCGTCAAAAAAATGGCCGAGGACGGCCGGGTGGCGATCCGGCACGTCCGCCGCGACGCGATGGAACACCTGAAGAATGAGGACAAGGCCGGCTCCGTCAGCGAAGACGATGAGAAGCACGCCGAAAAGGAACTGCAGAAACTCACCGACGAATACATCGCCAAGATCGAACAGCACCTCGCCCACAAAGAGAAGGAACTCATGACGGTCTAGCCGCCCCGCGCGCGGGTTTGTTCAGTTGATTTCCGAAGACCGCCTGACCGCAATGTTGGGCGGTCCTTTCTTTTCGACGCGCCCAAGGTGGTCGCGGCTCGCCAGCCCCATCGAATCCTGGGTAGCTTCAGATCTCAAGTTGGTGGCTGCGCCGCGGCGGCGGCACAGGGCGGCGCAGCAGCACCGCCGGCACCAAATCAAGACGCTACCGAACCTTGCATTTTCCCGCCAGCCGTGAAGAACTACCCGCCATGCACCGCCGCCTTTTCCTCCACCAGGTTTCCCTGATCGCCATGACCGCCTTGCTCGCTCCGGGTGCCCTCGGCGCCGACGCGGCTCCCGCCAAGCCCCAGGCACGGGTGCTCCTCGTCACCGGGGTCGATTACCCTGGCCACCCGTGGCGAGAAACCGCGCCCGTGCTGGTCCGGCAACTCACCCAGGACCCGCGGCTGAGCGTGACAGTGATCGAAGACCCGCATTTCCTCGATTCCACGGCGCTGCGCGGCTACGACGCCGTGGTGCTGCACTTCATGAACTGGGAGGTGCCCGCGCCCGGCGAGGCGGCCCGCGAGAACCTCCGGCAGTTCTTGGCCGGCGGACACGGCCTGGTGCTGGTGCATTTCGCGTGCGGTGCCTGGCAGGACTGGCCCGAGTTCAAAAACCTCGCCGGCCGCGCCTGGAACCCGAAGTTGCGACCGCACGACCCACGTGGACCGTTCACCGTCCACATCGAGGACGCCACGCACCCGATCACCGCCGGCCTCAAAGATTTCCCGACCGACGACGAGCTTTACACCTGCCTGGATGGCGAAGCGCCGATCCACGTCCTCGCCACCGCGAAATCCAAGGTGGACGGCAAGGATTATCCGATGGCGTTCGTGTTGAACTACGGCCAGGGCCGGGTGTTCCACAGTCCGCTGGGCCACGACGTCAAGGCCCTCGGCCCCGACGTGGGCGAACTCTTCCGTCGTGGCACGGCCTGGGCGGCGGGGCTGAGCCCCACGCCTTGAGCCGGCGACGATTGCAGTTCCAACCCAGCCGCTGGACGCGGACTACCGGTGCTTCGCTATCCTTTGGAAAAGCCTGAATTCAACGAACCTTCAGGACTTATCGATCGGCAAGAACGCCTATCGGGATGCAGACGGTAGCGGCAACTCTCCCTGATCTGGGTTTTCCAACCTCCCCGGCATGAAACCGTCCGTAAGCAGAAGAACGTGAACCAACGAAGCACGGTTCTCACGCAGCCGGGAGGCAAGCCTCGATAGCGTATTCGCATCTTCGGTTAGAATGACCGGTATCTGCTCCTCCTCAGCCTGCGCGATGATCTTCAAGTCGTTTATTATAATGGGCCTTCGATCAACGGCCTTTGCAGAGTCGCCTTGATGCAACGTTCTGAAAAACCCCGCGGCACGAATCGCGTGCGTTAGATTGTATGGTTGCACGCGGAAATTTTGCAGAGGCAAATCGGTCACGGGCTCGCCGCCTTCAAACTCACCCGCCGCCACGACCGAAATCCACATTGGAATTCGTTGGGCGAGGCAATGTCGGAAATAGTCCACAGCGACGCCGTGGTTTGGTCTGTCTGGATCGGCAAACGAAATCGGGAAGCTGGTATCAAGCGAGACTTGGATCACGGTTCAAACGTTTCCCCTTAGCCGTAACTATTCAGTAGGACTCGAGACTTGAGCAGATCCCACGGTTAGCTCTCGAGAAAAGCCAATCGCTCGAAACGCTCGGTGCCCTAACAGCCCGTCAAAAAAGTCGCC
>JAKANS010000155.1 GCA_021823625.1 bacterium | reverse complement strand
TCAGGGTCTGGCCCGCCTCGTCCGCCGGTCCGGCGCGGAGGCCGCTGGCCCAACTGGCGATGGCCTGGGGTCCGGCGTCTTCCATTACGGTCTGGTCGGCGCCTTTCACGAAGCTGGGGGCATCGTTGACCGGCGTGACGGTGATCGTGAAGGTCTGGGGCAGGCTGGTGTCCGCGCCCCCGTTGGCGGTGCCGCCATCGTCGTTGAGGGTCACCGTGACCGTGGCCGCGCCGCCGGCGTTGGGCGCGGGGGTGTAAGTCAAGGTCCCATCAGCCGCAATGTCGGGTCCGGCCGCGAAGAGCGCGGGTTGGTCCACGCTGGCCACAAAGGTCAGGGTCTGGCCCGCCTCGTCCGCCGGTCCGGCGCGGAGGCCGCTGGCCCAACTGGCGATGGCCTGGGGTCCGGCGTCTTCCATTACGGTCTGGTCGGCGCCTTTCACGAAGCTGGGGGCATCGTTCACGGCCGTGACCGTGATGGTCACAGTGACCATCGGACTGTCGGCTTGGCCATCGTTGACGTGGTAGGTGAACGCATCTGCGCCGGTGAAATCGGCTTGGGGCGTGTAAACGAACGAGCCATCGGCATTGAGACTGAAAGTCTGCGCGTGCGCAGGGCTGGCGTCCACGTGGGCAGTGAGCGGGTCCCGGTCTGCGTCGGAGTCAACTCCACTGCCAGTGTTGTCGTTGATCACATTGCCGGAAAGTGAGTGATCCTTCGGTACGGTGTAAATGTCGGGAGTGGCCACGGGAGCCGTGTTCGGGGGCCGGGTCACGGTCACGGTGATCGTGCCGGTGGCCGTCTCGAATCCGTTGCTTACCGTGAAGGTAAAGCTGTCGTTGCTATCGCTGGCGGGCTGATAGTAGATGTTGGTGTTGTCGTGGCTGAGAGTGGCCCCGTGGGAGCTCGCGCCCAGCGACTGCACGGTGACCGGGTTGCCATTCATATCCCAGGCAACGTCCGCAATCCGGATTGTCAGCGATGCTCCCGGCGTACGCGTGTAGGTCGCGTTGTTGGCCCCGAATCTCAGCAACAACGCCTTTGCCACAAAGTAACAGGCTTTTCCACCCGCCGTGGTGAACCTCCCACCCGCGTAAAGGTCCGTCCCGGACACCGCCAAGGCACGTACGTAGTTGTTCATTCCCGAACCGAGGGGTGACCAGGCCATGCCATCCCATTTTGCAATGTAATTGGCGTTCACCCCACCCACCGCAGTGAAGTTGCCGCCCGCATAGAGATCTGTCCCAGACGCTGCCAGGGCATAGACCCCTCTTCTTATTTCCGTAGCGAGGGCCGACCACGCGTTGCCGTCCCATTTCGCAACACAATAAGTGGCGTTTATCCCTCGCTCTTCCGTAAGGAATCCTGCGGCATAAAGATCCGTCCCGGATACCGCCAGGACAGCGACAGCGCCGTTCGTCCACGAACCGAGGGGTGACCAAGCCGTGCCATCCCATTTCGCAACGTGATTGGCGTTCACCCCTCCCGCGGTGGTGAACCTCCCGCCCGCGTAAAGGTCCGTCCCGGACACCGCCAGGGCACCTACGTAGTTGTTCATTCCCGAACCGAGGGGTGACCAGGCCGTGCCATCCCATTTCGCAACGTAATGGGCGTCCCTCCCACCCGCCGTAGTGAAATCGCCGCCCGCGTAGAGGTTTGTCCCGAATACCGCCAGGGCATAGACAAAGCTGTTCATTCCCGAGCCAAGGGCCGACCACGCTTTACCGTCCCATCTTGCGATGTTGTTGACGCTCACCTCGCCTGCCGTGGTGATGCCTCCGGCTGCGTAGAGATCCGTCCCGGACACCGCCAGGGCAAAGACGGGTGTCCCCAAGCCCGTAATGCCCGAACCGAGAGCCGACCAGGCACTGCCATTCCATTTCGCAATGTGGTTGACCCACGCCGAGCCCGCCATCTGGAAACCTCCTCCGCAATACAGATTGCCCGCACCGTCCACCACGGCTGCGTAAACTTCGGGGCTTCCCCCAATGAAACCACGCCCCAAGTTGACCCAGTTGGCGTCGCTGAACGTGGGGTCGATGCGGACGGGATAGACGGCCACCGCGTCAGCCACCACCACCGCCAGCCTTCGGTCCGACACTACCTCGAGCCGGGCCGTCAACTGCCGCTCCTCCGCGTCCATTACTCGCAGCCGGCTGTAGGCCAGCTTCCGCCCCGACCCGTCCAAAACGAGGCACGCGCTTTCTGCCGTAGCCTCGGCTCGCGTGCCGGTCAGCGTTAGTTCCACGCGCAGATTCCCCGTGCCGCCGGGCGGTTGCGCCACGACAAAGTCCTGCCGCACACCGTCCGCGCTGACCGAGTATTCCTCGGTCACCCCTCGCCGCATGTAACATACCCGGCCCGCTTCCGCTCCCACGACGCCACTACCAGGCAGTGGCCTCAACTTACCGCCCTCCCGTCCGAGCGAACCCGCCACCACGCGAAAGCGCGCTGCCGCTGATCCTGGCACCGTCGAAGTGAGCCATAAACCCTCGCGGGTCACCTCGCCTTCGAGTTGCTGAGGCGTGCAGCGCAGCCGCACCTGACCTTGTTCATCGGCAAAGACTGCAAGGCCGTCGCCCGAGCATGGTGCGGTGGCCTGGGTGCCCGGTTCGGCCCACGCAATCGGCTGGGGCAGGTGGACCGTCGGTGCGGGTGAAGCCAACGCGCTGCCGGGGTCAGCGGCCCGCAATAAGAATGACAGGGTCAAAAGTATACCCAAGGCGTAAACTCGCAGGGCCGTCAGTGAGTGGAGAGCGTAGCTTGTGCTGTTCATGTGGAGCTTCAGGCAGTTTGTTTGACGAGAAATGCTTCGCCCGGCGGAATGCGACGTACCGATCATGATGCAAACGAACAAATGTCCCTTGGTGGCCCTTCGGCAGGAGTCATGCCCCAGCGATGCCACGAATGGTTTTTCGAGTCAAGCCGAAGTTCCCGGTTTGGCCAGACTTTTATGCTTGGAGAGGAATAGCTGGGCGTCGAATAAGAGCAGCGCACAGTTTCGGCGTGCCCGCCGCGAAGCCACCGATTAGATTTCCCCCAATCTCAATGCACACCACCGGCAAGCTCAGGCCGTGGACGAAGTGGGCCTGGCTCTTCGGCGCCTGGACGTTGATCGCGCTGGCGTTCGCCAGCCAGTTCAACTTCACCCAGGCCCGGCGCGGGTACATCGTCACCTGGGAGTTCGCGCTCACGACTGCGCTCGCGGACTGGTACATCTGCGCTTTGCTTTCGGTGCCCACGTTGTGGCTGGCGCGGCGCTACCACTTCGAGCCCACCCGGTGGCGTCGCGGGCTGGCGATGCACGTCGCGGCCAGCGCGCTCTTCGCGGTGATGTGGGTCGTCCTGCGCGTGATCGTGGAAATGCTCCGCAGCCGCGAGCACCTGCCGGTTTTCTATTTTGGCGAAATGTTTCACTGGACGCTGGTGCGCTCGTTTTATTTCAACCTGCTCGTCTATTGGATCATCGTCGGCGCCAGCCACGGCATGGAATACTACCGGCGTTACCGCGAGCGTGAGCTGCGGGCGATCGAACTCGAGAAGCTGCTCGTCCAGTCGCGGCTCCAGGCGCTCCAGGCCCAGCTCAACCCGCACTTTCTCTTCAACACGCTCAACAGCATCTCCAGCCTGATGCACCGCGACGTGGACGCCGCCGACCGGATGCTGGTCCGGCTCAGCGGACTGCTTCGACTGGCCTTGGAGAACGTCGAAACCCAGCAAGTGCCACTGCGCGACGAACTGGAGTTTCTGCGTCGCTACCTCGAAATCGAGCAGGTCCGCTTCGGCGCACGGCTCGAAGTGAAGTTCGACGTGCCGCCCGAACTGCTGGACGCGCCGGTGCCGAACCTGTTGCTCCAGCCGTTGGTCGAAAACGCCATCAAACACGGCATCGCGCCGCGCAAGCAGGGCGGCTGGGTCGAGGTGCGCGCCCGGCACGAAGGGGCCGAACTCGCGCTCGCGGTGAAGGACAACGGCACCGGCACCGGCGACAACACCGCCATCGGCGGCGGCCTCGGTTTGGCCAACACCCGCGCGCGCCTCGAACACCTTTACGGCAAGCGCCACCGGTTCGAGTTCGGGCCGGGGCCGGAGGGAGGTTTTGAAGCGCGCGTGCGGATTCCGTTCGTGACGCCGGAGCCCGTCGGCGAAACCGCCGCGGTTTGACCGGAAGCGCCGCCCGTTGCGGTCGCTGCCGTTGCTCAGAACCTCGGCTCAGGCGACGGCCGGTCTCGCCGCAAGGTGCTTTGCCACCGCCGCCACGATGGTGTCCACGTTCTGGAGCACCTTCTGCGCGGTGTCTGGGTCGGGGATTTTCAGCCCGTACTTTTTGTCCAGCGCGACCACGAGCTGGAGCGCATCCACGGAATCCAAGCCCAGCCCGTGGGGGCCGAAGAGCGGCTGGTCGTCCGGGAGTTCCTCGGCGCTGAGGCGCAACATCAGGTTCTCCACCATCAGCGCTTTGATCTCGTCGCGTAGCAGTTTGCTTTCGGTCATGCTTGTGGTGCCAGTGTTACCTGTGTGCTTACCCGGAGAGCGTGGTTGCTGGGCTATCATCGGGCAAGGGGGAAAGTGGGGTTTGAAGCGAACTGGGCTTTGCGCCTGCGTTGGTCCCCTGCGGTCAAGGGGAGAACACGCCGAGTTCGCGAGTCGCCTGCTGGGTTGGACCGGGCTTGCAGGCAACGAACCTCGCACCAATCGCTTGTTGGTTGGAGCCAACCAAGCTCACGGCGGCAGACTGGAACCGCTCCGTAGCAATGGCATCGCAGGCGGCCACGCACTGCCACGCCGCCGCCGCCATCAACCCTTCGCCCAAGATCGACTTGGGCCTGAGGCGCGGTCCGACCCAGTCCCGCCAAGCCGCCGTCTCGGCGGCATCGGAGCGCTGCCCCCCCTGGGTGCCCTCGCAGAGTAGTTCATCGAGGGCTGGGCTCAGGAGCTGTCGCCGCATGGCCTCGGCCGCCTGCACACGGCTGCTTCCCGAAGTGTAACTGTGGACATCAGTGATCGAGGCCAGTGCCACACCAACCGACAGTTCTGGTCGGCGGGTCAGGCAGATGGCCCCTGCGCCCGTGCTCACTTGGACGGCGTGTTCCAAGTGCCACACGGCGTCGGCGTGGAGCCAGGTGGTTTCCTCCGAACCCACAATCACCACGGCATCGACCTCGCTTTCCTCGAGCCAATCGCAGCCCAGCGCCACACCTTGAAGGAAGACCGCGGGGTCTCCGACTAGCGTGGTAGCTTTCGGCACATTGCCAAGAAGCGCAGCCACGTGACTGATCGGCGCGGCGAAGACCGTCTCCGGAAACAGAAGCGGGCTGGGGAAACCTGAATCGTTGACGGCTTCGGCAAAGAAGCGGAACGAGTACTCTACGCAGCCCGACTGGAGGCATGAAATGAGGCCGAGCCGCGGCGGCGTGGAATCGGCCTGGCGGCAGCGGGCGACCGCCTCGAGAACCGCGTAAGTCGCGTAGTGCGTAATGACACTGGCCCGGCGGAGCCGGGCGTGACCGAAGAATGAAACGGAATTGGGGGCGGGGGGTACCAGGCGCACATGTAAGGGGTGTGGCCAGCCAGGGCGTTCCATCGCTTGAGAAGGAATCGGGCGCCCCCCAGCCAGGGCTTCGCGCAGTGCGGCCATACCCCACCCGGCCGGCGAAACCGCGCCCATTCCGGCAACAAAGACCTGGCTCATACCCACCTCCGCAACACCAGAGTTGCATTCACCCCTCCGAAGCCGAACGAATTCGACAAGGCTACGTCCACAACCGCGTCACGCGGCTTGTCCAGAACGGAAAACGTGCAGACCGGATCGGGAATCTCGAACGCGAGTTGCGGAGGCAGCCATTTGCCGCGCATGGCCATCAAACAAACGACGGCTTCGATAGCACCCGCGGCTCCGAGTAGATGCCCCACGGCAGCCTTGCTCGAACTCACGGGCAACGCAGCGGCGCAAGTGCCGGCCCAACGCCGAATGGCAATGGCTTCGGAAGAGTCGTTGAGCAGGGTACCTGTTCCGTGCGCATTGACATATCCTACCGCCGCGGGCCCGATTTCGGCGGAGTTGCACGCTTGCGTCATGCAGGCCAGCGCGGCGTCGCCCGCCGGGTGTGGTTGCGTGAGATGGTGCAGATCGATCGTAGTGGCATAGCCGGCGATTTCACCCAAGATCTCCGCGCCCCGGCGGCGAGCGGAGTCCAAGGTTTCGAGCGCCATTACCGCGGCACCTTCCCCGAGGCGCAAGCCATCTCGGCGCGCGTCGAAAGGACGGCAGGTGGTGGGGGACATTGAGCGCAAGGAATCGAAGCCCGAAAAGACGAGTTGGCACAGCGCATCGTAACCCCCGCTCAGGACGCGCTGCGCGCGTCCGCGACGCAGGAGTTCCCACGCCCGGCCAAGGGCGTTCGCGCCCGAGGCACAGGCGTTCGAAATGATGGTGACCGGGCCTTGGAAGCCGATGGTATCGGCCACCAGCCTGGCTTGCACGTGCGACTGGTAAAGCATCGCCCGTGTCGGCTGGCCTCGGTGGTGCAGCGGGCTTTGCACCGCCTGCCGAAAGTAAGCCTCACCCAAAGACATGCCGCCAGCGGTTGTCCCCAGCACCCAGGGGATGTCCTCGTGGGCCTCCCACCCCGTCTGTCGCCAGGCCTCGACAGCGGCGAGGAGCAACATGCGGCTGGCGCGATCCAACCGCTTGACCTGCCTCGGTGCGAGGCACGTTTGCGGCAGGTCGTCCGGCAAATCCACCTCGGCGGCCACTTGGACGCGCTGCCGGCTCACGTCGAACTGCGTCACCGGTCTGAACGCCGGACGCCCAGCACGAAAACCCAGTTCATTGGCTTCCCAACCGATACCCAAGGCGCTGACTACGCCAGCGCCGGTCACGACGATGCGAGGCGGTTCGGCGGGCGGCGGGAGGGCGGGGTAAAGCATCGCTTAGCCGGGTTCGCTGAGGCTTGCGAGATCGGAACGACTCCCCGGTGCCGAGGTCGGGATCCGCAACGTGCCTTGCTCGTAAGCACGGTAGAGCTTCCGCACGCTTTGCTGGAAACCGAAGTTCATCGGGTAAAAGAAGTTCTTGTATGACCGGCTGCCCCAGAGCCGCTTCAGGATCGAACCGCACGCGTAAAAGCTGCGGAGCGTCGCATAGTAACCATCGAGCAACCGATCGGGTGTGAACGGCCTGGGCCGATACACGACGTGATTGGCGTCGTAGAGCGTCCAATCGCGCGTGAGGATTCGGTCGTCGGCTGCCAGGCGGTTGTATAGCCGCGTCCCGGGGTACGGCGTTAGGATCGAAAAATAGGCGACTTCCAGCTTGGCGCGCAGGGTGAACTCGAGCGTGCGGTCAAAAACCCCGTCGTCGTCCGTGTCGAACCCGAAAACGAACGAGCCGTCGATCCCAATGCCGTGGTCGTGGATCCGTTTCACCAATTCCAGGTAGTTCTGGGGGCGATTCACGCGTTTCCCCATCTCGGCCAGTGTCTTCGTCGAAAGCGACTCGAAGCCGATGAAAATGCCGGCGCAGCCGCTTTTCTGGCACAACTGCAGCACCTGCGGATCGTTGGCGATGTTCACGGAAGCTTGCCCGAACCATCGGATCTTCAGATCTGCCAGCCGGGCGAACAACTCGCGGGCGTAGGCCCGGTTCCCGACGATGTTGTCGTCCACGAAGAACACAATGTCCTTGAGTGTCAGAAAACCCTCGAACCGCCGCAACCCACTCAACTCGGCCAGCACCTGCTCCACGGGGCGGTTCCGGTAACTCCCTCCAAAGGCGTTCGTCACGGAGCAAAATTCGCAGTCGAGGGGGCAGCCGCGGGTTGTTTCCACAAAATGAACCGGCAGGTACTTTTTCGGCCGGTAGAGGGTCCAGTCTGGCAAAGGAAGACTGTCCAGCGCTGGCAGGCCATTCTCATGCCCGTAAAGCCGCCGTAGCCGCCGCTGCTCGAAGTCTGCAAGCACCGCCGACCAGAGATTCTCCGCCTCGCCTACCACGACGGCATCGCAGTGTTGGAGCGCCTCCTCGGGGAGTTGCGAAACATGCATTCCGCCCATCACCACCGCAATGCCGCGCCGCCGGAAGTGGTCCGCCAACGCGTAGCCATGGGTCACCGTCGTGGTCATCGCCGTGATGCCGACGAGGTCCGCCTCCGCGTTGAGGTCGAGCGTTTCGACCTTCTCGTCGATGATCGTCAGATGCCAATCTGGCGGGGTGAGCGCGGCAACCTTCAGCAAGCCCAGCGACGGCAGACGGAAGAAAAAATCGCCCCCCATCAAACTCCGGCGAGCCAAAGGCGCGATCAGAAGCAGACGTTTCATCGTCTGCCCCCGGACACAGCGCAACGTCCACCCGCTCGCTGAACAGGAAGGTGCCGAGATTGCACGTCAAGAGTTTGGATTGTCGCGGCAGAACCCACAAGCGAAAGCCTAATGAATTCGCATCGTGAGGGTTGTCCAACAAGCCTGCTGCTGTCCCAACAGCAACGGCCACCCAGTCCGCGATCCAGGGTCGAACTATGTGCAGGCGGACAAAAGCCTTGTCGTATGTGGTCCTCCTTCTACCTTCGCGGCATGGACTGGCCGAACCAATGCGCCGCGGCGATTCCCTGCCTCAACGAGGCGGGGCACATCGCTGCGGTCGTGCGCGGCGTGCGGTTGTACCTGCCCTCGGTGTTCGTCGTGGACGACGGGTCGTCCGACGGCACGGCGCCGGCGGCCGAAGCCGCCGGTGCGCAGGTGTTGCGTCACTCCACGAACCGCGGCAAAGGCGCCGCGCTGGCCACCGGCTGGGCCGAGGCGAGGCGGCGGGGATTTCGCTGGGTCTTATGCCTCGATGGCGACGGCCAGCACGATCCGGCGGACATTCCGGCCTTGCTGGTCCGGGCTGCGCAAACGGGCGCCGAACTCGTGGTGGGCAACCGCTTTTACAACGGCCACGCGGAAGTGCCGTTGCTGCGGCGCGCCGTGAATCGTTGGATGAGCCGCCAACTCTCGCGGCTGGCCGGAGCTGTCTTGCCGGATACTCAATGCGGCTTTCGCCTGCTCGATTTGGAACTGCATCGCCGGCTGGAGCTGGCGACGCGCCGCTTCGAGATCGAGTCCGAGCTGTTGGTGGCCGCTTTGGCGGCGCACGCGCGTGTCGAGTTCGTGCCGATCCGCGCGATCTACAAGGCCGGGCCGAGCAAGATCGAGCCGGTGACCGACGCCTGGCGATGGTGGCGCTGGTGGTGGCGTCAGGGCGGTGGCGCTCGCGGCCGTCAGACCCACCCTGCCGCGGCCAGTCTCGAAGCCTCGCGCCAGTGAGTCCGCCGCTTCCGAGTTTGCCGGCGAGTCGGTTGCGCGAATGGTTCGTCGCCGCGCTGAAGCGCGCGGTGCGGTTGGTGTTGCTCGGCGTGCTCCTCGCGGTGTTCTACGACTGGGGCTCGGCGCATTTCTATCCGCGGTCGGGCAAGGCCGGGTTCTGGCACGGCGCCATCCACGGCGCGTTGATGCCGATGGCCCTGCCGGCCTTGGTGGTCGGGCGCGACGTGCCGATCTACGCGGAGGCGAACACCGGGCGCGGTTACAAGCTGGGGTACATCGCCGGCATCAACGTCTGCGGCTTCGTGGTTTTCGGGATGGCTTTCATGAAACCCCGGCCGCGTACCGACGCGCCGCCTGCGGCTCAGTAAAGCCAGCCGCGGAAAATCTCGATCACGTCCACGCGTCCGCCCGCCCAGTAGTGGTTCGCCGGAAATTGGAAAGTCTGCGGCGCTTGGTCGAACTCGATTCGTGCCGGCTGCTCGGGCCGATTCGGATCGTAGGCGGCAAACTCGATGGCCGTCTCCGTTTCGCGTGCGTCGAACAGCACGATGCCATGGTTGATGGTCAATTGCGGGAAGCGCACCAGGTGAACTACCGGCGCGCCGCCAGTCGCGATGCCGGCGAGCAATCGCCCCGCCGTGACCGCTTGGTGGCGGCGGGAAATTGGGAACACCATCCGCCAATGGCTGCGCAACACGTATGATCGCCAGGCGCCGCCGCAGGTGGCCTTCAACAAATCGGGCTTGGCTTCGCTGAAGGTGCGCAAGCTGGCAAAGCCGGGAAGGACGACGCGTTGCGCCGGCTCGCCTGGCCGACGCGGATTGCGGCGCAGTACCGCCCGAACCAGCCGTGCGTATTCGTCGTCGGCCGGCGCAGGTTGGCCGGCATCGAAGCGCGCGTGAAAGAAAAACTGCCGCGCGGCGCGTGCCAGTACAAAGCACCGGTGCGCGTAAGCCGGCGGCGGTTCGCGTCGGCGGAAGTTCATCCGGCCGGTCGCGGCGTCGAGCCGGTATTCCCATAACAATTCGTTCGCGAACGCGAAGGTGTCGCGCGCGAAGTCGAAACGGCGCGGCGCGGCGTTTGCGGCGGCGGGTTGGGTGGCTGGCGATTCAGCGGGCATCGATGAATCCGGCTTGCGGCGCACGCTAGCCGTCGTTAACCACACAGGCAATGCTCTACGAGCGCTGGTGTCAGGTGGCGGTCGAGGCGGGCGAGGCGATCGCGCTGCGCGACCTGGCGGGCGGACGGGCCTGGACATTCGCCGAACTCCACACGGCTGGCGAGCGCAGCCCAGAGCCGCCTGGCGTCGTGGTTTGCCCGCGAGGCAACGGTCCCGATTTCGTTCTGGCGGTATTGCAGGGCTGGCGCTGGCGGCGGGTCGTTTGTCCGCTCGAACCCGGCCAGGCGGTGCCCGGCGCGGTCGCGGAAGCTGGCGACGATGCCGTGCTGGCGCAAAGTCTGGACGGCTCGGCGCATCTCAAGCTCACTTCCGCCACGACGGGCGCACCCAAACTAATCGCCTTTACGGCCGAACAACTCGCCGCCGACGCGGACAACATCGTGCCCACGATGGGTCTGCGACCCGACTGGCCAAACGTGGGCGCCATTTCGCTGGCCCACTCGTACGGGTTTTCGAATCTGGTGCTGCCGCTGCTCCTGCACGGCGTGCCGTTGCTGCTGACCGGTTCGGCGCTGCCGGAAGCCGTCCGCCTGGCGGGCAGCGCGGCTCCGGCCTTCACGCTGCCGGGGGTGCCGGCGCTGTGGCGCGCGTGGCACGACGCCAACGCCATCCCGCCGCAAGTGCGGCTGGCCATTTCCGCCGGCGCGCCTTTGCCGCTGGCGTTGGAACGCGAAATCTTCGCCGCGCGCGGTCTCAAGGTTCACGACTTTTACGGATCCAGCGAATGCGGCGGCATCGCCTACGACCGCACCGGGCAGCCGCGCACGGCTGACGGCGGCGTGGGTTCGGCACTGGACAACGTGGACTTGCGCGTCGGCCGCGGCGGCTGCCTGGAAGTGCGCGGCGCGAACGTGGCCCGCGGTTATTGGCCGGAGCCGGATGCCTCCTTGGGCGGCGGTGTATTTCATACGGCCGATCTGGCGGAGATTCAGGACGGCGCGGTCTATCTACGCGGCCGGGCCAGCGATCTCATCAACGTCGCGGGGCGCAAGGTTTCGCCGGAAATCATCGAGCGGGTGCTGCTGGAACATCCGGCGGTGCGTGAGTGTGTGGTGGTCGGTCTGCGTGCCACCGATGGCGGACGCGGCGAAGACATCGTGGCGGTGGTGGCTACGCGCAGGTCGGTGTCCGAGTCGGACCTGCGCGCCTTCGCCGCCACACGCCTGCCGGCCTGGCAAGTGCCGCGGCGATGGCGGTTCGTGGACGCCTTGCCGGTGAACGAACGGGGCAAGCTGGCGCGGACAGAACTGAAGCAGCAGTTGGCTGGCGTGTCCGCCGGCTGATTGCTGGAGCGCAGAGCCCGGCGCCTTCTGCCTCGGTCCGCAAAGGCCTCCCCAAAGGCACTCGGACGTGACCGCAAATCCCGAGTCTGCGTCAAGGTCAGGCGCCACCGTAGAGCAAGCCGACCATCCTGCCTTCGCTGTGAGGTCGGGCATTGCCCCAGATCTTCACTGTTTCAACCTCGCCCGGTAGAATCGGCGTGGCATTAGTGACCAGTCGGGATCGCCGAAGTAGAAGGGGCTACTGCCCACCGTGTTAGTCTGAAGCGGGAGCCAGTGGAAAAGATCTGCCGAAGCTTCAACCGCGATGACCTGGCCAGGTACCCCGCTGACGCTGAACCCAAACCGCTGGGAGATGATTCCGAATGAGCCATCGCTTGTGAGGACTACGGGTGGGGCCTGCTGGGCTACCAGCAGCGTGCTTTCCACGAACCACGCAGAGCCATTGTCCTGACCGCCGGTCGCAAACCCGCGAGCCCGGATCGTGGTGCCGGTCGTGATTGAGACATTCGTGAGTTCCCAGCCGTCGGCTATGCGCCGGCCCGAGCCCAGGTCGAGCCAAGTCACATTATCCGTCGAAGTCTCGAAAGTGGTGCGCCACACCTCCGGGCTAGTACCGCCCCGCAGCCAGGTGATCGTCGAGCCGTCATAGGTGAGACTCTGTGTGGCCGGCTCGGTGTTGTTCAGTCGCCCGATGTTGCTACGGGCTTGGCCGCCCAGCGTTGAAAAAGACCCACCCACCAGGATCTTCCCGTCGGCCTGCAACGCGAGCGCATACACACCTGGATAATCGCCTCCGGGGTCCGGATTGAACCCGCTATCCAGAGTCCCGTCCGCATTAAGCCGGGCAATCCGGCTGCGTGGCTGTCCACACAGCTTGGTGAAAAGGCCAGCCACCAGAATCTTCCCATCCGTCTGCGTTGCCAGCGAAAATACTGTACTGTTCGCCCCCGGATTGAAGCCACTGTCCAAGGTTCCGTCCGCGTTCAGCCGGGCAATGTTGGTGCGGGGCTCGCTGCCCAGCGTTGTGACCCCCCCCACCAACCAGAATCTTCCCGTCCGCCTGCAGCGCCAGCGAATACACTACATGATACAGACCACCTTTTACCCCGGGATCAAAGTCGTCATCCAGTGTCCCATCCATTTCGAGCCGGGCAATATTGGTGCGCGGCTCCCCGCCCAGCGTGGTGAAATTGCCGCCCACCAGAATCTTCCCGTCCGCCTGCACCGCCAGGGAATAGACTCGGTTGTTTGCACCCGGATTGAAGTCGTCAGCCACGGGTAACTGGGCCTGCGCGAGCGAGCCAATCGTGCAAAGCAGTAAGGCGATGAGGCGTCGCGAACGCGAAACAAGCGCCGTGACTGAGCTGATAGAGGTGGCTTCGAGGGTATTCATGGTATGGTATTCAAAGGCGATGTCCCCTTGACAGGGTGAGGAGTCGCGAAACCAGGAGACCGGGGTACACGAGGCGATGAAAGGAAGCCACTGCACACTGAATAGCGCGTCGCCTCCCCAAGGCTAATGCCCACCCCTCGATAACCGCTTCCCGACTTGTCCGGACAATGAAGCATCGTCGGTCGACCCAACCAATCTTCTTTCGCTGTGCATGTGGTCATGCATTTCGTTTCGGCCAGGCACTGTCAGTAAAAAACTACGCTGCTGTTACGACTTCGTGAAAACGTCTTCATCCGGCCTCGATTGAAATGCCACCCATTGCCTGGCCGTCGCCCGGCGACCGCGCACGGCCGTGTGGCAGCACCCGCCCCTCCGAATCGGGAAAACACCCGCCGCGCCCGGCTGAAACTTCTTTTCGCCGATTGGGCACCGACGCTTCGGAATGGCGTGCCATCGCCGCCACGTCATTTCCGCCCGGTCAGGAACCAGGTGGCCATGCGGCCTTTGCCTTTGATCTCGTTGATCTTGGTCTCGCCCCGGGCCTCGAATTCCTATCGGGCGCGCAACCGTTCGTAAGTGGCCGGCGCCACCTGGATGCGCCCCGGCAGACTGTGGCTCTCCATGCGGCTGGCGGTGTTCACGGTGTCGCCCCAGAGATCGTCGTTGAACTTGTGGCGGCCGATGATGCCCGCGATGACCGGGCCGGTGCTGATGCCCACGCGAATGCGAATCGGCGGCCGCACTTCCGCGAAGGTGCGCTTGATCGTATCGACCATGTTCAGCGCCACCTCCGCCACGGCTTCAGCGTGGTCCAGGCGCGGCGTCGGCAGCCCGCCCACCACCATGTAGGCGTCGCCGATCGTCTTGATCTTTTCCAGGCCCTGCGCTTCCGCCAAACCGTCGAACGCCGAGAAGATGTCGTCCAGCAACCGCACCACCGCGACCGACTCGACCTGGGTCGCCAACGCGGTAAACCCGACCAGGTCCGCGAACAACACGGTCACTTCGGGCAGGCTGTCCACGATGGTCGTCTCGCCCCGCTTCAGCCGGTCGGCGTGGGCGGCGAACCACGCGGTGATTTGGTCCGGCAGCGCGGGCATCGCCGTCGCCAGACCATCGTCCACGGTCACCAGCGCCTTGGCAGGTTGGGTCGGGCTGGGTGCGACCAGCCGGTCGCCAAGCAGGCAATTGGCGGCGTCGAACACGCCACGGGTGAAGTACACGCGATGGCGATAGCTGACAGCGATGACCCGTTCGATCAGCGGCATCGGCCCAGTG
>JAKANS010000309.1 GCA_021823625.1 bacterium | reverse complement strand
TCATCGAGGGACCCAACGTTCGACATGAGCGGCATGACGCGGCAGGCGAAGCCTGCCGTGGCATGTCCGCTCGATGGAGGTGTTTGAACCGCCCCGGAGATTGAGGAGGCTCCTTCGATTGAGAATGGAGCCATCATGAGAAAGTCCCCGAAGTTTTCTCCCGAGGTGATCGAGCGTGCGGTGCGCATGGTCTTCGATGCCAAGGACCAGTACCCGTCGCAGTGGGCTGCGATCGAGTCGATCGCATCGAAGATCGGCTGCACGGCCGAGACGCTGCGCAAGTGGGTGCGCCAGGGCGAGCGCGACAGCGGTGTTCGCCCCGGATCGACCACGGCCGAGCAGCAGCGCATCAAGGAACTCGAACGCGAAGTGCGCGAGCTGCGCAAGACCAACGAGATCCTGAAGCTGGCCAGCGCGTATTTCGCCCAGGCGGAGCTCGACCGCCATCACAAGAGGTAAACGCCTTCATCGACGAGCATCGCGCTCGCTACGGGGTCGAGCCGATCTGCAGCGCGCTGCAGGTCGCCCCGTCGGCGTACCGGCGTCACGCGGCGCGCCAGCGCAACCCGGCGTTGCGGCCTGCGCGGGCCAAGCGTGACGCCCATTTGCTGCCCGAGGTGCAGCGCGTGTACGACCACAACCTACAGGTCTACGGCGCCGACAAGGTGTGGCGGCAACTGCGGCGAGAAGGCATGGCCGTGGCGCGTTGCACGGTGGAGCGGCTGATGCGGCTGCGCGGGCTGCAAGGTGTGCGCCGCGGCAAGGGTGTGCGCACCACCGTGCCCGACGCCAAGGCGGCGTGCCCGCTGGACCGCGTCAATCGGCACTTCAAGGCCAATCGGCCGAACCAGCTGTGGGTGGCGGACTTCACCTACGTCTCGACCTGGCAGGGCTTCGTGTACGTCGCCTTCGTCATCGACGTGTTCGCGCGCTACATCGTGGGCTGGCGGGTCAGCAGTTCGATGCAGACCGACTTCGTGCTCGACGCGCTGGAGCAGGCGCTGTACGCGCGCCAGCCGTGGCGTCACGGTGGGCTGACCCACCACAGCGACCGCGGCTCGCAGTACGTCTCGATCCGCTACAGCGAGCGGCTGGCCGAAGCCGGCATCGAGCCCTCGGTGGGCTCCACCGGCGACAGCTACGACAACGCATTGGCCGAGACCATCAACGGGCTGTACAAGGCCGAGATCATCCACCGGCGCGGGCCGTGGAAGACACGCGAGGCGGTCGAGCTGGCCACGCTGGGATGGGTGTCGTGGTTCAACAACCACCGCCTGCTGGAGCCAATCCGGCGCGCGTCAAGCTACTTGTCGCCTCCGTCATGCAGCCATCGGCTGAATATCTCCTCGTCGCGCGGCCGCTGCGACGACGCAGTCGCGTTCAGGGTTGAGGGTGACCGTTGCGATGTGCGACCAGTCGCGTGTGTCGCGTGACCAACGCGCCGGGTTGCGCTCGCGAGCCTGGCGATAGACCTCGTGCCTGGCGGCGAGGATCGCGATGTCTTCGCCTGCATGGCGCTGAGCCGGGCTGACGTAGCGGATACCGCTGTGCCTGTGGTCGTGGTTGTACCAATGCACGAAGTGGCGCGCCCATTCGCGCGCGGCGCGCAGGTCCGCGAAGCCTTCAGCCGGGAACTCCGGCCGATACTTGGCCGTGCGGAACAGGCTTTCGACGAAGGCGTTGTCGTCGCTCACGCGCGGCCGCGAGTACGACGGCTTCACGCCCAGCCACCACAGCATGGCCAGCACCGTGGTGGCCTTCAGCGTGGCACCGTTGTCTCCGTGCAGCACGGGTCGCTCGTCGCGCGGCATGGCGTGGATGCCCTCGGCCAGCGCCGTGCGTTGCACGAGCCGCGCGGCGTGGTCGCAGTCGTCGTCCTTGTGGACCTCGAAGCCCACGATCTTGCGGCTGTAGACGTCCAGGATGAGGTACAGGAAGAACCAGCGTCCGGCGACTTGCGTAGGCAGGAACGTCATGTCCCAACACCACAGCTGGCGCGGCGCCGTGGCCACATGGGTGGTCGGCGGCCGGCTCTTGCGCGGCGCCTTGGCGCGCCCGCGGTGGCGCGTCTGTCCCTGCGTACGCAGCACGCGCTGGAAGCTGGACTCGCTGGCGATGTAGACGCCCTCGTCGGCCAGCGTGGGCACGATGCGCGCCGGCGGCAGGTCGGCGAAGCGCGGCTCGTTGGCCACGCGCACGATCTGCGCGCGCTCGCCATCGCTGAGCGCGTGGGCGGGTACCGGGCGCACGGCTTGCGGCCTGCCATCGCCCGATTCCAGGCCCTGGTGGGCCTTCCAGCGTTGCAGCGTGCGCGCAGTGATCCCCATGATCTCGCAGGCCGGATGCAGCCGCGCACCAGCGTCGCAGGCCGCTTCGATGTCTCGGGCAATTTGCTGGCGATCTTCGAGGCCGATCATTCGTCCTCGCCCTTGTTCCTGTTGAAGATCGCCTCGGCTTTTTTTGACAGCACCAGCAGCGCCGCAGTCTCCGCCAGGGCCCGGTCCTTGCGCCGCAGCTCGCGCTCGAGCTCCTTGATGCGGCGCCGATCCTCCTTGGTCTGCGAGGGGCTGGCGCGGGCTTCCTCGGGCGCGGCCAGCGCCTGCGTGGCGCTGTCGCGCCACTGCTGCAGCTGCTGCGCGTACACGCCTTGCTCGCGGCACCAGGCGCTGCGCGAGGCCTCGTCCATCGCCGCGGTCGTGATCACCGCTTCGAGCCGCGCGGCGGCAGTCCAGGCGCGCTCCTTGGCTGGCCTGGACAACGACTCCGAGCGCCAGCGCTCCAGCGTGTCCACGCCGACTCCGATCTCACGCGCCACCACCTCCGGCGTGGCGCTCTCCGGCGGCAGCATGCGCGCCACCGCCCGGTCCTTGAATGCTTGTCCGTATCGAGCCAATGTCTTCTCTCATCCGCGCCCCCGGGTTGTTTACGGTGCAGGGGGCCGGCGCCTTCGGCGCCGGCACAAGGCTGTGGATTTGTGGACGATGCGCTTCGCGCACCGGCCGGCTTGCCGTGGACAACGCTATCGCGTTGCCCACCGCGCCGGCCTTCGCCCACAAGCTCCACAGCCTCCCACCACCATCAATGAACCAGAACCAAAAGGCTCAAGTCCTATCGGGGCGACAAGTATTCTGACGCGGGGGGGGCTGTTGAAAGCAAAAATGAACGCATCTTTCTCCCTGAAAGGGCGCGTCACCTGTGGGCTCCCCTCGACCAGAGGACCGTACAGCC
>JAKANS010000308.1 GCA_021823625.1 bacterium | reverse complement strand
GCCGACCGCCCGGAAAGGGTTCATTCATCTGGATTGGCAGGGCAAACGCAGAGAGCGCGTTGATGCAAAATGACTGGACATCGGCGGCGTGCCGGTTTACCACGCGGCCATGCCGATGCCGTCGAAACTCACCGAACCGGACGTCCTGCAACGCATCAGCCTCCGCCTCGTCGGCGAAGACGAACGCGCGGCCTTCGACCAACTCCTGGAAGGGCGTCACTACCTCGCCAGTGCCCGCCTGGCCGGCCAAACCCTCCGCTACGTCGCCGAACTCGATGGCCAGTGGGTCGCCTTGCTCACCTTCAGCGCCGCCGCCCTCCATCTCAAAGGTCGCGAGCAGTGGCTGCGCTGGAGTCCGCGCCAGCGGGCCCGCCGCCTCGGTCTGGTCGTCAACAACAGCCGTTTCCTGGTCCTGCCCGAACGCCAGCGTTATCCCAACCTCGCCTCGCGCGTGCTCGGCCTGGCCTTGCGCCGCCTGAGCAACGACTGGCAGGCCCGCTGGGGACATCCGGTGCTGGTGGTCGAGAGTTTCGTGGATGAGTCGCAGTATCGGGGCACCTGTTACAAGGCCTGCGGGTTCGCGGCCGTCGGTCTGACCGAAGGCTACGGGCGGGCCAGCCGGGACTTCTACCAGGAGCACGGCCAGCCCAAGCAACTTTACCTGCGTGAACTGCGGCCCGGGGCTCGGGCCCTCTTGCGCCGCGGTCGGCTGCCGGCCGGCTTGGCGGAGCACCAGGAGCAGATCGCGGGCCCGTGTCCCTTGCGGGCCGGGGAACTGGGCTCGCTGCTGGAACGCTTTCGCGTCCTGCGCGACGCGCGCCGGGGCCACGGTCTGCGCCATCGCCAACCCTTCGTGCTGGCCTGCGCCGCCGTCGCCACGCTGATGGGCAGCAGCGGTTACCAGGCCTTCGAGGACACCTGCAAAAAATTTACGCAGCGCCAGCTCAAGGCGCTGGGTTGCCAGCAGGACGCGGACGGGAACTACGCCGCACCGAGCGACAGCACCTTCTGGCGCGTGCTCACCCGACTCGACGCGGCCCACTTCGAGTCGGTCGTCGGCGCCTGGCTGCTGGAGCAGGAAGTGTCGGTGCTCGCGCGCTTAGCCGTCGATGGCAAGGTGCTGCGCGGCAGCGGGCGCACCGATGGCCAGCCGCTGCAACTCTTCTCGGCCGTCAGCCACCGGCTGCGCCTGACGCTGGCGCAAGTGCCGATCCAGGAGAAGAGCAACGAGATTCCCGCCCTGCCGCCGCTCTTGCGCTCGCTGCCCTCGCTGGAGGGAACGCTCGTCACCGCCGACGCGCTGCATTGCCAGCAGGAAAGCGCGCGGGTCATCACCCAGGAGTTGGGTGGCGATTATTTGTTCGGCTTGAAAGGCAACCAAAGTGGCGTCCTCGAACGCGCCGAACGCCTGCTGGCCCAGCAGGCTTTTCCCCCCTGACGCGGACGTGGCGTGGGAGAAAGGCCACCACCGCCTCGACCGCCGCCGGCTCAAACGCGTGACGGTCAGCCCGGAGGAGATCGGCCTGTGCGGTTGTTGGCAAGTGATCGCCGTGCGGCGGGAGCGGGTCGAGCTGGGGCGCCATGCCAAACCGCCGAGCGACGAGATCGGCTACTACGCCACCAGCGTGGGCGCCAAACAACTCAGCGACGCCGAACTGCTCCAGGGGATTCGCGACCATTGGAGCGCCATCGAGAACGGCGCGCACCATCGGCGCGACGTGAGCTTTGGGGAGGACGCCTGCGGCGTGTCGCACCGGGGCGCGGCCCAAGTGTTGGCGTGCCTGCGCAATCTGGCGCTGGGTCTCTACGAACTGGCGCGCGAGCGGGGCCGCACGCGGGCGCCGAGCGCCAAGTCGCGGGGTCGGCAGATGACCTTCGCGCTGGCCGTGGCGGCGCTGACCCGATGAAGACCCCGTGGTCCAAGCCCGTCTGGGAGCCGAACCGGCGTCTGCGTCCCGAGACGTCGGCCCGCAGCCCACCGCGGGGGCGGGCCTCCTGACGGGTTTGGCCGGCAGGAGTCTGTGGCGCCGGTTTCCGGCGCGCCGCGCCTCCCGCTACGCCCGCGCTTGCCGTCCTCAGCGGCATCGCCCCTCTACGGCTGCCGCAGATGAATGAACCCCGCCTTCCATCGGCGGATTTCCGACCCGGCCGTTGCCAATTCGGTTCGCGGCGGTTAACTTCGCCCTCCGATGGTCCGGCTGGTTCTCTTCGACATCGACGGCACGCTGATTCGCACCCGGGGCGCGGGCGTGAAGGCCTTCGCGCGTGCCTTCGCCACGGAGTTCCAGGTCCACAACGGCACGGAGCGCATCCAGTTCGCGGGCCGCACGGACTGGTCGTTGGTCCGCGAGATGTTTGCGAACCACCGGATCGCGCCGACGCCGGAAAACTTCCACCGCTTCTTCGCGAGCTACGTCTTCTGGCTGGATCAGTTGATGGCGGAGGGTTGGCCGGAGTTGATGCTATGAGGATCATGGTCATCCCCGAAGACCCCGTGAACGATCAGTACGTGTTGCGCCCCTTGATCTCCCTGATCGCCGAGGAGGCCGGTATCGTCAACCCCAGGGTCGCTGTCCTTGAGAACCCGCGCATGCAGTCGGTGACACAGGCTCTCGATCCGCAGACCCTCGCCTCTATCGCGTCACGATACAAGGCCAGATACGACGTCTTCGTGCTGGCCGTTGACGCCGACTGCGACCCCAATCGGCAGGCCGCGGTAGACGACCGGGCGGAAGAGCTGGCCGCGGCCGGCGTCGCGCTGGTAGGGCGGGTAGCCATCCAGGAGGTCGAGGTGTGGGCTCTTGCCCCGTTCGCCGGCGAGCTCCGCAAGACGTTCAAGTGGCAATGGGAGGCGATCCGGGCGGAGTGCGATCCGAAGGAGGTGTACTTCGCCCCCTTCATCCGCGCCAAAGGATGGGGGGCGATGCTGGGCAGGGGCCGTCACGAGGCCATGAAGCACTTGACTCGCCGAAGCCTGAAACAAGTCCTCACACGCTGCGCTGAGCTGGCACAGCTTCGCGATGACCTCGCCAGCCACGTCTGACCCCCGACAGAAAAAAAAGGAGCCGCCAGGCTTCCCGGCGGCTCGAGGTTCACGGCTTCACACTGATGAACTGAGCCATTGACGCTGCGCTGAATCCGACGAACGTCACCCACTTCCCGTTCCGCTGGCGGACAAGACAGGTGTCCGGATATGAAGCCGTCGCGCTGACCGTGGCGCACAAGAAGTAGCGCC
>JAKANS010000307.1 GCA_021823625.1 bacterium | reverse complement strand
ATGGATCCGCGGACGAACCATTGGCCCGTTGGGCCGACCGTGCGGAATCGTCGGGCCACAGGCCCCCAGGGCGATGCCCTGGGCTGAGAGAACATTGGGCCTTTGGCCCAACCCTCGGCGCGAGACGCTGGGAACAAAAACAGACACCGCCTCTTCGTCACTTTTCACCACCCCAGGACTGGCCTGATGAAAACACAATAATTCCGGCAAGTTGGGCTTGATGGGAACAATGAAATCTGTTGCGCATCCTTTGTGGAGTTTGGAAAACGTTTCCAAAGCGAAGGAGCGCAACAGATGGGCCCATCATGGACGGAAGTTCGGTCGAAATTCAAGTCGCCCCTGCGGGTGGTGGGGTGGTGTTTGTGGCGGAGCATGCAGCAGCGAGTGCAGAAGTGCCAGCGTTTCCGACAGCAGCGCGACGAAGCAAGGCGGGCGGTTGCCCAGAAGGAGGTCGAGCTTGCGCGGCAGCGCGAGCAACTCTGCGAATTGCAGGATCGCTTGCGAGAGTTGGAGGCCGAGAACCGACGGTTGACCGCGGTCCCTTGTCGCTTACCGGACGATCCGCCGCTGGAGTCGCACAAGTATGGTTTGCGGATGATCTGTTTAGCGATCAATCTGGCGAGGGTTGTCGGCTTGCGTCCGTCAGAGCGCGCCTTGAAGGTTTTCTGGGAGTGGTTGGGGATCGAGCAATCTCTTCCCGACTGGACAACGATTCGCACTTGGCTGATGCGCCTTGGCGTGGCTATTCTCGAGGAGCCGTTGGAGGCGGTCGACGATCGGGTGTGGATGGTCGATCATTCGAATCAGATCGGACCGGAAAAGGTGTTGGTGGTGTTGGGCGTGCGTGCTTCGCAGTTGCCGCCGCCAGGAGAGACCCTCCAACATAAGGATGTGCGCGTACTGATGGTTCAGCCGGGAACACACTGGAAGCGAGAGGATATGGCTCTCGTTTACGATCAGCTGGCCGAGCGTTGTGGCCCGCCGCGTGCCGTGTTGTGCGACGGCGCGGTGGAATTGCGCGAGGGTGCGGCAAACCTGAAAAACGGGCACGGTCACACGATCGTGGTGCAAGACTTCAAGCACAAAGCGGCCATTTTTCTCAAGTCGCTGTTGGAGCATTGTCCGCGCTTCGCCGAGTTCAACACCGCCATGGGCAAAACGCGGTCAGCGATCCAGCAAACGGAAATGTCCTACTTGACGCCGCCGAGCCAAAAGCCGAAGGCGCGCTTTATGAATCTTGGCCCCACGCTCGAATGGGCGTCGGCCATTTCTTGGCTGCTGGACCATCCTGAAGCCGAATCGCGCCGCGGAATCGCCGCGGAACGCCTGGAGGAAAAACTCGGTTGGTTGCGGTCGTTTGCCGCTGAACTGGTTACGTGGCACGAGTGTCAACAGGTGGTCAACGCGGGCTTGCGGTTCATCAACGAACAAGGATTGTCTCGCGGCGCTGCCGAGCGGCTGCGTGCGATCCTCGACGTGACCGCGAAGAACGCGGTCAGCCAACAATTGGCCGACCGGCTCGTCGGCTTCGTGGCTGCGACCGAGGCGGAACTTCAGGTGGGTGAGCGTCTGCCGATGAGTACGGAAATCCTCGAATCGACGTTTGCCTTGTACAAACAACTGGAAGGCCAACATTCCAAAGGTGGTTTCACCGCCTTGCTGGCCGGCTTCGCGGCATTGCTCAAACCGGCCACCGAAAAAAGCGTCCGTCGCGCCTTCTCGAAGGTCTCGGTGAAACGCGTCCGTGAATGGGCCAAGACAAACCTGGGAACCACCCTAACCTCGAAACGGCAAGCCCTGTACACTGAGTTCCGAAGCGCAACAGAAATAACCACGGCAATTTAGACGTTTCATCAGGCCACCCCCAACCCCTATCCCCCAGTGACATGGCCGTCTTGCCGCCATCCCGGTTCTTTCCGCCGGCCGAAGACGCCGATCCGGAAGGGTTGGTCGGTTTTGGCGGCCAACTGACGACCCAATGGCTGCTCGCCGCCTATCGGCACGGCATCTTTCCCTGGCCGATCACCGATTTCGAGGCGCCGTTGGCGTGGTGGTCGCCCGATCCGCGGGCGATCATCGAGTTCGACCGCTTCCACGTGTCGCGGCGTCTGGAACGCACCTGCCGCGGGCGGCGTTTTCGCGTCACCCGCGATCACGATTTTTCCGGCGTGATCTGCGGCTGCGCCATGGCGCCCAGCCGTGTCGGCCAAACCTGGCTGACGCCGGAGATGATCGAGGCCTATACGCGCCTGCATCGCGACGGCTACGCGCATAGCGTGGAAGTGTGGTACGGCGCGGAGCTGGCCGGCGGGGTCTACGGCGTGAGCATCGGCGGACTGTTTGCCGCCGAGTCGAAGTTCTACCGCGTGCGCGACGCGTCGAAGGTGGCGCTCGTGCATCTCGTCGAACATCTACGCGCGCACGGATATCTGCTCATGGACATTCAACAACTAACGCCGCACACCGCGCGCTTCGGCGCCACGGCGATCGCGCGCCACGAGTATCTCGCGCGTCTGGCCGCGGCCGTCGAGGCGCCGTGCAGTTTCGGCGCACCCAGCGACCCGTGACGGGGCTGTCCCAGCCATGAACACACCTGAAATCCTCTTCCGGGCGAAGCGTTTCAATGTGGAGCGCGTCGTGCAAGTCATGCCCGACGGCTCGGAGCACGTCCGCGAGATTGTCCGCCATCCGGGCGCGGTGGTGCTCCTGCCGCTGCTGGACGACGGCCGCATCTGTTTCGTGCGCAACTTCCGCGCGGCAGTGGGGCAAACGCTCATTGAACTGCCGGCCGGCACGTTGGAGCCCAACGAAGATCCCGCCGTTACCGCCGTGCGCGAATTGGCCGAGGAGACCGGTTATCGGGCCGGGCGCGTCGAGCACATCCTGACGTTTTGCATGTCGCCGGGCATTCTCGACGAGCAAATGCACTTCTTTGTCGCCGAGCAATTGCAGGCGGGACCCACGGCCCCCGAAGAGGGCGAGGACATCCAGCCGCTACTGTGCACGTGGGAGGAGGCCCTGGGAATGGCGGCGCGCGGAGAGATCCGCGATGCCAAAACCCTGACCGCAATGCTGTACTACCATACCTATCGTGCTACAGTCCACCGGTCATGCCTGCGCCCGTGAACTTGGAGACAATACCGGTCCACATTCCGCCGGTTTGAGCGCCGACAGCACCGATTGCGGCCAAGACTCCCATCAGAATCACCATCAGCATCACGGAATACTCCGTGGCGACG
>JAKANS010000154.1 GCA_021823625.1 bacterium | reverse complement strand
GAGCGCGGCCAACCGCTGGCGCTGGCGGCCTGAAGGCGCCCGGTGCGAAATCGGAAGCCCAGTCCGACGGGAGCGGTGTCACTGGCGTTGAGGATTTTGGTGGTTTGGACAGTGCCTGGCGCAAAAACCGTCGCCGATCGCGTCCGCGGCCCCCCCCGCGTCCCGCGCCACTTCAAAAAACACGCGTTTCCGGCCAGACACTAATGAGGCACACGCTCCAGGGTTCTGGCGGAGGTTGGTGGACGTTTCTCCGCCCAGCCTGCCAACCGGCGGATCGCCCGTCGGCGACAGGTGCTGACTCAGAGCTGGTGGCTCACCACGATTTTGAGCGCGTCGGGTTGGGGCCGGCTGGCGAGCGCCACGGCCTCGGCCGTCCGGGCCAGCGGGAATTGGTGCGTGATCAGCGGGCGCACGTCCAGCTTGCGGCCGAACACCAGCCGCGCCACGGCCGGCTGCAGTTCCACGTCCGCGGAATAGCTGCCGATCAAATCCTTCTCGTCCACGCAAATGGCGGCGCAGTCCACCACGCTGCGCTCGCCTCGACGCGTGTGCGCGAACAGCAGCACCTGCCCTGCGCCCCGCACAAGCTGCAGCGCCTGTTGCACCACCGCGTCCGCGGGCACCGCCACCACCGCGGCGTCCAGGCCAAGCCGGCGCGTGCATCGCGCCACGGCGGAGGGCAGTGCGGGATCGTCGCCCGCCAGCGCCCAACGCGCGCCGAAGCGTCGCGCCCAGGCCAGCCGCTCCGGCATCAAATCCGTCGCCAGCACGGCCACGCCGCGCAAGACCAGCAGGCGCGTAAACATCAAACCGATCGGCCCCTGCCCGGCCACGAGCACCGCGTCGCCGGGCAGCACGCGCAGGCGTTCGACCGCTTTCAGCACGGTGTTCACCGGTTCGAGCATGGCACCTTCCAGGAAGCTGTTGCGGGCCGGGATTTTCACCACGCCGGGCAGGACAAACGGCATCACGCGCACGTACTCGGCGTACCCGCCGCCCGCCGGCTCGAACCCGGCGGTGATCCCGGTGCGCTTGTACGTGGCGCACTGGGCGAAGGCGCGGTGCCGGCAAAAATGGCAGTCCCGGCACGGCACGTGGTGGTGCAGCGCCACGCGCTCGCCCACGGCGAACCCGCGCACGCGGGCGCCCACCCGGACAATCGTGCCGGCGGTTTCGTGACCGAAGATTCGCGGTGGCGACACGGTGCCGTATTGGATCTTTTTGATGTCGGTGGGGCAGACGCCGCAGACCGCCACGCGCACCAGCAGTTCATCCGACCGGATGCGCGGGACCGGCACGGTCTCCACGCGCAGGTCATTCGGGCCGCGGTACACCACCGCGGTCATGGTCTTGGGAATCGCGTCGAGTCGGGGGCTGCGCTGCACGCGCGTCTCTGTAGGCCAACTGCCGCGCAAACGAAAGCGCAGAATCGCGCCGCGGCACCCAAACCGAATTCGGATGTTCAATGGGACCGCACGCGGCTCGCGTGCCGATTTCGGCGTAGCGCCGAAATCCATTCCGCCGCACCTGAATCCTTAGCGATGAGCACGGAGGGTTCACCGTGCGGGTGAACGGGGAGCGGGGGGCGCGCGTCTATGACGCATGGCCAAACACATCACGCTCAATCCGCGGAAGTTTGCGGTGGAATTTCGCCACGCCCAGACCGCCAGCGTCCACGGCGGCGCGCTGGCGGTAGCGGCGCTGCTGGAGGAGTTCGGGCTGAAGGCGCGGGGGCGGCTGAGCCGGCGCTGGACCCGCGCACGCACCGGGGCAAGGGGTATGAGCCGTTGGTGTATGCGACGCAACTGCTGCACAGCTTCACCAGCGGCGGGGTGTCGCTGGCGGACGCCGAACGGCTCAACGACGATGAACCGCTGAAGGCGTTCCTCGGGGTGGCGAAGCTCCCCGATCAGACGGTGGTGGGCGAGTGGCTGCGGGACATCGGCGAACCGGGCTGGCAGGCGCGGCGGCGGATCGCGCGGGCCTTCGTGGCGTGGGCGTTGGGGCGGGCCGAACTGGCGCGTTACCAGCATCTGGGGCGGACGGAATGTTTCTTTGACGACACACAACTGGAGGTGAGCGGGGATTCGTTCGAGGGGGCGGCGATCAATTACGAAGGCAACTTGGCGTTGGCGTGGCAACTGTTGCTGGTGGGGCCGTTTCTGGCGGACCACATTCTGGGCGCGACGAGTCAAACCAAGGAAAGTCCGGCCAGCGACGCGGCCGGCAAGGACGTGAGCAACCGGCTGCCCGAACTGTTGCAAGCCAACGCGCACTTGTGGACCAAGGCGGAGAGCTATCGCTACGCGGACAGCGCGTCCAGCGCGGGGAAATACCTCGACACGATCGCCGCGCATTTCGGCGCGTGGCGTGTGAGCTCCAACAAGTGGACCGGGCCGCTGGAGACGAAGGCAGCGGAGCTGCCCGCGAGCGTGTGGTCGCCGGAAGGGCAGACGCGGTGGCGGGACGGGAGCGAACACACGGCGCAGTATGCGTGGTTTCGGTATCAGCCCGGCGGGTGTGAGACCGTGAAGCGGTTCGCGGTGGTGCGACATCGGGCGCAGGACGAATTCCTCTGGCGGCACGCGTTTGTGACGCCGCGCGAGCGGGAGGGCAGTGCGCAACTGGCCTTCGAGCAACACCGGCTGAAAGGCGACAAGGAACGGGGGTTGAGCGAGCTGTTGAGCGATTTGGACCTGCACCATCCGCCGGGCAAAGACCTGAACGCGAACCGGAGCTTCTACACGCTGGCGGGGCTGGCGGGGAACGTCCTGCAAGCCCTGAAACTGCTGCATCTGCCGGAGGCGGAAGCGCCGCGGCGCTTGCGGACGCTGGTGCGGCATCTGTTATCGATCCCGGTGGAAGTGAAACGGCACGCGCGGCAACTCAAGGCGCGCTTGGACGTGCCGGCGGGCGGGGTGGCGGGGTTTCCTGGACAAGCTGCTGCCGCGCTTGTCGGGTGCTGGGAGCGAGCGGTTCGGGCTGAAGCGTCCCGCGGTCGACGGTTTACGATTCCCGGCCTCCCGGTGAGAAAACCCCACCGCCGCGCGAGGGGTGTGCCCGGAAAACGGCACCACCGCCCGCGGACAACCCAAGACACCCCAACGCCGCAAGCCCTCACGAGAATGGCCCCCCGAAAACGGGGTTCCGCACCGGCGCGTGCGCCCACGACGTTGCTGCCAATCACCTTCCTCCGCCCGTTCCCTCGCACTCTTCCAAGTCGGTAAGGATTCAGGCGCGGGCGCATCTCAGTTTCTTGCAAGGGGGTGTAAGCTGGGGGCATGACAACCACCACGATCCCGACCTGCTGCACCGTAGCGTCCGTTCCCGCCGCCCGTTCTCCCGTACGCTCGGTTCCTCCGACCGAACCGCTGGCCGTGCTGACCGCCCGCACGGCGATGGCCTTGGAGGCATCCCTCACCCGCTTCCTGGCCGCCACCGATCACAACCTCGGCCATCTCGAAGTCCAGGCGGCCCATGACGTGCAGGAACTGCTGCGGGCCACCACCCAGCGCGCCGCCCAAGCCAGGGCCGACGCCACTCCGCCGCACTGCCCCGTCTGCGGCCAGCCCCTCCGCCGTCCTTCGCCCCACCACGCCCGCCCCTTCCAGACGCGCTTCGGCGACATTACCAGCCAGCGCACCCGGGGCTGGTGCCAGCGCTGTCGCAAGTGGCGCACCCCCGCCGCCGCCGCCCTCGGCTTGAAAGACCCCGCCGGCTACTCGCCCGCCGGGCAGGCGCTGGCCGCACTGGCCGCCAGCAAAATGCCCGTCGCCGACGCCAGCCTGGTGCTCGAACACCTCACCGGCCTCAAGCTGCCCCGCGCCACGCTCGACCGCGAGGCCCGGCGCCAGGGGCAACGCGCCCAACGCCTGCGCACCCAACGCGACCAACAAGCCGCCACGGAAAAACGCCAGCTCGAACTGCTCCTCGAGCCCTACCAGCTCAGCATCCCACTGGACGCCTGGAACCTCCGCGAACGCGCCGCCTGGGGCCAGAGCGCCCCACTCCGTCGCCGCGGTCGAGAACCCGAACGCTGGCACTGGGTCTAGACCGGCACCGTCTTCCGCCTCGATCATCGCGGCGCGACGGCCGGCGGGCGGCCCGTCATCACCCAACGCGGCTTTGTCCTGACGCGCCAGGGCTTGGACGCCCTGCGCGAACAACGGCACGTCGAGGCGCGGCGGCGCGGCCTGGGCCAAGCGGCCAGCGCGCTGGTGATCGGCGACGGGGCGGTGTGGATCTGGCGGCTGGCCGACGACCGCTGGCCCCACGCCCGCCAACGCCTGGACTTCTAGCACGCCGTGCAACACCTGGTCGCCGTGGGCCGGGCGCTCTGGGGGGAGGACCAGGAACAATTCAAAGCCTGGCTCAAGCCCCTGGTCCGACAACTCAAGAACGAGTCGGCCATCAAAGCGATTCGGCCACTGGACGAAGCGCTGGCGGGCCTGCCCGCCGGGCCGGCGGGCGGGCGAACCGATCGGCAGCGGCCCGGTGGAAGCGACCTGCCGGCAGCGCCAGTGTCGGTTCAAGCGGCCGGGGCAATTCTGGACGCCGACCGGCGACGAAGCCCTCCTCTGCCTCGAAACCTTCTGGCGCAACGAGCGCTGGTCACTCCTCTTCCCCCACCCCGCCTTCGACCCTGCAAGAAACTGAGATGCGCCCCAGAAAAGACTGCTTGACAGAATCCACCGCCGACTTTCTAGTATTCACCTCAATCATGCGGAACCGGGAATTCAGAAGCATCGGTTCACTCTCTGCGAACTTGCCGCAGTCCGCAGTCCGCAGTCCGCAGTCCGCAGTCCGCAGTCCGCAGTCCGCAGTCCGCAGGTAGCCGGCGCTATCTTCCCGTTGCCCAATCCTGTCGAGCAACGGCGGAACCTTATCCGGCAGCCCGACACGTCTGGCCCGCAATCGCGGACTCCTATTCCGCATCGCACGGGTTCTATCCGGCGTTCATGGAGCCTTGTCGGGCAGCCCAGGAATGCTGTCCGTCATTCAGCAGGCGCTATCCAGCATCCAGGGAACACTGTCTGGCATCCACGGAACGCTATAGGGCCTCCCCGGAATGCCACCCTGCATTCCCAATGGGCTTGCGCAAAACACCCTGCCCACCGGCCACAAATCACCCAGGCAACCCAACGCCCACCCGCGTTCCCACGAGACGCGGCTACAACCCATTTCGAATTCAGTCCACTCCAACTCCTGACTTCTGACTTCTGACTTCTACCACCTATGCCTGATACGCCTATCCCCACGCCTGCGCCCCCACCCGAACCTGACAAACCCAAGCGCCCCCGCTCCCCGGTCAACCAGGCCCACGCCGCCGAGTTCACCTTGAGCCGGGAACTGGCCCGCGTGGCCGCCAAACCGGAATACGCCGACCCGCAGGCCGGGGAGGGCCTAGACGCCGCCGTCATCGCCGACCTTGTGAAGAAGATTGGCGAGGGCGATGCCCTCATGAGCGGCGCCGTCGGCAAAACGGCAGACAAGGAAGCCATCACCCAGCGGGAAGGCGACCTCAAGCAGGCGCCGCTCGGCGTGATCGGCAAGGTTCAGGGCCGCGCCAAGCGAAAACACAAACCGGGCGACCCGATGCGCGCGAAGTATTTCATCGGCAAAACGATTGAAGCGAGCCGTTCGCTGCTCGAAACCAGCACGCGCGCCATCCTGACAAGCCTCGCCACCGACACCCTGCCCGGCATGAAAGCGGAGGACACCACCGCGTTGCAGGCCGCGCTGGACGCGTACCTGGGCGTGCAAACCGAGCAAAGCGGCGGCTTCTGGAGCCTGAGCTCGCGCCGCTCTGCGGTCGAACCCCGCCCAACCTCGGCGGTCGTACTCCGCTCCCTTACCCACGAATTCTGCCACAGAGCCTAAAAAACAAAACCGGAGAATGAATGAACATGAATAGGAGGAAATTATGAAACGATGTATTTGTATCGCATTGGCGCTCGCTGCTCTCGTCGGTTGTGTCGGCATTCATCAGGCAATTCAAGAGTCAGCATATTTGCCAACGATCGAGAAAATCATTCGAAACGATCCGACTGTGGTGAACAAGCCGGACAGCCAAGGAAATTTCCCGTTGCATGCGGCTGCTTTTAGAGGTCGAAAGGACGTTGCAAAGTTGCTCATTCAAAAAGGCGCACAGGCAAATGCACGAAACAAGAACGGTGAGACTCCATTACACGTGGCAGCGGCGGTTGAGACCACGATCCGGCAATTCCGCGCAGGCGGGAATGCGGACGGCACAGATGCATATGAAACCTGGCACGGTGAGACTGGGCAAGAGGTGGCAGAACTTCTTCTTGCAAACGGCGCGGATGTTAATGCTAAAGACAACAAAGGGAGAACACCATTGCGGATTGCAGTTGAAGCAAAGCATAGCAAGGTTGAAGCAATTCTCCGTGCGAATGGAGCAAAAGAGTAAAGGGGTTCTTGATATTGACACATGAAGCGGCGCGGGCCACCGAAAATCAATCAACAACAGAAGATTAACCGTCAGGAAAACACCATGAATACGAAACCAATAATGATAGCGGCCATTGCGGCGATGCTGACAGCATCTTGCGCGGTGAAACGACCGGTTCAACCCGTCACCAAGACACCATTGAGCAAAAATGACGGCCAACAACAATTTGCGGAACCCAAGGACCAAGACTGGAACAGCGCGGAGGCTGTCGGAAGCCCCGCCGCATATGACAATTACCTGAAGAGAAGCCCCGACGGAAAACATGCAAATGAAGCCCGGCAGATCCTTGCGGACTTCGAGCGTTATGCGCCAAAACAAATCGCGGATCAGGGATTGAGTGCCGATGGTGTTGGCGCATTGAAGGTGGAAGTCGCAGACCCGCAGACCGAGGTCTTCGTTGTGCCTTGTCCTTCGGGTCTTACGTTGACCAAAGATGACCGTGTGAGTCTCAGAGATGCGTTGCTAAGTTCATCTCCGGTTAACAAGAACGCTCGGAAGATTCTCAAACCCGGGCGGTATGTGATCGCCCTGAAAAAATCATTCGTTCGGCAGTCCAAGGTTAATTCTGAGTTGGGTAATGCAGCCCCGGGCAACCTGTTTGTCGCCCCCTCGAAAGACAGCGACTATGAGCTTGTGGTCGGAGGGGGGATTCGTGCGGGAGCCTTGTTCAAGAGCGTGAGAGATGTCTATCTGACCTACGCCGGTGCATTCTTTGCTCAAGGGCCGGGATCTCCGAATAACGATAACTTGAAGAATTACAAGTATCTGAAACTTCAGGGAACCAAAGACATAATGTTCCGGTTCGTTAAAGGAGAACCAACATTCGAGCTGTGGCTCCTGTCCGAATGTGAAGTTAGAGCTGGCGCGGTGTGCCAAGCGTCGTTCACCGTGCCTTCTGAATCGGAATAAGGCTGATCAGATGCGTATGAAACCGAAAACCGAACCGCCACCATCAACCCAACTCCGAAAAGCAGTTTTCGGAGGTTCACCTATGAAAACAACTTTGCCTTTGCTATTGTTTGTTTTTGTTGTTGTTCAACCTGCCTTCGGAGCGGATCTGAATGGAACTGACGATTTCAACGACAATTCCAAAGACCCCGCCAAATGGGGAGCAGCCATTGCGCTCGGCACATGCAGCTTTGCCGAAACCAATCAACGGTTGCAGCTTTCGACAGCGGCTGTGGGAACCAACAATACCGTGTTTTGGCCTTGGATTCTCAATACCGCCAGTTCCAGCCTGGATTGGGAAATCATCGCCAGTGTCAACAACAACGCCACCCTTGGTCTTACCAATGACCAGTCGTGTGACATCGGGCTTGCAGTGGTGAGCAGCGCCGCGATTGGTGACTACGTTTACGTGGGCCTGTATGCCTCCACCCGGAGAGGGCCACCGTTGCGTCGTGGTTTCTCCAGCGGCCTGACGACCAATACCGTGGACATTGCCGTCGCTGACTCCCACAACCTGGGGGTTACAGGTGGTGCGGTGCGCCTGTTGTTCGATTCGCAAGCGAAAGTCATTACCTCGTATTACGCTGTCGGTGGCAACGGCGGTGGTTATGTCTGGGTGAAACTCGGCTCTTTTGGCGTTGCCGGGAACAATGGGGAGACTGGCAACAGCAACTGGGACCTATCCGGTCCGCAGCCATTCATCGTTGGAGTTTACGGCGCGGCTGATAACATGAACGTCGCCAGCGGGACCGTCAGCGGAGATAACTTCTCAGCCATTACCGGCTCCAACGCGCCGCCCGTTCTTCAAGCACAACCGGCCATCATCTCAACGATTCCCGCCGAGATGGCCACCGGTGTGCCAACCATCGCACCGGTCGTCTTCACCTTCAGCAAGACGATGAATACCAGCCCGACCGTGACTTTTGCGAGGTTCACGGACTCGTCCCTTCTGCCTAACAATCCCTCCTTTCTGCTGCCGGTTACTCTCTCGTGGAGCGCGAGCAACACGGTGCTCACCTGTACGCCGAACCCGGCGTTCCCGACGAACAAGACGATCACTTGGTCCGTTGTCGGCAGCGACCTTGCTGGCAACTCGCTGCAGACCACAAACCCGGCAGTACTTCCAGGGGGGTTCTTCACTACCGGTTCCGTCTCTGAGGGGACCCAAGCTCAGCCCCTTATCCTCTCAATGGTCCCCCGTAACCTTGGCCCCCTGGCTTCGCCTACGGCACTGATCGTCTTCACTTTCAACAAGCCGATGAATCCCAGCGTGATAGCGCCTGTTTTCATCGACGATAGCGCTCCTGTTCCTCCCTTCTACGGTATCCTGCCGACTCTCCCCGTGTGGAGCGCTGGCAATACGATACTCACTTGCGCGCCGATCCAAGGGTATCCGTTTCCCACAAACCACATGATTTCTTGGAGCGTGTCCGGCACCGACCTTCTCGGCCACCTGCTGGTGGGGCAGGCGGGCGTTTTCGCACCCCGTTCAGGCGGCCCCAACACCAACGAGACCACCAGCTTCACTCTCACCGAGACTTGCATGTACGACCAGGCGACTGCGGGCGCGACGACGCTTGATCCCATGGCCACCTATGTTTTCGGCGTCACCGCCTTAGTCGCCTCCAACTCCCCAGCTTCAAGCGTCAGCCTCACGCTGCCCAACAACAGTGTGGCGGAACTTTGGGGAGATTCGCTCACTCCCAAGTCTTTTTTATGGACCGAAGGCATCACGGCTCCGGCATCCTTCGACGCCACTTTCCCCAATGGCAACTATGTCTTCAACCTTCAGGGGACTACCCCCATCCAACGGGTTACCCTCAACTTCCCGTCCGGCCTGATTCAGCCTAATGCGCCGCACGTGAATAACTTCGCTGCTGCCCGGGCCGTGAATCCCGCGCTGCCGTTCCTGCTCAGTTGGGATCCCTTCCAAGGTGCCGGGACGACGGACAGCGTCTCGGTGATTATCGGCGATCGTCCAGTCTTCACGACGGTGCCGCCGGGCGGCGGCCCCGGCACGTTGAATGGCACCAGTACCTCGGTGCTGATTCCAGCCGGGACATTTCAGCCCAATGGCCATTACGATGCTACCATCCTTTTCGAGCGGTTTAAGGTTACGGACAATTCCACCAATTTTACCGTCTTGATTCGTGCGACCATAACGCGTTTCATCCTGACTACCACCACCACCACCACCTACGTGGTGAGCGGCGTCGGCGTGCGGACGAACCGGTTTGGGTTCACCATCACCGGGACCAGCGGCCTGATCTTCGTGGTGGAAGCCTGCACGAACCTAGCCGATCCCATCTGGTCTCCGCTGCAAACCAACACCCTCACCGGCGGCTCGTCCTATTTCAGCGATCCCCAGTGGACCAATTATCCCGCCCGTTTCTACCGCCTCCGCTCGCCGTGAGGGGCGGGGCGGCCACACGGAAAGGCAAGAATATGAAAACAAAGAGCTTGACTGCAAAAACAACAAACGTGAAGACGATGGCTGGAGGGTTCAAGACCGCCTGCGCCACTAGGCTGCTGCTGCTGCTGCTGCTGCTGCTGCTGCTGCTGTTGACGCTGCCGGCCGCGGTGCAAGCGCAATTCGGATACACGATCACTAACGGAACGATCACCATTACCGGGTGCTCCGCCGGCGGTGCGGTGATTATCCCCAGCTCGATCCTTGTCGATGGCGTTAACCTGCCGGTCACCAGCATCGGCACCAGGGCATTCTGGGAGTACAACCCCCACCCCTGGCCCGTGCTGACCAGTATCACGATCCCCGACAGCGTGACCAGTATCGGGGACTATGCGTTCGAATTCTGCAGCAGCCTGACCAACGTCATGATCGGCAACAGCGTCACCAGCATCGGCGACGCTGCGTTCTTTCGGTGCTACAGCCTGACCAGCGTCACGATCCCCAACAGCGTCACCAGCATCGGGGGCTCTGCGTTCTTTGACTGCACCAGCTTGACCAGCGTCACGATAGGCAGCAGTGTCACCAGCATCGGGGATGGGACGTTCCATAACTGCCCCGGCCTGACCAACGTCACGATCCCCAACAGCGTCACCAGCATCGGGGTCTGGGCGTTTGAAGGCTGCACCAGCCTCACGAGCGTCACGATCCCCAACAGCGTTACCAGCATCGAGAGCGGTGCCTTCGAATTCTGCACCGGCCTGACCAACGTCGCGATCGGCAACAGCGTCACTAACATCGGAGACTATGCGTTCGCTGGCTGCACCAGCCTGGCCAGCGTCACGATCCCCAACGGCGTCACCAGCATCGGGGGCGAGGAGTTCCGTAACTGCACCAGCCTGATCAACGTCACCATCCCCAACAGCGTGACCAACATCAGAGGCGCAGCGTTCATGGGCTGCACGGGCCTGACCAGCATCATGATCCCCGCCAGCGTCACCAGCATCGGGGATGCGACGTTCCGTGACTGCACCAGCCTGACAGCAGTCTATTTCCAGGGTGACGCCCCCACCCCTGGTTTGTATCCGTTGTATATGCTCGAACGTGCCAGCATAGCGACCGTCTATTACTTGCCGGGCACCACGAACTGGGGCGCGACGTTTGGCGGTCGTCCCACGGTGCTGTGGAACCCGCAGGCGCAGACCCGCAATGCCAGCTTTGGCGTGCGGACGAACCGGTTTGGGTTCACCATCACCGGCACCAGCAACCTGGTCATTGTCGTGGAAGCCTGCACGAACCTGGCCAACCCCGCCTGGTCTCCGTTGGGAACCAACACCCTCACCGGCGGCTCGTCCTACTTCAGCGATCCCCAGTGGACCAATTATCCCGGCCGTTTCTACCGCCTCCGCTCGCCGTAAGGGCAGGGCGGCCGGTGGTTTCGAGCCTGCCTTCCCCGCGACAGCGTCAAAAAAGCAAATTCCTATCAGATGAACACAACCCAAAACCAGCTCTGCCTAAAGCGCGGGGCGTCAAACGGAGAAGAAAAATCATGAAAAGCATGCACTGCTCGGGTTTGGTCCTTGCTGGAATTCTCCTGTTCTGCGGCGGTTGTCGCTCGCCCATCTCCTATGTCGCGCCGGGTGATTCGGTCGCTCTCCTTGAGAACGTGTATAAACCAGAAGGACCACGAAGGCCAGAAGGCAAGCCGCCGCGGATTTCTGCGTTGTTCGGCACGGTTTCCATCCCGCTGACGGATGAGCGTGATTGGGCACACAGACAAGCAACGGTGCCGCCGGATATAATGTTGCGCCATGTCGATGGTCGGGTACCAACACACTTCAGGGTGCGCGGTAATACCGCGCGTGCCTGGGCCATCGAACTACCGCCTGGGCGTCATATCCTGGACGTGCGGGTAACCGGAGGAAACCCGGAGGGCGACCGCACAATGCGGATGATGCAACCCCTCACCATAGAGTTGGAGGCGCGTGCTGGTCACAACTATCGGGTCTGTGCATACGCCTACGATGCGAACACGGTGTCGCTGTACATAGAAGACATTATTACCGGAGAGGTGGTCTCCGGTCATCGCCCGGAGAAACCGGTAAGCCCATGAAGACGTCAATTCCCTGCCTTAAACGGTTTGTCACCCCACTGAGCGCGGCGCTGCTGTTGCCCTGCATCTCCGGTTGCACCACGCCGAGTCAAACCTTCGCACTTTCGAGTACCCCGTCTGGTGCGAGAGTTACGGTCAACAGCGCTTTTCGCGGGTTCACACCTGTCTCGATGAGCTTGCCGTGGAAGCAGGAATACCACGTCGCACATGGCTTGGACGGATATGAACCCTATTCCTTCGACATCAAACCTCAGATGGGTACCACGGCATGGGGCATCCACGAATTCCTCAGGCCACCCGTCGTCGGCATCGGGCCAGCAGTCGTCCTTAGCACACTTGACGCCGCCACAGGAGTCTTTACCCCCTTGAAAACGGAAGAACCACATACTGGCAAGGGCGTCATCAACGTGCAATTGAAGCCAGTCGTGAAAACGACTGAATGACCGTGCGATAGGCCGGAGGGAACATCACCCGCTTCAAAAGCGAATTCCCGTCACTGCGGAAGACAAATTCAAACACAGAACCTAAAGTCCAAGAAAGGAAAACACCTATGAATACGAAACCAACAATGATGGCGGCAATTATTGCGATGCTTGCGGCATCGTGCGGCACCATGGAGGGTTGGCGTTCGGCCGGCGGCGGCTTCGCATCATTGAACCAAAACGAAGGCTCCCTCGGTCCCTATTTTGATAAAAACGGCACCATCAAAGTCCGCTCGCAAACCACAACGGCGTCGGGCACGACTTACGCCACCAATGGCTGGAGAAGCATCAGTTCCGAGCCGGAGGAAAACACGCACTTTAATGCCGCATCCATGGAAGCTAACGGCGTGGCGGTTAATACCGGCGCTGGCGATGCACTCATTTATTTGCCGGCCCAACCTTCATCTATCCCGATCCCGACAATTGTCGGGACAACCCGCCTCTCTGACCATTACGGCAACAGGGCGGTTGGCAGTGTTGTCTATGGAAAACAAAATGGCCGGATCTACTTCCGGGGATACGTCTATTATTGGGAAGGAAGCAGCAACAGGCTTGTGCTCTCCGCGCCCACGTCACTCGATCAAATGCTGGGGAGCAAAAATGACATGGGCAATCCCCTGGATAGCAAGGCGCTTTTGCGTCCCGGCGCGGACGGCAAGCTTGAATTCGTCATGGAACGTGTTGGCGATTACATAGCGGTTCCCAATCCCTCGGCCACTCCCATCGGGGTTGGTTCTGAAATGCGCTTTGACACGGAGAAGTGGGTTGAATTTCTCGGAGCGAAATACCGAAAAGGCGGCTTCAAGGTTACACCAGAGGGCGTTCAATTTGATGATGCAACAGAAAAGAACGATGGCGGAAAAGTTTTCAAGCATCAAGGCAGTCAATGGATGCCGATTGAGACAAACTGAACTGAATTATAGCAGGGGTCAGTCACTGGTCTCGTGCTTGGTTTCTGTTTCGGCCTTTGCGCCGAAGGGGTGTCTCGCCCCGTGGGATACGCGCCACCGGAACCCAGCCGGATGCGGGAGGTTTTATCCCACGGGGCGAGCCGGTGGCTTGGGGGTTGTGACTGGCTCCGGCCTGACCGATCCGCCGCAGTCGTTTTACCCTGGAAAACGCAGTTCAACCACGGATGGACACCGATGGACACGGATATGAAGCAGTTGCACGAAGCCGGCGGCTCACTCAGGCGGTGAGCGAAAAGCGCAGCCCGAAATCCGTGTCTTTCCGTGTGCATCGGTGGTTAAGGTTCTTTCAGCCGATTCCAACTGCGAATGTAGGTTTACCAAGTCGTTGTGCCGTGCTGGGTGACATCGGTACCGGCTAAGCACGCAAGAGTGATCACGCCACCTCCGGGGCGAATTCTGGCTAGACAAGCCAGAATAGAAAGGCGAGGTTGTCGGCCATGAAAAGCACCTGGCAATTGCAGGAAGCAAAGAACCGATTGAGTGAACTCGTGAAGCTGGCGCTCCACCAGGGGCACCAGACCATCACCCGGCACGGCGAGCCGGCCGTGGTGGTCGTGGCCTTTCGGGACTTTCAGCGCTGGCGACGGAGACAGGGCTCGCTCGTCGAGTTCCTGCAAAAGTCGCCCCTCCAAGGCGTCGAGCTGGATCTCCGCCGGGACAAGTCCCCGCCGCGAAAGGTCGCCCTGTGAGCTGGCTGCTGGATACGTGCGTGCTCTCGGAACCCGCCCGCAAAACGCCCGACCCCAGAGTGGTGCGATGGCTGGCGGACCAAGCGGAGGAGGAATTGTTCATCAGCGTGCTCACGCTGGGCGAACTCTGGAAAGGGGCGGCGCTGCTCCCCGAGGGCCGCAAACGACGGCAAATCCTGTCGTGGCTGCGACGGGACATCCGGCAGCGTTTTGAAGGCCGGATTCTGCCCGTGGATGAAACGGTTTCGCTGGCCTGGGGACAACTTCTCGCCGACGCCGGACGCCCCTGCCCGCCATCGATAGCCTGATCGCGGCGACTGCGGTGGCGCACCAACTCACGGTGGCGACCCGCAATACTGAGGATACTGATCAGTCCTTAGCATAGGCTACACTTGGGGCGCCAAAAAAGGAGCGCACCAGCTTGGCATTGGCCTTGATGGCTGATCGATCGCCCGCGACCCGTTCCTTGAGCGACTCGTTCTGCTTGAG
>JAKANS010000153.1 GCA_021823625.1 bacterium | reverse complement strand
TCGCCAACCGTCGCTCTTGAGGGTCGTCCCGGCCTCTCCGTTTTGGGTTAGGAACTGACCGAGGCTCCGTTCATCAGCCCGCGGCGCCGGAGCCAAGCGGCGCCGACCGGGGCCCTTTCCTGCCAAACGCCTTCCAGGTCGCGCCAACGGAGCACCTCCACCGCTCCCAGAACCAGCGTTTTGTGCTCCGCCGCCGTCCCCTCCGAACTGGTTGTCGCTCACGCTCTCCGCAACTCGCCAGCCGATTTTCTCTTGTCCTTGCCCAATACCGACGCACGCAAGAAAGGCCTCGCCCCCAAGCTCGCCCCAGAAAGATGCCCGCCGCTGTGCTTGATTCAATCCGACCCAGCCGCAGGAACCTGGCACTGTCCAGTGCTAAACATTCCACGACAAAAAACACGGTACTAGCGAGAGATCAAAAGTCGCGCCAGGTCGAACGGCAGGCAGACGCGCGCCAACTAACCGATATGTCTCGAACCGACGGGCATTTGAGTTGGATGCCGGAGACGCAAGGGTCACGGCTGGGATGGGGGTGTGTCGGGCCCAAACCGGGCCTCCGCGCCGCCTCTCCTCGCGCCGGAGTTGCTGGAAGTTGGCCTCGCGCGCGCGCCGGCGGCTGTCCACAGGCGCGACTCACGCAGGGTACAAACCACGCGGCTCCGGGTGGATTTCGTGTGGGACGTGGTGTGGTGGAAGAGTCTAAACAAATCATGAATACGCGTTTATGGAACTCATTGATATGGAACTTGCGGGTGTCTTGGAGCAAACCGTCCCCCTGGACACTAAGGCGACAGGCAAACCGGAATTGAACTACACGCTCGAGGTGGCGGTAGCCTATCAAGAGCGACGGACCCGGGAATGGGCCGAACGCGTGTGCGTCCAGATGGGATACCTCGTGGGCGAGGAGTGCGTCCGGAGCAGTTGGTGGCCGCTGCCCCACTTAAGCGACCCCCATGTCTTTGCGGATGCAGTTCAAGCGGCAAGCGCGGCCGATATCATTGTTGTTTCGGCACCTGCGACGAAGGAGCTATCGGAGGACCTCTGGACTTGGATTACCGCCTGGCTGCCCCGGCGTCGCCAGTCCACGGGCGCTTTGATGGCTCTGCTTGGTGTGTCCGAGCCGCCGCTCCGTGGCACTTCCCGCACCCGAGAATATCTGCAGGCGGTGGCCCACAAGGGTGGCCTGGATTTCCTGCCGCACGAGCAAGAACTGCCTGCCCAAAGCCTTGTCCAAGAGATTGGTCCCGATCGTTGGTGGGGGATCAACGAGTGAAATCTGAAACTGCAGCGAGCCGGGCGCGAGCGGCAATCACGCACCATTGACGGTGAGGACTGGCGAGGGCGCGATCCATTCGTTGTGTCGCTTCAATGCCTGCTTGACCCGCGCGAACCACGAGCATTCCAAACGCTCCGGGAAGGCGTATGTGGCAAACGAGGCTTGCTGTGGCTCCAGCCTTTAACCGGCGGCTGTTCGGTCGCCGGACGCTGGCCGGCCCATCGCCGCGAACCTATGTGGCCCGCGTGCGGTTTGTCACGATCGCCGGCGTCGCGTTGGCGGTGTTTGGCAGCTTGCGAATGCCGATCTGGTGGCATTTGCCCTGGCTGTTCCATCTTGTTTCCGCCGCCTATGACGTGACCGCCTGGCTCGTGGCAGGCCTCGTGCTGGCCGCGTTCATCAAGCCTCCGCTCCGCCCGTCGGCAGAAGCGGCTTTCGCAGCCTAGGTTTGGCCCGCCGTCTGGCAAAATACGGTTGGACTTTGGCAAAAGTGCGTTAGCGCCTGGGCGCCAACCGGCGAGACTTTGATCCACGGCAACCTTTGCTGCGATCCAGATTGAATGCAGCCGAGACAGTTGCCTAGTCTTCGCTCATGACTGTGAAAATGCCGGCGAACATGGATCGACTTGAATTCCTGCGATCCGCAGGGCGCTGGTCGGCTTTGACCGCGATTGGTGGGGTGGTGTGGGGGCTTGCCCGAAGCGGCCGCGTGAGGCCGATTAACCAGACGTGCCTGGACGCGTCGCCTTGTGGCGGCTGTGCGGAATGGGGTCGCTGTGACCTGCCCGCCGCACAGGCGGCGCTCGAAGCCGGAAAGGAGCCCCGAACATGAAACCTCATCGTCGCCGTGCCGGCTTCAGCCGGCGCGATTTTCTCCGCGCGGGCGGCGCGGTTTTGGCCGGAGCGGCCGTGACCAGGACCGGTCAGGCAGCGGACAGCCGCAAACCGAATCCGTGGGCTTACGACGTCAGCGGATTCGAGAAGACCGATCCCAAACTGGTCCGCTACCGCGAACTCCGGCGGTTCAAATCGCCCCACCGCGACGCCCGCCGGCTCGCGCTGGGCCCGGATGGGCGGGTGTGGATCGCCGCCGGGAATTATGTTTGCGCCATCGATCCGGCGGGCAACAGCGTCGCCGAAATCGCGTTCGCGGTCCCGGCCCGCTGCGTGGCGGTGGCCAACGACGGCGCGGTCATTGTCGGTTTGCGCGATCACCTCGAAGTGTTCGACGCCCAAGGCAAACGCCAGGCCGCCTGGGATTCGCCCGGCAAGCGCACGTGGTTCAGTGGGTTGGCCGCGACCGAGACTGCGGTGTTCGCCGCCGATTCCGGCAGCCGGGCCGTTTTGCATTATGACCGTTCCGGCAAGCTCGTTGGCCGGATCGGGGAGAAAAACAAGGACCGCGACATTCCGGGTTTCGTGCTGCCCAGTCCGTACTTGGACGTGGTGCTTCACCCGGATGGCCTGCTCCGGGTCAACAACGCCGGACGTCATCAGGTCCAGGCCTTCACCGTCAGTGGCGATCTGGAGGCGTCCTGGGGCAAACCCACGATGGCCATCGACGGTTTTTGCGGCTGCTGCAATCCGGTCGCGCTCGCGGTGCTGCCGGACGGCCGCTGTGTCACCTGTGAGAAAGGCCTGCCGCGGGTGAAAGTGTACAGCCTGCACGGCGATTTCGACTGTGTGGTGGCCGGCGTGGAGAGTTTTTCCGAGAACGCGCAGACATCGAAGGGCGACCAGGCCGGCGATGGCGTGAAGGCCAGCCTCGACGCTGCGGCCGACGCGAAAGGCCACATTTACGTCCTGGACACCGTCACCTCCGAAGTCCGCGTCATGGCACCGAAAGCGACTGCCTGAGCAAATCTCCATGTCCACTCCCGCCCCAAACCATCCGCCGGTCAACCGCCGGCAATTCTTCCGCGATGGTGCGCGGTTGGCGGCGATGACCGGCCTGGGCGCCTTCCTCGGCGTGGCGGCCACGCGGAGCCGCGCGAGCCAGAACACAGTCTGGCAGATCGATCCGAGCAAGTGCGTCTATTGCGGCCAGTGCGCGACCGCCTGTGTGCTGAAGCCCTCGGCGGTCAAATGTGTGCAGAGCTACGAAATCTGCGGCTACTGCGACCTCTGCACCGGCTATTTCGTGCCACAGCCGAACTCTCTGGACACCGGCGCGGAGAACCAGGTTTGTCCCACCGCGGCCATTGAACGAAAGTTCATCGAGGATCCGTACTTCGAGTACAACATCGATGAAAACCGTTGCATCGGTTGCGCGAAATGCGTCGAAGGTTGCACCCGGTTTGGCAATGGCTCGTTCTACCTGCAGGTCCGCCACGACCGTTGCCTGAACTGCAACGAATGCTCCATTGCCAGGGTCTGCGCGGGCGACGCCTTCCATCGCGTGCCGGCCAGCGAACCGTACGTGATCAAGACCACCGCGCACGAATGAGCCTCCGCCGTTTCGGAATCGCCGCCTTCGCGCTGCTGGCGCCGCTGTGGAACGGGGGACTCGCCCTGGCCGAACAGCGCTTCCCACCGCCGGAATTCGAGACCGGCTACAAAATGCCGGCCATTACCACGCCGGCGCCGCGTGGACTGGCGATGGAATACGTCGATGTCGCGGTGCTGGTCACCGCCTTGGGCGTGGCCGCCTGGCTGGTGCATCGCAAGCGCTCGCGCCGCGGACTGATCGTGTTGTCGCTCTTCTCGCTGGTCTATTTTGGTTTTTACCGCAAGGGCTGCATCTGCCCGATCGGCGCGCCGCAAAACGTGGCCTACGGCCTGTTCAATCCGGATTACGCCATCCCGGTCACAGCGTTGGCGTTCTTTCTCGTGCCGCTGCTGTTCTCGCTGTTTTCGGGGCGCACCTTTTGCTCCGGCGTTTGCCCGCACGGCGCCTTGCAGGACTTGGTGCTGATAAAGCCGGTCAAAGTCCCGCTCTGGCTCGAACAAGGTCTGAGCATCGTGCCGTACATTTTCCTCGGCGCGGGAGTTCTTTTTGCCGCGACGGGCGCCGGCTTTGTGATCTGCCGCTTCGATCCGTTTATCCCGCTGTTCCGGATGACCGGCAGCTTCTTCATCCTCTGCCTGGCCGGCGGTTTTCTGCTCACCTCGCTGTTCGTCGGCCGGCCGTTTTGTCGCTTCCTCTGCCCGTATGGCGCGCTGCTGCGGCTGGGATCGCTGGTCTCCAAATGGCGCGTCCGCATCACGCCGGATTACTGCACCCAATGCCGGTTGTGCGAACAGTCCTGCCCGTTCGGCGCGATTCGCGAGCCGCTCGTCGCAACCGCCAATCCCGCTGCGCTGGCGCCGGACCGGCGCCGCTTGGGCTGGCTTCTACTGTTGCTGCCGGTGCTGATCGCTGTCGGGGCTTGGGGGGGATCGAAATTGAGCGTGCCGGCGTCGCGACTGCATCCGACCGTAGCGCTGGCCGAGAAATATCTCGATCCCAAGAAACCCGCGCCCACACCCGGGTCGGCCACGCCGGAGACGCTGGCGCTGACCCGCGCGGATGAGAATGCCGAAGCCATCCTCACCACAGCGGCCGCAGTCCGGCGCAAGTTCGACGTCGGCGGCTGGTGGTTCGGCGGCTGGGTGGGCCTGGTCGTGGGTCTCCGACTCGTGAGTCTCTCGACCCGCACCGCTCGCGCCGACTTCGAACCTGATCGCGGCTCGTGTTACGCCTGCGGTCGCTGCTATCTGGCCTGCCCGAACGAGCGCGTGCGCGTGGGGCTGCTCTCGCCGGCGGAGGCCGCGGGTTTGAACGCCAACCGGGCTGCGTCGCGCGTCGCGGCGTCTGCCAGGACTTGAACCGTGACCGCCCCAACCGTCAGCTCCCCGCCACCGCCCGCCGCTGATCCGACGGCGCTGCGCGCGTTGCGGCAAACGGTCCTGGTGATCGCGGCCCTGTGCGGGCTGGCGGTGCTCTTGCTGCTGGTCCAGCACCTCCGCTCGCAAGCCGACGACCCGCTGAAGTCGCCGCAACTGCTCGCCTTGAAACAGCAGCTCCTCGCTGAACCGAAAAATGAGGCGCTGAAGCAACAAATCCGTCTGCTCGATCTGGATCTGCGTCGCAGCCACGTCCGCGATGTCGCCTTCAACGCGTTCGGCGCCTGGTTTGTCCTGGTGGGCGTGGTGGTGCTTGTGTTTGCGGCCAAAGGCATCGCCCGGTTCCGCGTCGTCTTGCCCTCACCGCACGCGAGTCCGGATGCGGCCGAGCGGGTGGCGGTGACCGCACTGCGGGCCCGCCGGGTGACCGTCGGGGTGGCGGCGATCACCGGTGTGGCGTTTCTGGTTCTGGCCTTGCCGGCCAAGACCCGCCTGCCCTCCAGTCCGGCCGGCGTGGACAAGGTGTTGGCAAAATTACGCGGCGAAGGCGAGGACGCCCCGCCGCTGCCCTCGCCAGCGGAGTTTGCGGCGAACTGGCCGCGATTTCTCGGTCCGTCCGGCGCCGCCTTCGTGACGAATGCCGCGTTCCCGCTGGCGTTCAACCTCGCCAGCGGCGAAGGCGTGCTCTGGAGAACGCCCGTGCCGGCGCCAGGATTCAACTCCCCGCTGATCTGGAGCAACCGCGTGTTTTTGTCGGGCGGCGACGCCACCAACCGGAGCGTGTTCGCCTTCGACCTCACCACCGGCACGCAAGTCTGGCAGCGCGCCGTCGCGAATGTGCCCGGTTCGCCCGCGAAGCCTCCCGAAGTGCCCGACTCCACCGGCTTCGCGGCCTCGACGATGGCCACCGACGGGCGGCGCGTGTTCGCGATGTTTGCCAATGGCGACCTTGCGACCTTCAACCTCGACGGCAGCCCCGTGTGGTCGAAGAACCTTGGCGTACCCAAGAACCAATACGGCTTCGCGACTTCGCTCGCGATCTGGCAGGGCCGGCTTTTGCTCCAGTACGACCAGGGCGAGCCGGAAAACAATCTCTCGAAACTCATCGCGTTCGATGGCGCCACCGGCCGCGTGATCTGGCAGAAGCCCCGGCCGGTCGGCCAGTCTTGGGCCACGCCGGTGGTTTATGAAGTCGCGGGCAAGCCGCAGATCGCGACGCTCGCCGGCGAACTGGTCATCGCCTACAGCGTCGCCGACGGCAACGAATTGTGGCGGGCCCAAATGTTGAGTGGCGAAATCACGCCTTCGCCGATCTTCGCCGGTGGACTCGTCGTGGCGATCAGTCCTTCGGATCAACTCTTCGCCATCAAGCCCGACGGGGCAGGGGACGTCACGAAAAGCCACGTCGTCTGGAAAACGGACGAAAACGTGCCGGACGTGACCAGCCCGGTGAGTAACGGCGAGTTGGTCTTCGCCGTGACCTCGAGCGGAACGGTGACGTGTTTTGATCTCAAGGACGGCAAGAAACTCTGGGAACACGAATGCGAACTGGAAGTCAGTTCATCGCCCGCAATTGCCGGCGACCGCGTCTATGTGTTCGGCACGAAAGGCGGGATGGCGGTGCTCGCGGCGGCGCGCGAGGCCAGGGAACTGGCCAAGGCGGATCTTGCTGAAGGCGTGCTTGCCAGCCCGGCGTTCGCGCGCGGCGTCATGGTGGTGCGCACGGTGAAAACTCTGTTCTGCGTGGCCGACAAGGGAGGCCCGGTGCTGGAGGCAAAACGGCCATGAGCGAGACCGCGCTTGTCACTCCAACGTCTCCCGCTACGGCGGACCTCGCATTCGCCGAGGAGGCCATCGCCCGGATCGGCCGCACGCCGGATACCGTCATTCCGGTGCTGCAGGCCCTGCAGGACCATTACGGCTACCTGCCGCGGGAAGCGCTGGAGTACGTCTGCGCGCACACCCAGATCACGCCCGCCGCGATCACCGGCGTCTCGACGTTTTACGACATGTTCCGGCACGCGCCGGTGGGGAAACACGTGGTGCACGTCTGCCACGGCACGGCCTGCCACGTCGCGGGCGCCGATCGCGCGGAAGACGCGCTGCGCCGGCATCTGCGGATTCCCACCGGCACCAACACCGACCCGGACCGGCGGTTCACCATCGAGCCGGTCGCCTGCCTGGGCTGCTGCACGCTGGCTCCGGTGTTGCGCATTGAGGAAGCCACGATCGGTTACGCTTCGGCGGAGAAACTGCCTGGGGCGATGCGCGAGTTTCTGGCGGAGCAGGCGACCCGCACGGTTGCCAAGCCGCTGGTCAGCACGCCCAAGCGTGGTGACGGCACCGCCGAGTTTCACGTTTGCCTCGACTCGTGCTGCGTGGCCAAAGGCACAGACCGCGTGTTCCGCGCGTTGCAGGAAAGCGTGGAGCGAACCGGCGCGAATGCCGCGGTGAAACGCGTTGGCTGCGTCGGCGCCTGTTATCGCACGCCGATGATCGAGGTCGTCAGCCCCGGCAAACCGAAGGTGGCGATCACGGACATGACGCCGGCGCGCGCTGCCGAACTGGTGGAAACGCAGTTCCGCCCTCGCAGCCTCACCAGCCGGCTGTCGGACGCGTGGACGCGGATGGTGGACGGCTTGCTCGTGCCGGAGGCCCGGCCAGCGGCCTTAACCGCGGCGCTGGAAAAGAATGGTCGTGACCCCGGAGTGCAGGCGTTCTTCGGCCGGCAGGTCCACATCGCGATGGAACATTACGGGCGTCTCGACCCACTCGACCTCGACGAGTGCCTCGCCCACGACGGCTTCGCCGCGCTGGCGAAATGTCTGGGCGTTGCGGTGAACGGGTCGGCACCCGCAGCCGCCGGGCCGCTCACTCCGGATCAAATCATCGAGACCGTTGAGAAGTCCGGCGTCCGCGGACGCGGTGGGGCCGGTTTCCCGACCGGGCAAAAGTGGCGGATGGTCCGCAAACAACCCGGCGACACCAAGTACGTGATTTGCAATGGCGACGAAGGCGATCCCGGCGCGTTCATGGACCGGATGATCCTCGAGTCGTTTCCGTACCGCGTCATCGAAGGGCTGGCCATCGCCGCGGTGGCGGTCGGCGCGCACGAGGCCATTTTCTACATCCGCCACGAGTACCCGAACGCGCTCAAGCGGGTCCGCGCGGCGCTGGCCGAAATGGAGCGACGGGGCTGGATCGGTGACCGGTTACTGGGCAGCGATTACCCGCTGAAGTTCTCGATCAAGGAAGGCGCGGGCGCTTTTGTGTGCGGCGAGGAAACCGCCTTGATCGCGTCGGTCGAAGGCCGGCGCGGCATGCCGCGGCTGCGCCCGCCGTTCCCAGCGCAATCCGGTCTGTGGGGGAAGCCGACGCTGATCAACAACGTCGAGACGCTCGCGCTCCTGTCGTGGATTGTTCGTCACGGCGGCGAGGCCTTTGCGGCGATCGGCACCAAGACCAGCAAAGGCACGAAAGTGTTCGCCCTGGCGGGCAAGATTCGCCGGGCGGGGCTGATCGAAATTCCGATGGGCACCACGCTGCGCGAAATCGTCGAGGAAATCGGCGGCGGGGTGGGGGAGGGGCGCAAGTTCAAGGCGGTGCAAATTGGCGGGCCTTCCGGCGGTTGCGTGCCTGCGCGGCTGGCGGACACGCCGGTGGATTACGAGTCGCTGCGCGAAATCGGCGCGATCATGGGTTCCGGCGGCATGGTGGTGCTCGACGATACCGCCTGCATGGTGGATATCGCGCGGTACTTTCTCCAGTTCACGCAGAACCAGTCTTGCGGCAAATGCACGTTCTGCCGCGTTGGCACCAAGCGGATGCTCGAGTTGCTCGAGCGTCTGTGCACGGGCAAGGCGCGTCGGCGGCACTTGGAAGAACTCGAACGACTGGCGCATCAGGTCACCCAAGGCAGCCTCTGCGGCCTGGGCAAAACCGCGCCCAACCCGGTGCTCACGACGCTGCGGTACTTCCGCGACGAATACGAGGCGCACCTGCAAGGCCATTGTCCGGCGGGCAAGTGCACCGCGCTGATCAAGTACACGGTGAACGTCAATTGCACCGGCTGCACGATCTGCGCCCAACACTGCCCGGTGGACGCGATTCCGATGACGCCATACATGCGTCATAGGATCGACTTGGACATCTGCACACGCTGCGACACCTGCCGGCAGGTGTGTCCGCACAACGCGGTGGAGGTGAAATGAGAAATCCGAGGACCGAGATCCGAAATCCGAGAGAAGCCCGAACTCCGAAATCCGAGTTGGCGGGTTGCGGCGTCGAAGCGTGCGCGGACTCGAGATCCGGGGTTTGCGAAGAAGGCGGGGCGACGGAGTCATTTGTGTTGAGGGAAGAAGTCGCGGGCTCGCCGCGGCCGAACTTGTTGGAGCGAACGGCTCTTTTTGCTGAAGCGATCATCCGCTTTGCCAAGAAGGTGCCCCGTGGCCCGGTAACCAACCGCTTGATTGACCAGATTGTGGGCGCGGGCAGCAGCGTGGCTGCGAACTACTGCGAGGCGGATGATTCCGTGTCTGGCAAGGACTTCAGAAAGAGCATCGGTACCTGCCGCAAGGAGTCGAAGGAAACCATGTTGTTTCTGCGGATGATTGCGACAGCCGAAGAAAACCTTGCGCCCGAAGCCCGCAGACTTTGGTGCGAGGCGAAGGAGCTGAACCTGATCTTCGGCGCCATTTGGAGGAAATGCCCATGACCTCGCGCCCCCACCGCTTCGGATTTCGGAATTCGGATTTCGGGCTTCTTTCGGAGTTCGGCCTTCGGGGTTCGGCCTTCTGGACTCCGGATTTCGCTTCGCCGTCATGAGCAGTCTCAAAATCACCATCGACCAACGCCCCATCCAGGTCGAGGAAGGCACGACGATCCTCACGGCGGCGCGCCGTCTGGGAATCGCCATTCCCACCCTCTGCCACGTTGAAGGCTTTGCGCCGTCGGCCTCGTGCTTCCTTTGCGCCGTCAAAATCGAGGGCCGTCCGAACTTGTGGCCTTCGTGCGCCATGCCCGCCGCCGAAGGCATGGCGGTGGTCACCGATTCCGAAGAAGTCCGCACCGCACGGAAAACCGCGCTCGAATTGCTGGTCTCCGATCACGCCGGGGACTGCGTCGGGCCTTGTCAGACCGGCTGCCCGGCCCGGCTGGATATTCCGAACTTCATCGCCCGCGTGGGCGCCGGCGATCACCGCAAGGCTGCCGAGATCGTGACGGACGATCTGACGCTGCCCGCTTCGCTGGGACGGATTTGTCCGCGGCTTTGCGAACAGCGCTGCCGCCAGTGCGACGTTGAGGAAGCCCTTTCCATCCGCAATCTGCATCGCTTCAGCGCCGACAACCAACGGATCGCGCTGCGACCTTACATGCCCTCGAAGGCTGAGCCGACCGGCAAGCGGGTGGGCATCGTGGGCGCCGGGCCGGCGGGGCTGGCGGCCGCGTACGCTCTGCTTCGAAAAGGCCATGCCGTGACGATATTCGAGGCCCATCCGCAGCCGGGCGGAATGTTGCGCTACGGTATTCCGGCCTTCCGACTGCCGCGCAGTGTGCTCGATGCCGAAGTGCGCGTCGTTCGTCAACTCGGCGCTGACATTCGCCTGGGCCAGAGGCTCGGCCGGGATTTCGCGCTGGCGGACTTGCGCCGCGACTTCGACGCAGTGTTTCTGGCGGTGGGCGCCCAAGGCTCGCGCGGGCTGGGTTGTCCGGGCGAAGACCTGGCCCTGCCTGCCGTCGAGTTCCTCGAAAAGCTCGAGGATGGCCCTGCACCGCAACTTGGGACGGACGTGATCGTCGTGGGTGGGGGCAACACCGCAATGGACGTCAGCCGTTGCGCCGTGAGATTGGGCGCCAAATCGGTGCGGGTGCTCTACCGCCGCACGCGCCGCGAGATGCCGTGTCTCATGGAAGAAGTCGAGGCCGCCGAAGCCGAGGGGGTCCAAGTGGAGTTCCTCGTCGCGCCGGTCAAACTGGAGCGCAAGAACGGCCATCTCAGCCTCACCTGCCTTTGCATGGAACTGGGCACGCCAGACGCCAGCGGTCGCGCACGGCCGATGCCGGTGCCTGGCTCCGAATTCGCGGCGCCCGCGACGTGCGTAATCGCGGCGATCGGCCAGTCGGTGGAATTCGGCACGGAGCAGGCGCCCGAACTGGGTTTCTCGAAGTGGGGCATTTCTGTGGACGAAAGAACGCTGGCGACCAAACTCCCCGGAGTTTTCGCCGGCGGCGATGCCGTCACGGGGCCGGACGTGGCTGTGCGCGCGGTTGCGGCCGGCAAGCTGGCGGCGCTTTCCATTGACCAACATCTCAGCGGGAAGAAGGTCACCGGAGCGCCGGAAGCCGTGAACATCATGATGGGCAAGCTCGACGAAGACGAACTGGCCATCATGCTCCGCGACATCGAGCAGGCGCCCCGGGCGCCGATGCCGCATCTGGCAATGGAGAAACGGCGGACCACCTTCGAGGAAGTCGAGCTAGGCTTCACGCCGGCGGACGCGACGCGCGAGTCGAAGCGTTGCCTGGGTTGCGGCTGCGGCAAGGCGATCCCGTGCCGGCTGCGTTCGCTGGCCACCGAATACGGCGTGGACCCGGCCCGGTTCGTCGGTCAGCGTCGCCACTTCACGCGCGACACGTCGCATCCCGACATCGTTTTTGAGCCGGGCAAATGCATCTTGTGTGGCGCTTGCGTGGAAGTGGCCCGCCAGGCGGGCGAGGAGATTGGCCTGTCTTTCTTCGGCCGGGGATTCCAGGCCGGCGTGGCCGTGCCGTTCGACCGGCCAATGGCGGAGGCGCTGAAGAAGTCCGCGAACCGCGCCGCCGAAGTTTGCCCGACCGGCGCAATCATGCTCAAAGGAACCGGCTGCGCCGGGTGCCGGATGGCCTGAGGTTGCCAGGCAAAGCCAGCGCAAAGGACAGAAGCGGGCAGCTACAACTTCAATAAGCCCCACACCTTCCCGCCAATCACGACGACGATGAAAACGGTCAGCAGCCAGCCCAGCAGGTCCAGCACCAGGCCGGCGCGCACCATCTCCCTCAAGCGGATGTAGCCGGTGCCATAGACCAGCGCGTTGGGCGGGGTGGCCACCGGCATCATGAAAGCCATCGATGCCGCGATGGCCGTGGCGACGGCGACGGTCTGCGGGTTGGCTCCCGTCTTCATCGCGATCGATATCACCACGGGCACCATCATGGAGGTCACCGCCGTGTTGGAGGTCACCTCGGTCAGCATGGCAATCAGGAGCACCACCCCGAACAACAAAGCGAGCGTGGAAGGCGTCCCGAGCAGGCCGACAAACGTTTGCGCAATCCACGAAGCCAGGCCGGTTTTGAACATGCCGTCCGACAACGCGATGCCACCGCCGAAAAGCGTCAAGGTGCCCCAGTCCACACAGGTCGTGTCCTTCCAGTCCAAAAGGAACTGGCCTTCGCGGAGATTGACCGGAATGAAGAACAACGCCGTGCCGCAAAGCAGGCCGATGAGGTATTCGTCCAGCCAGACCAGGTGGGCGAACACCGCGGCCGGCAGGATCGCTTCCCAAAACGGGTTCGTCACCCACAACGTCACCGCCAACAGAAACACGGCGATGGTCCCTTTTTCTCCGTTCGAGAGCGGCCCGAGGCCGGTGCGCTCGGCCTCCAGCCGCGCTTTGCCACCCGGCAGGGACCGCATTTCCGGCGGGTACATCCGCATCAGAACGAACCACGCCAGCGGCAGGAACAGGATCACGTACGGCACGCCGACCTTGAGCCAATCGAGGAAGGTGATTCGCTGGTAATTCGGGTCCGCGCCAAAGGTGGTGTTCAGGATGCCCAGCGCAATGCCGTTGGGCGGCGTCCCGATGATCGTGCCCACGCCACCGATCGAGGCAGCCCAGGCGATGCCGAGCATCAAGGCCGTGCCGTAACGCGAATGCCCCGGCTGGGCGCCCACGAGCGCGAGCACACCGAGACCGAGCGGGAGCATCATGGCCGCTGCGGCGGTGTTCGAAATCCACATCGACACGAAAGCGGTCACCGCCATCATGCTAAAGAGCACCGACCCGGCGTTGTTGGCCAGGTTGCCGCGCGTGAGCAGCCAGAGCGTGAACCGCCGGTCGAGCCTCCATTTTTGCATCGCTCCAGCGATGAGGAACCCGCCGAGAAACAGGTAAATCACCGGGTTGGCGTAATTCAGGAGCGTGTTCTTGGCGGAAAAATCGAACGGCGCCTGACCTTGCAGACCGGTGACTTTCAGCAATGGAAAGAGCACGGCGGGCAAGAGAGCGGCGGCCGGCAGTGGCACGGCCTCGGTCAACCACCAGAGGATCATCAGCATCAGCACCGCCAGCACCGCCTTCATCGACGCGGCCAACTGCGGCGCGTTGAGGCCGGCGACCGGGCCGTTCAGCACCTTCGCCGCGGCGGCTTGGAAGGTGGCAGGGACCGGCAGGTACAGGATCGCAACGAACAAGGTCAGCCCGGCAATGAAACCGATCGGCTTCGTTTTCATGGCGTGGTGGTGGCCAAAAGGCTGGGCGTTTGGAGTTGAGGTTCGGTGCGCCGGCAGGTTAGCCGATGCCCGGGCCTTGTCGAGCAAAGTGGTTCGGCGCGAAGGCGTCGCTGACGAAGGGGGGAGGAATTGGGTGCCTCGCTGCGATGCCGCTCGAACTTTCTTTCAAGGACAGTAGCATGTTTGCACGTCTCGGACGGAGCTTCCGGGGTATCCCCACACCCTTCTCCACAGTGGGGAGGGTTCTCGTCTGCGTTTCGCTCGGTGCCGCAAGGCGTTCCGAGCGTGGGATGGCGCTCACACCGTCCCCGACTTCGGTCGGTTTTGAAGCTCGCACGGCGGGCGTTTGTTGGAAGTGGTCGCCGTACTCGCCAAGGATTGGCCGACAAATGTGGAGGTTACACATATGAACACGGCTCTCGCCAGGGAAAGGCATGCAGTAACACTTGGCACCGTCGCCATGAAAACGATGGCGACCTCGTCCGCCCGCATCGCCGCGAAGCGCGATCCCCCCATCATGATCGGGTGATTCCGCTTCCCTGAACCCGGCTGCCATGCCCGACCTGACTCCAGAACAGCGCGCCCGCGACAAGATTGACGCCATGCTGGTCGCGTCTGGTTGGGCCGTCCAAATCAAGGACAAGCACGATCTCGCCGCCTCCTGCGGTGTAGCGGAAGTGAAGCGGCGGTGTCCGCCAACCTCGCACGCGCCAGCCACCGCCGCCAATCCACTTTGCAGAAGGCCTTTGCCGGAGACATATGAACCCAGTGACCTGCCCCAATGGCTGGACACTTCATAAGCAGAGTTCTGCTATTGGTTTGATGTTCGGTGCGGCCAAGTCGGCCGACCACTCGCGGAAGTTTCTTTCGAGGGCCCGCCATGCGCTCCGGGCCGGGTGCGTCGCCTCAAGAGCAAACCAGCCCCGCCGGAGCGAGGCCTGGGGCCGGGGCAAAGAGGCGCGGGCTGGGCCGGCACTACTGGAGCCGGGCCAGCGTGGC
>JAKANS010000306.1 GCA_021823625.1 bacterium | reverse complement strand
ACTACCTCGAGGCCTTGTTCAAGGAAGGCGGCGGCGGCGACAACCTCGCGGTGGCGGTCCAGGATCCGGGTTTCCTCATTGACTCCTCCATGCCGATCCCAGGCGAGTACCTCTCGACTTTCGACAAGACCATGGGGCCAGCAACGATCATGACGCAGCCTCAGAGCCAGACGGTTGCCGAACTCACGCCCGTGACCTTCAGCGTCGTGGCCGATGGCACGCCACCCTACACCTACCAGTGGAAGCGGAATGGCTCGGATATTACCGACGCCACCAACATGACCTACACCATCGCGCGCGTGCCGATGGCCGACAACGGCGCCAAGTTCTCCGTGGCGGTGGCGGGCGCCCAAGGCAACGCCACCAGCGCCGACGCCACGCTGACCGTCACCGCCGATACCGCGGCCCCCACGATCGTCGAAGCCGCCGGCGGCGCCGACCGCGCGAGCGTGCGCGTGAAGTTCAGCGAGTGGATCACCCCGGCCACCGCGGAAAAAGCGAGCAACTACAAGATCGACCAAGGCGTCACCGTGTCGGCGGCCAAGCTGGCGCCCGACAACGTGACGGTCATGCTGACCACCTCGTCGCAAACCGACGACACGCTCTACAACCTCACCGTCAACGGCGTGCAGGACACCTCGGCCGCGGCCAATACCATCGCGACCGACAGCAAGATCGCGTTCCGCGCCGCCAAGTTCATCCCCGGCATCGCCAAGTGGGAACGCTGGAACAACTTGAACGGCGACACCGGCAACATCGACACGTTCGTGGCGAACCTGGCCGACCCGGCTTGGGGGCGCATTCCGAACGTCACCGGCAACTCCTCCTACATGGGGTCGCCTCGCAATGTGGCGGACAATTACGGGTGTCGCGTCGCCACGTACTTTGTCCCGCCCAAGACCGGCAATTACGTGTTCTTTATGTCGTCGGATGACCAGGGGTATCTGTACCTGAGCACCGATGATAAACCGGAGAACAAGAAGCTCATTGCCAAAATGGACCCGTGGGCGAACGCCTATCAGTGGCTCAAGACGATCGACCAACGCTCTGACCAGTTCTTTGGCACAGAGTGGCCAGGTTTCGACACGATCACGCTCACTGCGGGCAAGCGGTATTACATGGAGTTCGACTTCCGCGAAGGCGGGGGCGGAGACGGTTGCGAAGCCACCTACATCATGGCGGGTGATCCCGATCCTGCGGAAAACGCCACCAGCATGAAGCTGAACGGCACCGTGATCGGTGTCTTCGATTCGGTGGACAACCTCGCTCCGATCGTGGGCGACACCATCCACATCGACAAGCCGGTGTTCAACAAGGGCGACACCGTGACCCTCAGCATCGATCCGGCGAAGATTGTCGGCGCCACGCCGCTTACGTACCAGTGGCGGCAAAACAAGGACAACATCCCCGGTGCCACCAGCCCGTCGCTCGTCTTCGCGAACGCGGACGCGCGGGCCGTGGGCGATTATTCCTTGATCGTCTCGAACTCCAAGGGCAGCACCACCCTCAGCGGCGGCTCGGCCGACGACAACAACCGCGTCCTCATGTCCAACGCCTATCTGATCGAAGCCGAGGACTACAACTACAACACCGGCCAGACGATGCCCGCGGCGAGCACGATGCCCTACAAGGGCGACGCCTACAAAGACCTCACCGACCAGGCCGTTCTGGACGTGGATTACTTCGCCGCACCCGACAAATCCGGCGGCGCCGCGCTGGCCTACAACCGGCACACCTCGGGTGACGCGGGAGTCGTGGACATGAAGGGCGGCACACCCGACAGCAACAACGACGCCGGCGTCGTCTCCGACATCGGCCGCGCGCGCGGCAGCTCGGGTGGTGCGACCTGGACCGTGGACGCCAACTACGCCGTGGGCTGGACTTCTACGGGCCAGTGGCAGAACTACACGCGCACCGTGCCGAATGGCAAATACGTGGTCGTGGCCGGCATCGCCCGCGACGGCCAGAACGCCGGCGAAATCAACATGTCCGTCAGCGTCGTGGCCAATCCCAAGAAAGCCGACGGCAGCACCTGGGACGGCAGCGTGGTTGTTCCGGGCAACCAGCAAGGGGTCACCAAGATCGGTGACTTCGTGCATCAAGGCACTGGGGCTTGGAGCTCGAACGACCTCCTCCCGGCCCGCACGGCGGACGGCAGCATCGCCACGGTGGCCCTCGATGGCACCGTGACGCTGCGCTGGTCTGGCAACCGCAACGACGGCGACATGGACTACCTGTTGCTGTACCCGGCGCCCGAAGTCAGTGCGGTGGGCACGGCGAAGATCGCCCTCAGCGGCACCAACGTGACGATCTCCGAAGACCCGGCTGGCGGCTCGACCGTGCAGTCGGCCACGGCGGTGACCGGTCCGTGGACGGACGTCGGTCCGGCGCCGCAGACCCAGGCGGTCGGAGCCGGCGCCAAGTTCTACCGCTTGAAGCAGTAGTTTTCGCTTCCTTCTCGCACGCGGAGACCGGGCTTCGGCCCGGTCTCCTCTTTTTTTACCTCACCACTTTACGCCGCGAGGGGGATCACCCTGCCGTCGCGGCAGGAATGTGCCGATGCGTTGTCCTTCACCGTTTGGGACAGGCTCAGCCGTCGCGCCGCAATAGTAAGTTTGACGCCCGCTCGCCCCGCAAGCGCGCCGGGCTGCCAGGCCGGTTTCGGAGGTTCACAAGACCATCCTTCGCTCGCGCCGTGAGGCGGAATCCAGGCGTCTGGCTGGCGCCCACAGCCCGGCGAGGGGCCGGAACGCAAGGGTTTTTCATGAGGTCCGCTTGCTTTACGTTCACGAAGCGACAGTCTCATGGCTGACAGCGCCGGCGTAACTACCTGGACAGCAGGACATCGCCAAACCCGTTTTTTTATTGCACCGTGCGACTGGACGGCAGTACGTTCCGCCAAGTTCACATGTTCGCGAGATGCGTAAGCCCTGCCGGCAAGTCGAGTGTCTCGGGGCGCAGCGGCGCTTCGAGAGTGGAAGGTAGGCAGGTTCGGGTCGGAGGGGTGGAGGTGCTCGCGAATCAACCAAATCACAAAACCTATGAGCAATAAGTTCGTCGATCGAGTTGCCTCGGGGGTCTGCGCCATCGGGCTGGGGGCCATCCTCGTCCACGCCGCCGCCCCCACCAGTCCGCAAGGCGTCATCACCGCCAAAGCATTCCTCAACATCGGGGGTGGCACCGCGGTCACCGACCTCACCGGCAACGCGAAATTCCCGGACAGTCCGGACATCGTCCAGTATCTGCCATACTTCGAACTGTGGGCGACGGGCGACATCGCCACGCCCCCCCC
>JAKANS010000305.1 GCA_021823625.1 bacterium | reverse complement strand
GTCGTGGCCACGAACAACTCGGACTGTTTGGGGGTGCGTCGACCCAGCGCCATAATGAAGTTCCTCGTTGGACGCTCTCCCCTTTTAAATGTTCACTCCCCCGGGCGACTTTTTTGACGGGCTGTTAAGCCCACGGGGATGCTCCTGGATTCCGAGGCGCAACCTCCAGGGGAGATTCCCTGCTGGTTCGGGCACCACCTGCACACAGCTCTTTCCGGGCTCCAGTTCCGAGCCAAAGGGTTCCCAAGCCGGAGCCTGCTCGACCCATCTGCCCGCCTGCCACAGCTCAATGGTTTGGAGAAAAAAGTGAACGTTCTTGAAAGTGGCATTGGTCAGGACAAAGAGCCCCACACGCCCCGAGGTTGGAAGGTTTGTAATGTGCAACGCAACGAGGTCGAAAAAAGGGAACTCGGGGGTCCCATTACCCAGACGGCTGGTCGCCGAAACATTGGTGGTGCCCGCGAAGAGAACTGCTGCCGGACCTGGGGCGGGGGCCGGCTTGGGCCACCATAACGCCAAAACAGTTCCTATTACCAGCAGCCCGAGCAACGCGAGGATAGTTGATTTATTCACGATGCCGAACGATCCAAAGCTGAGCCACGCCGACGGGCGAGCGGCTCCGCAAGCTCGATAATCGTTGTATAACTTAAAACGTCCATAAACTCAAGGTGCAGTCGGCGTTGGCTCCAGCGCGGTGTTAGGCATCGTCATCGTGTCTGCTCCTCTCGCTGAATCCTGCTCTGCCAACGATTCAAGTAACGGATGCCGAACATCATCACAATAAAGTAAAAAGCCCATATCCAATCTCGCATCTGCGGCAAAAGAGAAAACACCGCGAGAAACAAACCAACATAAACCAGAATCGCAATGCTCGCCCAAATCACGAACCGTCGCTCGCGCGAACTCTTCGCTCGCCTGTAACTGCAATATGCACCGATAAATCCTCCGGCAAAGCCACCGACTATGCCGACGATACCGCCAATAGTTCCAATGCTCATAATCTGCCTTCTGTTGGTGATGTGCTCACGATGCCTAACGCCCCAAGCTCAGCGACCGCCGCCGGAAACGCCCGGTCGGCTGCAACAGTCGCGGCCAAATTACCTGAACCGTCCGACTGCCCAGCGGGGCGGCGGTTCGCTGCAGCGCCCTGGTTAGGCGGCATTGTCATGCTGTCACACTCTCCGGCTGGCGTCTGATGTCACGCCAATACTCCTCGCGCACATCGTCATCAATCTCGGTCGGCGTGCTGCCGCCATACAGCGAGTCCTCGCCATTGCGCTTCGGGCCAGAAATCCAAAAAGGGTCGCCTGTCTCCACGTCCTCGTAATTGTGCTTGAAGCCTCTGACGCGCTGAAAACTGCGACCACGATAGTAAATGGTGCTGCCCGTCTTGGAGAACGTGACGCGACCGATGCGAGCCGGCCCAATGAGACCGCCGCTCTTGTCCTCGATATACATGATGCGACTTTTCATGCGATGCGCGTAGTGCCGCCTAGACAGTATGGCTTTCGATGAAAGCAAAAGCGGTGTCTGCTCTCCGGAGGAAACGTGGGTTGCGCCGCGCGAGCGCCGCCGAGCCACCAGGGGTGGGACTCACGCCCCAAACAACACTGCAACGAAGAACAGACACCATGAAGACCTATCTACTCCGCCAGACCAGCCCTGTCGAGCCGCAAACGCCCACTTGGGCGCATCTCGACACTGCCCCCGAATCGATGGGCATTGCGGAGCGCCGGTCTCCGACCCGGCGCGTTTCAGCACCGATTCCCGCACGCGCCGGGTCGGAGACCGGCGCTCCGGGGGCAGTGCCAAGATGCGCCCCGCCCGCCACCACGGGCGCGATCCTCGGCCACCCGCTTCCACCTGCCGCCCACGGCCCCGCGCTGTGCGTCGGCCTGGACGTGCATACCGAGTCCATCGCGGTCAGCCTCGCGCCGTCGGACTCGACCGAGGTGCGCCGTTACGGCCTCATCGGCGGCAGGCACGACGACGTGCTCCAACTGGCCCGGAAGCTCGCCGCCGCGCATCCCGGCGTGACCTTGAAGTTCTGTTACGAGGCCGGGCCGCATGGGTATCCGTTGTGCCGCTGCCTGCGCGCCCACGGTTACGATTGCCTCCTGGTGGCGCCGTCGAAGATCCCGCGCGCGCCCGGCGACCGCGTGAAGACCAACCGGCGCGATGCCGATCAACTGGCCCGCCTCCACCGCGCCGGCGAACTCACGGCCATCCACGTGCCCGAGCCGGAGGACGAGGCGGTGCGCGATTTGATTCGCGCCCGTTACCAGGTGCAGCGGCAACAGCACCGCGCGCGGCAGCAGCTCAAGATGTTTCTCCTACGGCATAACTTCCGTTACGCCGGCACCAAGGCCTGGACGGCCCAACCCTTGCGCTATCTGGCCACGGTGAAGCTGCCCTTTGGCGAACAACAGTTCGTGTGCCAGGAGATGGTCCACGTCATCAGCGAGGCGGGCGAACGATTGGAACGCTACGAGGCGCAACGGCCGCGGGTGGTGGCGGGCTGGCGCTGGGAGCCGGTGGTGCGGGCCTTGATGAGTCTGCGCGGGGTGGCGCTGCTGACCGCGGCGACGCTGGTGGCCGAGTCAGGCGACTTACACCGCTTCGGGCGCGCGCGGCAACTGATGGGGTACCTCGGGCTGGTGCCCAGCGAGGACTCGACCGGCGATGAACGGCGCCAGGGCGGGATTACCCAGATGGGCAATGGGATCGCGCGCCGCGCGTCGATCGAGGCGGCGTGGAACTATCGCACCCCGGCGCGGATCAGCCGGGAGTTACTCAAACGCCAGGAAGGATTGAGCAAGGCAGTGAAGGACCTGGCGTGGGCGGCGCAGACGCGGCTGCACCACCGCTACCAGCATCTGACGAAAGTGCGGCACAAGAAGGCCACGGTGGCGGCGGCGGCGCTGGGGCGGGAGCTCAGCGGGTTCGTGTGGGCGCTGGGCCGGCTGGTGGCGCCGCGCGCAAAGAAGGATGAGGCCGTGAAACCGGTGGCCGCCTGACGGCGGAAAGACCAAGACCAAGACCGCTTTGAAGAAAAGAAAAGAAAGGAACCCACGATGACATCGCCCGCGCGATTGGGCTGAACCAGAGGCAGGGACCCGGTCAGGCGTGACTCTTGATGGTCGTTTGAGGCGGTACCCAGTCCGATCCTCGTGCCTAGACTAAGACCCGCGCCGCGTCGGACCGTGACCTGTGATAACTTCGCGGGGTGCGAACCTCGCGAGTGGACTCACGCATCTCAGCCTGGAACAACCGTAACGCAAGTGTTCCTAGATCGGA